>METI01000039.1:0-33008 GCA_001771285.1 candidate division NC10 bacterium RIFCSPLOWO2_12_FULL_66_18
GAAGATCACCGCCACCAGGATGCCCACGCCGGTTACACTGGTCGCCCACGTGCCCAATACCGCCACGACAATCTTCGGGATCTGGTAGAAGGCGAGCACCCAGCCGAAGGCCGATGCCGTCCCGATGCCGAAAAGAGAGATCGAGGCCAGGCGTGCCGTTTCGTAGAGCACCGCGGGCAACTGGGGAATGCTGAACGACCGATAGACAAGCAGGCCCACCACAAAGGTGTACAGCACCGCCAAGACGGATGCCTCGGTCGGCGTGACAAACCCGAAAATCACCCCCCCGACGACAATCCCCGGAGACATCAGGGCGAAGAATGCCTTGCCGAATTCCCCCAGGAATTCGCGGAACGAGCTCCTTGCGTAGACCGGATAGCCCCGAATCCCAGCGTAGATGCGCACGGCCACCATCTGCGAGAGGCCGATCATGACCCCGGGGAGGAAACCCGCCAGGAAGAGCCCCCCGATGGAGACGTTCATGATCCCGCCCCAGACGATCATCAGGATGCTCGGCGGAATGATGACGCCCATGACCGAGGAACAGGACGTGATGGCCACGGTGAAGCTGGAATCGTAGCCCTGCTTCCTCATAGCGGGGATGAGCACCGAGCCGATGCCTGCGGCGTCGGCGGTCGAGGATCCCGAGATGCCCGCAAAGATCATGCTCACCATGACGTTGATGTGCCCCAGCCCCCCCTTGAAGTGCCCGACCATGGTCCGGGAGAGGTCAATCAGCCGCTGGGTGATGCCCGCAGAGTTCATCAGATTCGCCGCCAGGATGAAAAAGGGCACCGCCAGCAGGACGAAGGCGTTGTACGCCTTGGTCATTTCGGTGATCAGCAGGATCGGGGACAGGCGATCGTCCAGGAAGAAAATCGGCACGCAGGCGAGGCCCAGGGCAAAGGCGACCGGCACGCGGAGGGTGATCAGCACCGCGAAGATACCGAAGAGGATGAGGGCAACCTCACCTTGCGTCATGGTGATCGCCCGGGAAGTGAGGGTGGAGGGCTTTCAAGACACGCTCGGCCAGGAACACGACCCAGGTCAACCCGGCCACCAGGTACATCCCGTAGATCCACGCAAGGTTGATCCCGGTCAGCTCAGACGTCTGGGAGTAACCGAATACGGCGTAGTCATACACGTACACGACAAAGGCCACTGCCACGATCAGCAGGAAAAAGTCCACGAGGATCTCGGCAAGGGCCTGTCCGCGCGCCGTCCGGGGGTGTGGGAGGACATCCACCACGAAGTGCGTGCCGTCCCTCACCGCGATCGTGGCGCCTGTCATGATCATCCACATGAAGCAGAAGCGAGCCGCCTCCTCCGTCCAGATGTACCGCGGAATCCATCCGGTGTACCGGGAGAAGATCTGGAGCGTGACCGGGATGATCATGATGCCCAAGAGGAGCGTCATCACGGCCTGGAGGAGGCGGTAGTACCCGTGCAGGATGGCCTTCAGAATCCTCGTCATTTGCCTGAATGCGCCCTGTCAAGTGGGGGGAGAATCAGGTCCCCCGGCTCCGTTGCCGGGGGACCTGATCGCGTTAGGCGGGACCGCGTCGAATTCACTTCACCGCGTTGATGTTCGCCAGGACTTTGTCCGCGCCGACCTCTTTGGCGAAGTCCTCCTTCACCGGGGCCGCCAATTCCAGGATCTTGGCGCGGTCCTTGAACTCGTGGACCTGGATCTTTTTTTCTGACTCGTACTGCTTGAGGATCTTGTCATCCGCATCCCGCTCCCACTTGCGGGCATGCGCCCCTGCAATCGGCGCCGCCTTGAGGAGGCAGTCCTGCAGGTCCTTCGGCAGCTTCCGGAACGTCTTGGCGCTGAAGACCAGCGGTCGGATGGTGATAGCGTGCATCGTCTTCGAGATATTTGGCGCGACCTCGTGCCACTTCATCTGGGACCAGCCGGGGCTCTCGTTCTCTCCGGCCTGAATCACCCCGGTCAGGACGGCGTTGTACACCTCGTCATACGCAATGACCGTTGGAGCAGCAGTGATGGCCTGGAACATCCGGGTCTGAATGGGCGCCCCCATGACGCGGATCGGGAAGTTCTTCAACTCCTCCATGTTCCGGACGGGCTTCTTCCCGACGATGTTTCGGACGCCGCCGCCACCGTAGTTGATCAGCATGACGTCCGCCTTGGCCAGGACGTCGTCATAGATCGGCTTCAGAGCCTCACCGGTGGAGAGCACCTTGTTCCAGTGGTCAATGTCCCGGAACAGGAAGGGCATATCCATGAGGGTCGCCTGTTTGGAGAAGGTCGCCATGTGGGAGGGGGCGACCACCGCGTAATCCACGGAGATCCCCTGGCTCATATAGGCGAAGTAGTCCTTCTCCAGGCCCAGTTCCCGGTTCCGGTGCAGGACGAAGTTGACCGGCTTCTTGTAGCACTTCTTGGTTTCCTCTTCCAGCTTGAGCATGTTCTGGTTGAAGGAGTGGGTGTCGTCGAACTGGCTCGCCCCCTTCAGGGTGATGGTCTGGGCCAGCGCCGGCGATCCGGCGGCGACGAGCAACGCGGCTAGCGCGAGCACAAGGACGAGTCTTGCGCCTTTCCCAGTCATCTTGCATTCCTCCTGTGTTCGGGGTTGATGGCGGCGGGGTTCAGTGCAGGAACCGGCAGTCGGCGCACGCACCGTGCCCCGTTTCTGGAAACAAGCTTCCGGGGACATCCACCCACAGGCCGACCGCGGGAATTGTCTGGCAAAGCCTCGTGTCGATCTGTGGGCCGCGGACGGCAATTGACGTGGTATGTCTGCCACAGGATGTGGGGGCTCGTCAAGGAGAAACTGTCGGGAGAAGATGCGGGAAGGCGAGCATTCAGGTCGAATCTGGTGTCTCGGAAGATTCTCGTACCGGAGAGCCGTCCGGCCGCAACGGGAAGCCGGACCGCCTGGAGTCACTCGTGGCCCAGCAGTTGCCGGGCGATGATGATTCGCTGGATTTCAGAGGTCCCTTCACCGATCTCGGTCAGCTTGACGTCGCGGAAGTAGCGCTCCACCGGGAAGTCGCGCAGGTAGCCATAGCCCCCGTGGATCTGGATGGCCTGGGTGCAGGCCCGCATCCCGACCTCGGAGGCGAAGAGCTTGGCCATGGCCGACTCCTTGGTCATCGGGAGGCTGCGGTCCTTCATGGCGGCCGCCCGGAGCGTGAGCAGGCGGGCCGCTTCGATCTCGGTGGCCATGTCGGCCAGCTTCCACTGGATGGCCTGGAACCGGCTGATGGGCTGGCCGAACTGCTGCCGCTCCTTCGAATACTTGACGCTCTCCT
The DNA here is from genome assembly GCA_001771285.1 of candidate division NC10 bacterium RIFCSPLOWO2_12_FULL_66_18. Classification (GTDB taxonomy): domain Bacteria; phylum Methylomirabilota; class Methylomirabilia; order Methylomirabilales; family 2-02-FULL-66-22; genus 2-02-FULL-66-22. The sequence continues at coordinate 3,277 of METI01000039.1, forward strand.
CCAGCGCCCCCCGCCCCAGTCCCACCGCCATGGCGGCGATGCCGATCCGGCCGCCATCCAGGATCTTCAGGGTGTCCAGGAAGCCGTGGTGCACCTCCCCCAGGAGGTTCTCGGGCGGGATCTCTGCGTCCTCCATCAGCAGTTGCGCGGTGTCACTGCACCGGACCCCCAGCTTCACCTCTTTCCGACCCGGGCGGAATCCGGGCGTCCCCTTCTCCAGGATGAACGCGGAGATCCCCTGCTTCCCTCGGTTCCGATCGGTGATGGCCATGATTACATACACGCTGGCAACGGTGCCCTGGGTGATGAAATTCTTCGTGCCGTTGAGGATCCAGCGATCCCCTTTCCACGCGGCGGCAGTCTGGAGGCTGGCCGCGTCGCTCCCCGAGCCCGGCTCCGTCAGGCCCCAGGCCCCCAGCTTCTCCCCGCGGGCCAGGGGGACGAGATACTTCCGCTTCTGCTCCTCGCTTCCCGCCAGGTAGATGTGGTTGCTGCACAGGGAGTTGTGGGAGGCCACGGTCAGCGCTACCCCACCGTCGTGCCGGGCGATCTCCTCCAGGGCCAGGGCGTAGCTCACGTAGTCCATGCCCGCCCCCCCGTACTCCTCCGGGAAGATCATGCCCAGCAGCCCCAGGGGCGCCATCTTGTTCACGATCTCCCACGGGAACTCGCTCTTCTCGTCGTAGAGGTGAGCGATCGGACGGATTTCCCGCTCCGCAAACTCGCGGACCGTCTCCTGAACTGCGCGCTGGGCGTCGGTCAACTCAAAATTCATGGCTTCACCAACAAAACGTTCGATGGTTCGAGTGTTCGGTGGTTCGGTCGTTCTTAATCCGAGAGAACACCCGAACAACCGAACTGCCGAACCGTCGAACGCTTTTTGTTCCTAGGCCGGCACGAAATACACGTCGGTCGGCTTGAACTTGGACAGGCGCTTGAACTGCGCCCGCACCTTCATCCCGACCCAGTCGAGGGAGGGCTGGAGCGAATCAACTCCCACCAGCCGGGACAGGAACAGGGTGTCCACCCCCGGCCACTCGACGAGGATGAGGACGAAGGGGGTTTCCTTCAGGAACTCCTCGCTCCCGAAGTGGCAGATCGTGAACGTATGGACTGCCCCCTCCTTCGGCAATTCGATCCAGTCGCACTCGTTCCCGCAGTACATGCAATGCAGCCGGGGTGTCCCGTAGGTGTGCTTGCACGGGCCGCACCGCGTCCCCAACAGCTTCCCGTTGGCCAGGCCGGCAAAGAAGGGCGAATCCTGACCGTAGCTGTGGATGTAGTCGATGTGGTACGGCTGCCTGATGATGATGGGCGCCATCCCCTTCAGGTCCTTCAGATCCTTGGGGAAGGGCACGTTGAACAGGACGGTCCCCTCGTCGGTCTCGGGCAGCTTGACGCGCTTCTTCTCCTGTTCTTCCATGGCTAGAACCCCTTCTCGAGGATCGAAACGACCACGTAGGTCCCGGTGCCGGCGTGGCTATGGATGGCGCCCCGCCGTGCGTTCTTCACCTGGAGCTGGTTGCTGCCGAAATGCTTGCCGATGCTTCCCTGGAGCTGCCACAAAGCGAAGACCGCCTGCATGAGGCCCGTGGCCCCCACGGGATGGCCGCAGGCGATGAGGCCGCCCGAGGGATTCACGGGGATCTTCCCCTGTTCCGGGAAGCGGTATCCGTAATCCAGATTCGGCATGAAGGGCTTGCCCGCCTCGACGAACTTCCCCCCTTCGCCATAGCGGCACAGGCCCATGTCCTCGTAGGTCTGGATCTCCGACGAGGTGTAGGCATCGTGCAGCTCGATGAAGTCCAGCTCCTCCAGCGGGTTGGTGATCCCCGCCATCTGGTAGGCGGTCTTCGACGCCATGCGCCCCGCCCGGAACGAGTGGACCCCGGGGTACTTCAGCCCCTTGTAATCCTCGGGCTTCTCGTGGGGAAGCAGGATCACCTCCCCGTGGGGACGGTCCGCCATCCGCATGGCGTCGATGCCGCCCCCGACCCCCGTCACCTTCGCGGGCTTCGGGCGGCGGCCCGTGGCCTTCTCCAGCTTGTTGAGCCCCTCCTCGCTGGCCAGGATCGTGACGGCCGCCCCGTCGCTCATGACGCAGATATCGAGCATGGTGAGGGGCCAGGCCACCATCTCGGAGGCCCGCACGTCCTCGATCCGGATGTTCATCCGTTTCTGGGCGTAGGGGTTGTGGAAGGCGTTGTTGTGATTCTTCACCGAGACCAGCGCCATCTGCTCGACGGAGGTCCCGAACTCTTTCATGTGGCGGACCACCATCATGGCGTAGTAGCCGGAGTAAAATCCCCCCACGGGGTAATCAAAGCTGACGTCCGAGGCCAGGGCGATGAACTCGTTCCCCTTCCAGGTGTTGACGCGCGACATGGTCTCCCAGCCGTAGACCACGCAGATGTCGAACCGCCCGGAGGCCACCGCCTCCCATCCGGACTGGAACGCCACCCCTCCCGTGGCGCCGCCTGCCTCGATCCGCTTGCTGGGCTTGGGGGTGAGGCCCAGGTAATCCTGGACCATGCTCCCCGCTTTCAATTGGCGCATGAAGTGATCAGAGAAGTAGGACGCCACGGTCCCGTCCACGAGTTCGGCCGCCTGCCGGAACTCCAGGCCCAGGTCCTTCAGGGCATAATCGTAGGCCTCCTTCACCATGGGCTGGAACGTGACGTCCGGCCGCGCCTTGGCAAACTTGCTGACCCCCCCGGAGACCAGATACACGGGTCGCATCGTCAGTCCCTCCATATGGTCCAGCGGCGCATGCTCACTTCCGCGTCAGGTTCTCGCGCACGAAGGCGATGGCATCCTGGGTGCTGGCGCCCGGGGTGTACACCTGGGCGACGCCGCAGGCCTTCAGCTTGGAGATGTCCTCGTCGGGGATGGTCCCGCCGCCGAAGACCAGGATATCCTCCACACCTTTGGCCTTCAGCAGTTCCATCACCTTGGGGAACAGGTGCATGTGGGCCCCCGAGAGGCAGCTCAGGCCGATGGCGTCCACGTCTTCCTGGATGGCGGCGCTCACGATCATCTCGGGCGTCTGCCGCAGGCCGGTGTAGATCACCTCGAAGCCTGCGTCGCGGAACGCCCGGGCGATGACCTTGGCCCCTCGGTCGTGCCCGTCTAATCCCGGCTTCGCGATCAGCACCCTGATTTTCCGCTCGCTACTCATGGTTACCCCTTCCCACGAATCTTAGATGAGAACATCCCCATTTGCGTTCATCTGCCGGGGACCCAGCGCCTGTGCTGGGTGTCTGCGGTTGCTTTGGCATCTTTAGATGATATTCAGCTCCGTATACTCACCCCAGACCTCGCGCAGCAGACCGATGATCTCACCCACCGTCGCGTAGGCCTTGACCGCCTCGAGGATCTTGGGCATGAGCAGGTCCTTTCCCCACGGGTCGTTTCCCAAAGCGGCCGCTCGGAGAGCATCCATCGCCCGGTTCCAGCGATCCTTGTCCCGGCTCTTCCGCAGGAGCGCCAGGCGCTCCACCTGTTGCTGCTGCAGGGCCTCGTCAATGGAGAGGATGGGGATCGGGCGCTGCTCCCTCTCGTCCACGAACCGGTTCACGCCCACGATCACCTTCTCCTCCCGCTCCACCGCCCGCTGGTAGGCATAGGCGGAGTTGGCGATCTCCTGCTGCGGGAACCCCAGCTCGATGGCGCGCACCATCCCGCCCAGCTCCTGGATGCGCCGCAGGTATTCCAGGGCCCCCTCCTCCATCTCATTGGTCAGGGCCTCGACGAAGTAGGAGCCGGCCAGCGGGTCAACAGTGTTCGTAACGCCCGTCTCGTGGGCGATCACCTGCTGGGTTCTGAGCGCGATGGTCACCGCCTCCTGGGTGGGCAGTGCGTAGGCCTCGTCCATGGAGTTGGTGTGAAGCGACTGGGTGCCGCCCAGGACGCCCGCCAGGGCCTGGAGGGCCACCCGGGCGATGTTCACGTAGGGCTGCTGCGCCGTCAGCGAGACCCCGGCTGTCTGCGAGTGAGTCCGCAGGATCCAGGACCGGGGACTCTTGGCCTTGAACCGCTCCCGCATCAGGCGGGCCCACATGCGCCGGGCGGCGCGGAACTTGGCGATCTCCTCGAACAGGTCATTGTGGATATCCCAGAAGAAGGACAGGCGCGGCGCGAACTCATCCACGTCCAGGCCCGCCCGGATCCCTTCCTCCACATAGGTGATGCCGTCGGCGATGGTGAAGGCCAGCTCCTGCAGGGCGGTGGCCCCCGCCTCCCGGATGTGATAGCCGCTGATGCTGATGGTGTTCCATTTGGGGAAATGCCGGCTGCCGAAGACGATGGTGTCGGTCACCAGCCGGATCGACGGCTGCAGGGGAAAGATGTACTCCTTCTGGGCGATGTATTCCTTCAGGATATCGTTCTGGAGGGTCCCCCCGATCCGGTCATAGGCGATCCCCATCTGCTCGCACACCGCGATGTACATGGCCCAGGCCACTGCGGCGGTCGAGGTGATGGTCATGGAGGTGGTGACCTTGTCCAGGGGCAACCCCCGGAGCAAGACCTCCATGTCCTGGAGCGAGTCAATGGCCGCCCCGCACTTCCCCACTTCGCCGGCGGCCATGGGATGGTCAGAGTCGTAGCCCATCAGCGTGGGCAGGTGGAATGCGACCGACAGCCCCATCTGTCCCTGCTCCAGGAGGTACCGGTAGCGCCGGTTGGTCTCCTCGGCCGAGCCGAAGCCCGAGTACTGCCGCATGGTCCAGAACCGCCCCCGGTACATGGTGGGCTGGACCCCCCGGGTGAAAGGATACTCCCCCGGAAAGCCCAGATCCTCCTGATAATCCAGGTTGGGGACATCCAGGGGCGTGTACAGGCGGCGGATCGCTTTGCCCGACACCGTGGTGAAGGGATCCGATCGTTCAGGTGCACGCTCCAGGTGGGAGCCCAGCGTCTGTTGCTCCCAGCGGGCCTTCTCCTGCTCCAACCGTTTCAGCTCCTCCGGGTCGAACGTCATGGAACCCCTCCAAGCAGGACGTTCCTCATACCCACTTTCTTCCCCCAGTTCTCACCTTCTCCCCTCTCCCGTCCCCTCTCCCCAGTCTATACAGGGGGAGAGGGCTGGGGTGAGGGGGAGAGGAGCTGCCGCGCGACGATGAGCCGATGGATCTCCGACGTTCCCTCGTAGATCGTCAGGACCCGGGCGTCCCGCATGTAGCGCTCCACCGGGAAATCCTGGAGGTACCCGTAGCCGCCGTGGATCTGCACGGCCTCGGCCGCGGAGCGGTTGGCCGCCTCGGATGCGAACAGTTTGGCCATGGAAGCCTCCATCGTACAGGGGAGGCCCCGGTCCTTCCGCGCCGCCGCTCGCAACGTCAGCAGTCGCGCCGCCTCGGTCTCCGTGGCCATGTTGGCCAGCTTCCACTGGATGGCCTGAAACTCCGCGATGGGTTGGCCGAATTGGCGGCGTTCCTTCGCATACCGGATCGACGCGTCGAGACACGCCTGCGCGATGCCCACGGCCTGTGCCGCGATCCCCGCCCGACCGGTCACGAGAGAGGACAAGGCGATCTTGAAGCCCTCGCCCTCTTCCCCGATCCGATTCTCCACCGGGACCTGGCAGTCCTCCAGCACCAGTTCGGTGGTGTCCGAGGCGCGGAGCCCCATCTTGTCTTCCCGTTTCCCGACCCGGAATCCCGGGAACAACGGCTCGATCAGGAACGCCGTGATGCCCTTTTCACCCCGGGGAGGATCCGTGGATGCGAACAGGATGATCGCTCCCGCCCGGCTCCCGTTGGTCACGAACTGTTTCGTCCCGTTCAGGACGTAACGGTCCCCCCGTCGGATCGCAGTCGTCCGAAGGCTTGCCGCGTCACTGCCGCTCGTGGGCTCGGTCAAGGAGAAAGCGCCCAGGAGCTCCCCGCGGCACAGGGCCGGCAGATACCGCTGCCGCTGGTCCTCTGTCCCGTGCCGGTAGATGATCTCGCAGGTCAGCGTGTTGTGCAGTGAAACCGTGACACCGGTGCTGGCGCAGGCCCGGCTGATCTCCATCAGGGCCAAGCAACTGCTGACTGTGTCGGCGCCCGCCCCTCCGTACTCCGGCGGCATGGTCATCCCCAGGACACCCAGTTCGGCCAAGCGCTGCAGCGGCTTTTCCGGGTACCGCTTCAGGCGATCCAGTTCGGCCGCCAAGGGTGCCAGCTCCTTCTCGGCGAACTCGCGCACCGTGTCCCGGATCAGCCGCTGCGCTTCTGTGAGCTGAAAGTCCATACGATCCGTTCGGCTGTTCGATAGTTCGACTGTTCGGGGGTTCAGGATTCGGTCCGCCGAACTGCCGAACCGCCGAACGCCCGAACCGCCGAACGCATTTAGTTTAGAGAGAGCGTGCCACCAACTCCGCCAGGTCCATGGCCTTCAATTGCTCCGTCGCGTCCTTCGCGCGCAGCCCGTCTTCGAACATGGTCAGGCAGAAGGGGCAGGCCGTCCCCACCACGTCCGGTTTCACCCGCAGCGCCTCCTCGGTCCGCTCGATATTCACCCGTTTGCCGATGCGTTCCTCGAACCACATCATCCCGCCGCCGGCGCCGCAGCAGAAGCCTTTCTCGCGATTTCGTTCCATTTCCTTGGGCTGGACGCCGGGCAGGATCTGGAGGATCTCCCGGGGGGCATCGTAGATCCCGTTGTGCCGGCCCAGGTAGCAGGAATCATGGTAGGCCACGGTCTGGGCGATCGCCGTCCTCGGCTTCACCCGGCCCTGTCGCAGCAGGTCGTTGATCAGCACCGTATGGTGGATGACCTCGTAGTGGCCTCCGAACTGCCCGTACTCGTTCTTCAACGTGTTGAAGCAGTGGGGACAGGCCGTGATGATCTTCTTCACGCCGTATCCGTTGAGCGTCTCGATGTTGGCCTGCGCCTGCATCTGGAACAGGAACTCGTGGCCGATGCGCCGCGCGGGATCCCCCGTGCACCGCTCCTCTTCCCCCAGGATGGCAAAATCCACCCCGCCGGCCTTCAGCACCTGCGTGAGGGCCCGGGCGACCTTCTGGGTGCGCTCGTCAAAAGCCGCGGCGCAGCCCACCCAGTACAGGTACTCCGCCGACCCCTTCTCGGCCATCAGGGCGACATCCAGGTCCCTGGCCCACTCCGTCCGCGTCGGGACGGCGCCCTGGTAGGGGTGGCCGCGGCTCTCCATCCCCCGCATGGCCGCCTGCATCGTCTCCGGGAATCTCGCCTCCTCCATGACCAGGAAGCGCCGCATGTTGATGATCTTCGGAATCGGCTCGATGAAGACCGGGCACTCCTGGTGGCAGGCGCCGCAGGTGGTGCACGCCCAGATCACATCCTCGCTGATCACGCCGCCCACCAGGGGCTTGCCGTTCCCGTTCCCCTTGCCATGGGCCAGCAGGTGGTCGCGAAGGTCGATGATGAGCCCCTTCGGCGTGAGCGGCTTCCCCGTCGCCCAGGCGGGGCAGGCGTCCTGACACCGGCCGCACTCGGTGCAGGCCACGAGGTCCAGGAGGTCCTTGCGCGGAAACGCCTGGATCGTCGAGATCCCGAAGTGTTCCGCCTCCTCCAGCGCCACCGGCTGGATCACGCCCGAGGGCTGTGGACGGCGCAGGGCGATGTTGGCCGCTGCCGCCAGGATGTGACGGATCAGCGTGTAGGGGAGGAGCGCGATGAACCCAAAGGCCAGCACCGCGTGGCCCCACCAGGCCACCCGGTGCCACAGGGCCTGCTGGGACTGCGTGAGACCGGCAAAGCCGAGGCCCGCCAGCCATCCCCCGGGCGACCAGAGGCCCCAGGGGTCCCTGGTGGCCACGATCCGCAGCCCCTCGACCGCGAACCCGCTGACCAGGATGGCGAGGAACACCCAGAGGAAAAGGCCGTATCCTTCGGCGTCCCGAGGTTTCCATAATCGCGCCGGCCTCTTGGCGTAGCGGCGCGCCAGCGCCACGAGCACGCCCACCACCGCGGCCACCCCGAAGGCGTCCACCGTCAGGGACATGAAGACAAGATAGAAGTTACCCGAGAGCGTCGGGATGCCCAGGTAATCCTGGAGGGCGACCAGGCAGGTGGCGACGAATAGAATGCCGAAGCCCCAGGACATGGCGGCGTGCATGCTGCCGGCCAGCGGCTGTTCTAGCAGCCGGCGCTGGAGCACGGCCTGCGCCAGGAGATCCCGGAGTTGCCTGCCGATCGGAGGGATGTCTTTCTCCGGCTGCCCGATCCACAGGATCTTGACGAGGCGATAGCAGCCGTAGAGGAAGACCGCCAGGAACGGCAGGAAGAGGGGGTACAGCAGGAGGTGGGCCGGGATGTTCCAGTAGATTTCTCGCGAAGGGATCATCCGAACGGCTCCGAAGGACTTCGAACAGGCCACACGGGCGATGGGTGGTTTGGGATCCTTGGTACCCCGGTAGGGGACGACCGTGAAGTTTCACTCACGCGCTCTCCCTCTTCCTTCCCCTCGCCGCCAAGGGGAGAAGGTGGGGGTGAGGGGAGAGCCATCAGCCTTGCGTCAGGTCCCTGCACTTCTCGAGGAGCTTCGGGAGGATGGCTTTGTAGTCCCCAACAATCCCGAGGTGCGCGACCTTGAAGATCGGCGCATCGGGGTCCGTATTGATCGCCACGATGGTCTTGGAGCCGGTCATCCCCGCCAGGTGCTGGGTGGCGCCCGAGATGCCCACCGCGATGTAGAGATCCGGACTCACCGTCTTCCCGGTTTGACCGACTTGCCACGAGGCGGGGACCCATCCGGCGTCCGTGGCCGCCCGCGACGCCCCCACGGCCCCCCTGAGGATCTGTGCCAGCTCCTCGAGTTGCTTGAAGGGCTCGGGGCCCTTCAGTCCGCGTCCCCCGCTCACGACCACGCGGGCATTCTCCAGTTTGACACCGCGGACCTCCTCCGCGACTTTCTGGACTACCTTCGTGCGGACGAGAGACGCCTCCAGCGTAAGCGCGACTGCGATCTCCTCCCCGGTACGGCCCGCCAGTTCCGAGGCCGGCGTCATGGTGCGGGGCTTGACCGTGGCGACCACCGGGAAGCGCTGAGCCGCGAGAGTCGCGATGGTTCGCCCGCCGTACATCTGCCGCCGGAAGAGCACGGCGGGACCGTCGCCTTCCACCGCCAGCACCTCGGTCACGAGCCCCGCGTTCAGCCGGTGGGCCAGCCGCGGTGCCACCTCCTTGCCGCAGGAGTCGTCGGCCAGCAGGATCACCTGAGGGGCGGCCTGAGCCGCGATCTGGGAGAGCGCCGCCACGTAGACGTCCCCCTGGTAACCGTTCAGGAGCGGGTGCTCGGCACGAAAGACCTGATCGGCCCCGTAGCCGAACAGCCCCGCAGTCAGCGGGGTGGGCGCACTCTCTAGGACCGCTGCCTTCACCCGCCCCTGGGTCGCATCCGCCAGGCGGCGCGCCGCCCCCAGCAGTTCCAACGTATTCTGCGAGGGAGGATTCCCTTGTCCGCCCGCCACGATCAGGACATCAGTCATCTGTCCGTCTCCAGATGAAAAACGAATTCCCCGCAGGTCAGAGAGGATCTCGATCCCTTACTCGGCTCTCGGCTCTCGGCACTCGGCTCTCCCATCAGATCACCTTGAGCTCCCGCAGCCGCAGGGCGAGTCGCTCCGCCCGCTCCTCGGGGGTTTCCCCGTCCAGGATCTCGCACTTCGAGTCGCGCTCAGGGATGGAGACATCTCGCATTTGGAGTCGAGCGGCGCCGGCTCCCACTCGCTCGCCATCCAAGCCCAAGTCTGCCGTCTTCCAGGTTGGGACCTGCTTCTTGGCCGCGACCATGATGTCCTTGAGCTTGGAGTATCGGGGGACGTTGCTGTCATCGCTGATGATGCTGACCACGAGGGGGAAGGCCGCCTCCACCAGCTCGTATCCATCTTCCACGATCCGGCGCACCAGCGCCTTCCCATCCTTCACCTCGACCTTGCTGACGAATGTCACGCACGGGAGTCCCAGTTCCTCGGCGATGAGCGGCCCCATCACCTTGTCGCCGGTATCCCCCGACACGCACCCGGTCAGCACGAGGTCCGGCACGCCGATCTTCTGGATGGCCTTCGCCAGGATATGAACCACCCCGAAGGGGTCGGATTCGAGGAGGGGCGGGTCACTCACGAGGACCCCCTCGTCCACTGCCATGCCCAGGGCCGTCTTGATCGCCCCCATGGCACCCGATTCCCCCAGACAGAGTGCCGTGACTTTTCCGCCCACCTTCTCTCGCAATTGCAGCGCGACTTCCAGGGCGTTCTGATCGTAGGCGCTGATGACCAGGGAGAGACCCCCCCGGACCTGCCGCTTGGTGCTCGCGTCCAGCTTGAACTGGTCGGCCGGGATCTCGGGATCGATGATCTGTTTGATGCAGACGATGGTGTGCATCTGGGAGCCTCCGGGCGATCACCCCCCACCCTGCCCCTCCCCCTCGTGAGGGGGGAGGGAACGGGAGGGGGTGAGCTGTCGAACGTTCCTACGAGAGAAGGGCGCTCGCGATCACCATCCGTTGCACCTCGGAGGTGCCCTCGTAAATCTCGGTGATCTTGGCGTCGCGCATGAACCGCTGCGCCGGGTAATCCATCATGTAGCCGTAACCGCCGAAGATCTGGACCCCCTTGATGCTCGCGCGCATGGCGACCTCGGACGCGTACAGCTTGGCCATGGATGATTCCTTGGTGTGGCGCAGGCCCCGGTCCTTCAGCAGGGCGGCGTTGAGGGTGAGCAGTCGAGCCGCGTCGATCTCCGTGGCCATGTCCGCCAGCATGAACTGGATGGCCTGGTTGGCCGCGATCGGCTTACCGAACTGGATCCGCTGCTTCGAGTAGTCCCGGGAGGCCTCCAGGGCTGCTCGCGCGATGCCCACCGCCTGCGCAGCGATCCCGATCCGCCCGCCGTCCAGGGTGGCCAGCGCGATCTTGAACCCCTCGCCCTCCTTGCCCAGGAGGTTTTCGGCCGACACGCGGCAGTTGTCAAAGGTGAGCTGGGCGCAACTGCTCCCCCGGATGCCCAGCTTCTTCTCCAGGTGGGCCACGGTGAAGCCCGGCGTCCCGCGCTCCACCGCGAAGGCGCAGATGCCTTTGTGTTTCAGTGCCTTGTTGACGGTGGCGAACACGATGGCGTAGTCCGCCTCGTTCCCGTTGGTAATGAAATTCTTGGTCCCGTTCAGGACGTACCAGTCTCCCTCGCGCCTGGCCGTCGTCTGCTGGTTGGCGGCGTCGCTGCCCGCGCCGGGCTCGCTCAGGCAGAAGCACCCCATGCTCTTCCCGCTGGCGACAGGCGCGAGGAACCGCCGCTTCTGCTCTTCCATGCCGAACCGGAGGACGGGTTCGCAGTAGAGCGAATTGTTCACTGACATGATGACGCCGTGGGAGGCGCAGGCCCGGCTGATCTCCTCCAGCGCCAGCACGTAGCAGACGGTATCCGCCCCTGCGCCGCCGTACTCCTGGGGCACCGCAACCCCCATGAAGCCCAGCTCGCCGAGCTGCGCTATGGTCTCGCGGGGAAACTGGCCCGACTCGTCCACCCTCTCGGCGATGGGTGTGATCTCTTTCTCCGCCACCTGCTGGGCCGTCTCCTGGAACAGCCGCTGCTCTTCCGTCAGCTCAAAATCCATCTCAGACCCCTATACGCAACCACAGATGCACACAGATAAACACAGATCAATCCCTTCTGATCTTTTCAGATGAGCCCATCTGTGTTCATCTGTGTTCATCTGTGGTTCCATGGCTTTGTCCTTAGCGGCCTTTGAAGTTCGGCTTGCGCTTCTCCAGGAACGCCTTCACACCCTCGACGTAATCTTCGGTGGTGAAGCAGAGGCTCCAGGCCTTGGCCTCGATCTCGGTCCCGCTGGCCAGATCCACCTGCATGCCGGCCTCGACGGCCTCCTTCACCATGCGCAACGCGACGTCCCCCTTGCTCAGGAATTTCTCGCAGAGCTTCTTCACCTCAGCCATCAACTCCGCGGCCGGCATCACCTTGCAGACCAGCCCGAGCCGCAGGGCCTCTTCGGCCGGGATCATGTCTCCGGTCATCATCAGCTCTTTGGCCTTCTGCTTCCCCACCAGTCGCGACAGGCGCTGCGTCCCGCCGGCACCGGGGATGATCCCGAGGGTGATCTCCGGCTGGCCGACCCGGGCCGTGTCCGCGGCATAGGCGATGTCGCAGGCCATCATCAGCTCACAGCCCCCTCCCAGGGCAAACCCGTTGACCGCTGCGACGGTCGGCTTCGGCATCGTCTCCAGCTTGCGGAAGATGCGCTGGGCGTTCCGGCTGAAGTCCAGAGCCGCTACCGGACCCATGCCCACAAACTCCCGGATGTCGGCTCCGGCGGCGAAGGCCCGGTCCCCCGCCCCCGTGATCACCAGCACGCGAGCGGCAGGGTTCGCTCCCACCTCCTCGAAGGCCTCGTCCAGCTCCCGGAACATCTGCCGGTTCAGGGCGTTCAGTTGTTGAGGGCGGTTCAGCGTGACCATGGCCACGCCGCCTTCGATCCTTAGCAGGATGCTCTCGAAGCCCATAAGACCTCCCGGAGATAGTGCGGGTGGGGCCAGATTAGGAGTGCTTGTAAAAACCGCGCCCGGTCTTTCGTCCCAGGTAGCCGGCATCCACCATCCGGACCAGGAGCGGCGCCGGCCGGTACTTGGGATCGCCGAGTCCCTCCTGAAGGGTGCGCAGGACGGCCAGGCACACATCCAGTCCGATGAGATCCGCCAGGGCCAGCGGGCCCATGGGGTGTTTCATGCCGAGGCGCATGACGGTATCGATCGCCTCGACGGTTCCGACCCCCTCCATAAGGGCGAAGATGGCCTCGTTGACCATGGGCATAAGAATGCGGTTCGCCAGGAATCCCGGAAAATCGGCGGCCTCCACGGTCGTCTTTCCCAGCCGTTTGGCCAGGTCGTGGGTCGTGGCCGCAGTCTCTCCTGTCGTCTCCACCCCCCGGATCACTTCCACCAGTTGCAGCACGGGCACCGGGTTCATGAAGTGCATGCCGATCACCTTCTCGGGTCGCCGCGTCGTCGCGCCGATCTTGGTGATGGAGATGGAGGAGGTGTTGGTGGCCAGGATGGTCCCGGGGCGGCAGGTCTTGTCCAGTTCCTGGAAGATCGCCTTCTTCGCCGGGAATTCTTCGCTGGCCGCCTCGACGATGAAGTCGGCGTTCTTCAGCTCGGGCATGTTCGTCGTGGTGGTCAGCAGCCTCAGCATTTCGCCCTTCTGGCCCTCGCTGATCTTCCCGTCATCGACCAGTTTCTTCAGAGCCGTGTCGATCCGGGCGCGGGCGTGTTGCAGGATGCGGTCCTCCAGATCACGCAGGATGACCCGAAACCCGTTCTGGATGGCCACCTGGGCGATCCCCTGGCCCATGGTGCCGGCTCCCACCACCCCGATGGTCTTGATCTCCATGGCGCCTCCTCTATTCTCCTGGAGGAAACCGACAGCGAGTGCCGACCGCCCGATCTCATCCCCTTGCGCTGTCCCTGGCCCTATCGCCGTCACTCTCGCCAGCACTCAGCAACGTTCGACCGCCATCGCCAGACCTTCCCCGCCCCCCAGGCAGAGGGCGGCCACGCCGCGCCGTGCCCCCCGGTCGGCCATGGCGTACAGCAGCGTCACCAGGAGGCGCGCCCCCGTTGCCCCGATGGGGTGCCCCAGGGCCACGACCCCGCCGTTGACGTTCACCCGTTCCGGGTCCAGCCCCAATTCCTGGATGGCCGCCATGGCCACCACGGAGAAGGCCTCGTTGATCTCGAACAGGTCCACGCTGTCCACGGACCAGCCGGTCTTCTTGAACAGCCTGCGCAGGGCCTCGATGGGCGCAACGGTAAACCACTCCGGCGCCGTCGCCGCGCCTGCCATTCCCGCGATGCGGAGGAGCGGCGTCAGACCCAGGGCCTCGGCGCGGCGGGCCGACGCGACGATCAGGGCCGCGGCCCCATCGTTGACGGATGGGGAGTTGGCCGCCGTCACCGTCCCACCCTCCTTGAAGGCCGGCTTGAGGCGCCGCATCTTCGTCAGGTCGCCGCGCTTCGGCTCCTCATCCTCTGCCACCATCTCGACCTCGCCCTTGCGGCCGGGGATCTGGACCGGGACGATCTCCGCCGAGAACCGCCCGGCCGTCTGAGCCGCCAGGGCCCGGGTGTAACTCCGCGCGGCGTACTCGTCCTGGGCCTCGCGGGTGAAGCCGTACTTCTCCGCGCACAGCTCCCCGCACATGCCCATGGAGTACTGGTTGTACACGTCCCACAGGCCGTCCAGGATCATGGAGTCGATGAGCTGCGCGTGCCCCATCCGGTAGCCGGTTCGGGCTCTGTCCAGAAGGTAGGGGGCGCGGCTCATGCTCTCCATGCCACCCGCCAGCACCAGCTCCGCCTCGCCCACCTGGATCCGGTTGGCGGCCAGCATGGCGGCCATCATGCCCGACCCGCACACCTTGTTCACCGTGAGGGCCCCGGCCGCCGCCGGGATCTTGGCCCCGATGCCCACCTGCCGCGCCGGGGCCTGCCCCAGGCCGGCCGACAGAACGTTGCCGAAGATCGTCTCGTCCACCTGGGCGGGCTCCACCCCGCCGCGGAGCAAAGCCTCGGCCGCCGCGATGCTGCCAAGCAGCGTTGCCGGGAGCGCGGCCAGGCTGCCGTTGAAACTGCCGATGGGTGTTCGGGCCGCACCCACGATCACGATTTCGTGCATTCCTGTCTCCTATTCCCTCCTGCTCCCCTGCTCCTCCGCCCCCCTGCCCCCCAAGCGCCTCTGCTCCTCTGCTTTCCGCCTTCTGCCTTCTGCCTTCTGCCTTCTGCCTTCTGTCCCCTGCTCCCTTGCTTCCCAGCCCCTCTGCTCCCCTGCCCGCCGTCACTGCCGCTGCAGCTCCATCGGCCGGTCCGCGCTGATGCCGTTCAGAATGAGGGTGGTCAGGCTCTCGATGATCGTCTCCAGCGTGTAGCCTTGCAAGTTCCACCGTTTCAGATCCCATACCGCGCACAGGAACAGGATGCACACGGCCAACAGGTGCGGCTCCTTCACGGCAAACTGGCCGGCGCGGGTTCCGCGGTCCAGGATCTCCCGGAAGAAACCGACGTAGGTCCGATCCACATCGAACAGGCCCTGTAGCCCCTGGCGACCGAGCGCATGGGACTCCTGGTACAGCAGGAGGACCGCGTCCTGACACTCGTCGTAGATTTTGAGCGTCTCCTCCAGCGCCGCCTTGAGCTGGAGGCGCGGATCCTGGATCCCCTGCGTGGCCTCCAGCATGCGGGCCTCGAAGCTCTCCAGGATCCGGCGGTACACGAGGGAGAGGATATCCTCCTTGGTCTTGATGTAGCTGTAGAGGGTGCCGATCCCCAGGCCGCAGGCCTCTGCGATCTCGCGCACCGTCGTCCGGTGGAACCCCTTGCGGGAGAAGAGTTTCAGTCCGGCGTCACAAATCTGCATGTGGCGCCTGCCAATAAGCTCTTGATCTTTGACGATGGTTTCGATATCTTGCTGTGCCAGGCTTTTTGGCATGATCATCCTGGTAGTTGGGCTGGTAGTTGGGAACCCGATCGAGCGCTCGTTCAGGTTGAGAAAATCGTATAGAAACCGAGTATTTGTGTCAAGGTAATTCGCCTGGATTCTCCACGGTGTTTCAAACTCCGTCGCTGCCTGCCCGGAGACCTTCCGGTCAAGGGAAATTCCGCCGATTCCCCTGGATCTTTCCGGCTGGCTTGCGCGTGAAAGGAGGGATGGCCTCACAATGATCGAGGTGGAGAATTTAACGAAGTTTTACGGTCCCACGGCTGCCATCGAGGACGTATCCTTCACGGTGGACCGCGGCCAGATCGTGGGCTTCCTCGGCCCCAACGGTGCAGGGAAGACGACCACGCTCCGGATCCTGGCCGGATACCTGCCTGCCACCAGGGGCACTGCCCGCGTCGCCGGCTTTGACGTGTTCAAAGACTCGCTGGCGGTTCGCCGGCGGCTCGGCTACCTGCCGGAGAATGTCCCCCTCTATCCGGAGATGCGCGTCCGGACCTACCTGGATTTCGTGGCCGAGGTCAAGGGCGTCCCCCGCCCGGAACGCGCGCGGCGCGTGGCCGCCGCCATGGAGCGGTGCCGCGTGGATGACGCGGCCAACCACCTGATCGGGACTCTCTCGCGCGGCTACCGCCAGCGCGTCGGCATCGCCCAGGCGATCCTGCACGATCCGGAGGTCATCCTCCTGGACGAGCCGACCGTGGGCCTCGACCCGAAGCAGATCATCGAGATCCGCCAGCTCATTCGGGAGCTGGCCGGGCAGCGCACCGTGATCCTGTCCACCCACATCCTCCCCGAGGTGGAAATGATCTGCCAGCGGGTCATCATCATCAACCAGGGGAAGATCGTGGCCGTGGATACCCCGGAGAACCTCAAGGCCAAGGTCCGGACCTCCGCCACGGTCCTGCTGCAGGTGGATGGTCCCGCGGCCGAGGTGCGGGAGCAACTTCAGCGTGTGGCCGGCGTCCTCCGCGTCGAGGAACGGCCCGACCGGGCCGACGGGCGCATTCGCTACCTGGTGCAGTGCGCGCTGCATCGCGACCTGCGGCGGGACCTCGCGGCGGCCGTGGTCGGCCGCGGCTGGGGCCTCTACGAGTTGCGCCCGGCCGACGTCATGCTGGAAGAGGTGTTCATCCGGCTGGTGACCGAGGAATTGCCGCACGAACAGCCCACGGGGCAGGAGGGCGAGCAGTGAACGTCCTGGCTATCTTCAAGCGCGAGGTGCGAACCTACTTCACCTCGCCCATCGCCTACACGCTGTTGACGATCTTCGCAATCATCTGCGGGTTCATGTTCACCAGCATCCTGGCCCAGTTCCAGCGCGCCGGCTTCCAGTCTGCCATGAACCCGAGCATGGCCCAGGGGTTGAATGCCACCGAGTGGGTGGTCCGCCCCCTCCTCCGCAACGTGGCGGTGATCCTGCTGTTCCTGATGCCCATCGTCACCATGCGGCTCTTGGCGGAAGAGCGAAGGACCGGGACCCTGGAGCTCCTGTTCACCTTCCCCATCCGCGACGTGGAGCTCCTGGGGGGGAAGTTCCTGGCGGCGCTGGCCATCTTCCTGGTCATGCTGGCCCTGCCCCTGATCAACATTCTGATGCTGGCCAGCCTGGCACCGCTGGAGTGGCAGGCGATCGGCGTGGCGTTCGCGGGCCTGATGCTCCTGGGAATGACCTTCCTGGCCATCGGTCTCTTCTGCTCCTCCCTGACCGAGAACCAGATCGTGGCCGCCGTCCTCACCTTCGGCGCCGCGCTGCTCTTCTGGATCATCGACTGGTCAGCGGACAGCACAGGCGGCACCCTGGGGCAGGTCCTGAGCCACCTGTCCATCATCCGTCACTTCGACAGCTTCCAGCGCGGCGTGATCGAATCCAAGGACCTGATCTTCTACCTGAACTTCACCGTCTTCGGCCTCTTCCTGACGATGCGTGCGGTGGAGTCGCACCGGTGGAGAGGGTAGCCGCGTTGGGGCAATGCAATTTTTCATTGGATTGGAGTCGAGGATGAGACGTTTTGCAACCCTTGCGTGGATCCCCGGGTTGATGCTCTTGGCCATCGGCGGCCTGGTCTACCTCTTCCGGCCGGACTGGGCGACCTGGGCGGGACTTGCGGCCCTGGCCGGCGCAGTCCTGCTGGCGGCGTGGGTCTGTGCCGGGTTCGACTCGATCCTGGCCGTCCTGGGGCGTCGCGCCACCCGGTACGGCCTGAACGTGACGCTCTCCGTCCTGCTCCTGCTGGCCCTGCTGGTCCTGGTGGAGCTCATCTCCACCACCAACAACAAGCGGCTGGACCTGAGCGAGGGCAAGCGCTACACGCCCTCCGACCAGACGACCAAACTTCTCAAGAACCTGAAGGCGGATGTGAAGGCCGTGGCGTTCTACCGCCCGCCCTCCCCCAACGCCTTCGAGGACCGGCGGGGCGCAGAGGAACTGCTGCGTCGCTACGCGGATCTCTCCTCCAATTTTCGGTACGAGTTCGTGGATCCCGACCGCGATCCCGGCCGCGCCCAGCGCTACAAGGTGAGCCAGTACGGCACCGTGGTCTTGGAGGCCAAGGTGGCCGCGCCGAAAGAGCAGGGCGCACCTGCGCAGGCTCCCGGCGCCGTGGCTTCGGGCCCAGCCCCTGCCCCCACCAAGATGCCGGCCCTGGCCGAGGCCACACTCCAGGAAGAGCAGATCATGGACCTGGATGAGGAGAAGCTGACCAACGCAATCATCAAGGTGACCCGGGGTGGCAAGCGGGTCATGTACTTCGTGGTCGGCCACGGCGAGCGAGCCATTACCGACAGCGGCAAGGACGGGTACAACGCCATCCGCACGCTGGTCGAGAAGGCCAACTACGAGACCCGCGAGCTCCTTCTGCTGCGGGAGACCAGCGTCCCGGCCGACGCCTCGGTCGTGGTGATCGCCGGGCCGCGCAAGGATTTCGCCGAGCAGGAACTTGCGACGCTCAAGGATTACATCCGGCGAGGCGGGAAGCTGCTTGTCCTGCTGGACCCGGACCAGGCAGCCAGCCTCACGCCGTTCCTCCTGCAGTACGGGATCAAGGTCGGCGACGACGCAGTGATCGACGTGGATCCCACCAGCACGCTGTTCGGGGGGTCCGAACTGGCCCCGGTCGTCTCCCGCTACTCCACATTCCATCCGATCACCCGGGACTTCAAGAATGTGGCCACGATCTTCCCGCTCGCCCGTTCCGTGGACACGGTCGAGAAGGCGCCCGAGGGGGTCGGCCTGGAGAGGCTGGCCCAGACCAGCCCCCAAAGCTTCCGGGGGAAGCTGAGCCAGGGGCAGGTGCGCGTGGATCCCCGGAAAGAAAAAAAGGAGTCGGTGCCGATCGCGGTGATCGCAACGGTGGAGACGACGCCCACGGACAAGGCCAAAGGGGAAGGGAAAGGCGGCGAAGAGAAAAAGGGCGGCGAAGCCCCCAAATCCGTCAAGGCCCGGATCGTGGCCTTCGGCAGCTCCAGCTTCGCTGCCAACAACTACGTAGGGGCCTTCGGCAACCGGGACCTCTTCCTCAACACGGTGAGCTGGCTTGCCGAAGAGGAGGACCTCATCTCCATCCGACCCCGTGAGGCGAAGTCCACTCCCATTTTCCTCACGGCCGGTCAGGCCACGGTCTTTCGCTGGGTACCGGTCGGCCTGATTCCCTTGGCCATCGCCGTCGTCGGGAGCACGGTGTGGATCCGGCGGAGGCGCGCGCGATGAACGTCCGCACCACCATCGTTCTCGCGGTGCTGGTCGCCCTCCTGGGCGGATACTACGTCTGGTCCGAGCGCCAACCCAAATCCGAACCGGGAAATTCCAAGCTCTTCGCCTTCGACGACAAGGCCGTGCAGGAGATGACCATCACCCGCGACGGGACGACCATCGGCCTGAAGCGCGACGGCGAGACCTGGCAACTGACCCGGCCCGTGGAGGCCAAGGCCGACCAGGGTCCAGTGGCTACCCTCGTGACCGGCCTGACCTTGGCCCGGATCGAGCGGACCGTGGAAGAGCAGGCGACCAACCTGGCGGACTTCGGCCTGGAGCCTCCCGCCCTGACCGTCTCGCTGAAGGTGAAGGACACGGCGGGGCCGATCACCCTCCTCCTCGGGAAGAACAGCCCCGCGGGATCCTGGGTGTACGCCAAGCGGGGAGATTCCCCCGCGGTCCTTATGCTGCCCGCGAGCTTGAAGGGGGAACTGGAGAAGACCCCGACCGACCTCCGGGACAAGACCATCATCACTCTCGATTCCAGCAAGGCAACCAGGGTCGAACTCAAGAGCAAAGATTCGTTCATCGTCGCGGCCAAGTCGGGGACGGAGTGGTGGCTGGAGTCCGCCTCAGGCGGAATCAAGGTCATGGCGGACGGCTCTGCCATTAACCGCCTGGTGGGTGCAGTGAGCGACCTGAAGGCAAAGGAGTTCGTGGCGGAGGCGACCGCGGACTTTGCCAAGTACGGCCTGGCGCGACCCGACTACCGGGTGACGGTGTCCGAAAAAGACGCCCCCACACCCAAAACGGTCCTGATCGCGAGAAAGACAGAAAAGGCGCGCACAGACTCGAAGGCCCCCTCCCCCACCCCGGAGCAGGATCAGGCGTATGTCGCCGTCGAGGGTGGAAAGCGGGTGTTCCTGGTGGAAGGAAAGGTCCTCGAGGACCTGAAGAAGTCGCCCCTCGATCTCCGTGATAAGCGTCTCCTCGCCTTCGAGATCAAGGACGTGAAGGGGCTGCGACTGGCCTGGCCGGATGCGACCATCGTCCTGGAGAAGGAGGGGGACAACTGGAAGCTCACTCAACCGCAGGCTGCTCCCGCAGATAGCGGGAAGGCGCTCGACCTGATCTACAGCGTGAACGGACTACGCTTCAAGGACATCGCCACGGAAAAGCCCGGCGATCTGGCACGCTACGGCCTGGCGAAACCGCAGGCCGAGGTGATCGTCAAGAAGACGGACAACACCGATCTACCTGCCATCGAGTTTGGCAAGGTGGACAAGGAGAAGAACCAGCTCTTCGCCAAGGTCAAGAATTCCCCCATCGTATACGTTCTGGAGCCGCGGGTGCTCGACGACCTGCCCCGGGACCCTGCCACGCTCAAGAAAGAAGACAGCAAAGAAAAGAAGCGCTAACCTTCGCGGGCCCTTCCGGTCTTCCAGGATCACACCAGCAGCCGAACCCTGTCGAGCCGGTCCTGGTCGTTGCGAAGCCTGACCTCATCCCCCACGGATTTGCCCAGCAGCGCCTTTGCCACGGGCGTCTCCGGGGTGACGACCCGAATGGTCCGGGCACCGTCCTGCACGGGGATCTCCATCCCCCCACAGACAGGCAGGATGAAGTACAGGCGCTCCGCCGGACCATCCGGAGGGCCGATGCCAACGACACAGCCGAGCACGGCGCGCTCCGGCGCATCGGGCAGCCGCATTCCCCTGAGCGTCCGCAACCTGAATTCTCGCTCCTGAATGTTCCCTGCCAACGCGTTCGCAAGGTAGGAGGCCTCGATGCCCGCCACCTCGCGCTTGCTCTTCATCACATGCGGCGAATCCAGCGTCGCCTGCCTCGCCACGGTATATCCCGAGCCCAGCCGACGCAGCGTCTCCTCCACCTGGAGGATCACTGCTTGAAGCAGCGTCACCTTGTCTACGGGAATGGCACTCACGCTGATTCCTTCGCCAGATCCTCCTATGACCCGCCCAGCCTTTGACCCCGACAGGACTCCCACCCCAGAGGCTATCGGCTTCCCGTGATGTAGTTCTCGAGCTGCTTGATCAGGAAGTCCTTTTCGTCAATGGTCGCCTTGACCAGGTCGCCAATGGAGATAACGCCAACGACCTTGTCGCCGTCCATGACAGGCAGGTGCCGGATGTGTTTGTCGGTCATCAACGCCATGCAATCTTCAACAGTCTGCTGCGGGCGGACGAAGAATACCTTTGACGTCATGATCTCCCGGACGGGGGTCTCCAGGGATGATTTCCCCTTCAGGATTACCTTCCGAGCGTAATCCCGCTCCGACATGATGCCAACCAGCTTTCCGCCATCGAGCACCAGTAACGCCCCGATCTCTTTCTCGGCCATCAGCTTCAGGGCATCATAGATCATCGTATTCGGACCCACGGACCAGAACTGAGGCCCCTTCTCTTTCAGAATCTGCTTGACGATTTTCATGCCGCACCCTCCCCAGGTGTTGCCCAGCGACGATTTCAAAGAAGTGGAAGACCGATGAACGCTTGCCTCCTCATGACGCCATTCACCAACGTTCCGGGCAGGGCTCCTTGGCTGGGAGGCTATCCAAAGCCCACCCGACTGTCAAGAAAAAGGCCTGAGCCAGCAGGGGCCAGGAGAGTAGCCGGGAGGCGGGAATGATGGGGGGCTGGCGAGCTTCAGAGGGGAACCTCTTATTTGTCCAGGCCTTACTCGATGTACACACCGCAGAATTCCCATTGCCTTCTGGCTGTGGATGAGATAGCGTGCGCGGCTGTAATTGCCCTTCGACAGAGGAGGACCGATCGCCATGAGCACGCCCCAGCGACCCCAGACCGGTGCCAACGTCTTTTTGAATCCCGATTCACAATGCGCCAAGTGGTACCGCGAGGCCATCCAGTTCATTCCGGCCGGCACCTCCAAGGCGAACCTCTACATGCGACCCCACCCGTTATACGTCCGGGGCGGGACCGGATGCTGGGCCACCGACCTGGAGGGCGTGGAACGCCTCGACTGCGTCAATAACTTCACCGCCCTCATTCATGGTCACGCGTTCTCTCCCGTGGTCCAGGCGGTCACGGCACAGCTTACCCGGGGAACGAATTTCGCCTTCTCCACACCGGAAGAATTGCTGCTGGCAAAACTCCTGGTGGAACGCATCGCCGGTCTGGACATGGTCCGCTTTGGCAACTCCGGGACCGAGGCCGTGATGATGGCCATCAAGGCGGCCCGGGCCTTCACCGGTCGCGACCGGATCGCCAAGTTCGAGGGGGCCTATCACGGCTACTACGATGACGTCCAGGTGAGTTTCCATTCCACGCCGCCGGCCTGGGGTCCCGACGATGCCCCGGCGAGCCTGGCCAGCAGCGGCGGCATCCCGAAGCACCGGGTCCAGGAGACGCTGGTGCTCCCCTGGAACGATGCGGACTCCACGGAACGTCTTCTGGTCCGCCACAAGAATGAGATCGCGGCCGTCATCGTGGACCCGCTCGCCAACCGGATGGGTTTCATTCCGCCCGCCCCGGGCTTCCTCGCGCATCTGCGCGAGGTGACCCGCGCCCACGGCATCCTGGTCATCTTCGACGAGGTGATCTCGCTCCGCGTCGGCTACAGCGGCGCCCAGGGCCGCTACGGCGGCGACCCGGACCTGACCGCCATGGGGAAGATCACCGGAGGCGGGTTCCCGGTGGGCGCAACCGGGGGAAAGGCCGCGGTGATGGCGGTGTTCGACCCGGGGACCAGGGGGCCCCGCATCCTCTCGGGCGGCACCTTCAGCGCGAATCCGGTCACGATGACCGCCGGCCTGGCCGCCATGCAGGCCATGGATCGCGCAACGTTTGCGCGACTGGAGGACATGGGCGCGAGGTTGCGGCAGCGCCTGAACGAGGTCTTCCGGAAGAGCGGCCAGCCGGGACAGGCCACCGGCGACGGCTCCCTGTTTCGCCTGATGCCGATCGGCAGACCGCTCCGCAACTACCGGGACAGCGTCGAGCCCGGCGCTGATGCCCGGTCCTCCCGCCTCTTCATGGCCTTGCTGGATGCCGGCATCATGGTCAACGACAACGGCCTCGGCTGCCTGAGCACGCCCATGGGCGAAGCGGAACTGGACCGGATCCAGGCCGCCCTGGAGCGCGCCCTCGCGACACTTGCTGGAGGATAGCGCCCTCCACCCCAGGCAGGGGTATGCCGCAATCCGCATTTGACGGCTATGGCCACGACCGAGGAGCCACCCTACCTGTACCTGACGACAATTGGCCGGCGAAGCCGGATACCGCGCGAGATCGAGATCTGGTTCACCCGGCGTGACGGGCGGTACTACGTGATCTCGGAGCATCACAAGCGCGCGCAGTGGGTCCAGAATGTGGTGGCGAATCAGGCGGTACGGTGGCGGGTCGCGGATGGGACATTCACGGGGCGCGCGCGGGTGGTTGACGCCGCGGCCGAGTCCGAACTCACGGAGGCCGTCCAGGCGCTTTCGCGGCAGAAGTACGGCTGGGGGGATGGCCTCGTTGTCGAGCTGACTCCCGCCCCCGCTGCGTGACGGACAGTCTGGAGGCGGTATTCACTGGCCCTTCGACTTTGCCGGTGCCGGCCTGCCGTCCCGACAGCATACCTGCCCTTGCCCCGGGCCGAGTCGCGCCAGGGACGCGCGGCGACTGGGAAGGGCCGCCGCGCGCTTCCTCAATTCGCGAGAGAAACGACCACCATCGGATCGGGATCGCTGCGGGTCGGGACGAAGCGCACGAGTTCCCCGGCCACGGTGTCCACCAGACAGATGCGGTGCGCGTGCGTGCTGAGCAGCGCCGTCTGGGTTGCCGCATGAAACCCGACCGAGATGGGTTTTTCGGGGAGGGGAACGACCCGCGTCTTGCGGGTGTCCGGGTCGACGATCGCCAGGCCGCAGTCATAATACAATGCGGCGAGCAACCTCCCCCGCGGATCACGGCACATCCTGACGGGTCCTCGCGGCGTCGGGATCGCATCGACGACGGCGAGCCGCTTGACGTCAATGACGCTGATCTCGGCCCCGCCACGGTTCGCCACGAACAGCCGCCGCTCCTCCTCGTCGAAGACCGAGCCTTCCGGGCGCTGTCCCACCGGGATGATGACGGCCGGGCGCCTGGGATCCTTGGGGAAGACGACTCCAACCGTATCGGAATTCATGTTGCTGCAAAATGCCATCGAGCCGTCGCGCAACACGCTGACCTTGTGCGATCCCTCGCCGCCGGTCGGGATCGCATGGTCAATGCGTCCGGAGCGGGGACCGTTCACCACGAGCAGATGACTGCTGCCTTCGCTCAACACATACAAGGCACCCCTGGCGTCGAAGGTGACATCATGCGGCCGGCGGTACTCCCCACAGTGAATGGTCCCGACCCGGCGCCGGGCTTGGATGTCCACGACCGAGACCGTGTTGCCCCCCGGTCCTTCGTCCTCGGCCAGCGCGACGCCGAAGTGAGCCATGTAGGCAAACCGCCCGTCGGGGCTGACGGCGAATTCGTGGGGAAAGGGATCGATTGGTACGCGGTCGAGTTCGGCCCCCGTCCCGAAATCATAGTAGCCCAGCGAGTGGTCGCCTTTCTGCACGACCACGATCACCTCGCGAGTAGTCATTCAGTGGATTCTCCGTCCGCCTCGCAGCCTTTCCGGTTTAGCGCGCACCGGTCGGGAGGGCCAAGGGGTGTCGGGCCACGGTAAGGAAGAAAAGGTTAGCGGGGCTCCGCGGCGGGCGGGGCGGGGACAGACGGGCGGCGTTTCGGCCACCGGGCCATGAACCATTCGGAGGAGGGCACCTGGCGTGCGAGCCTCTGGATGCCCGCCTGGAGGGCCTGGGAACCGACCTCTTTCATCAGGGCATCCTTGCCTGTGAAGAAATCCGCCCCAGCCGCTTCGCTGAGCTCGCTGATCTCTTCCACGGTGCGCTCCCAGATGACGGCCCCCGTCTGCGAATCACGCAGGCGCACCTGGATCGTCAGGTTGGCGCGATAGTTCACCGGGAGAATCGGCGTGATCGGACTGGGCAAGACTCTCAATCCGCTCAGCGCGGCGAGGGGCAACCCGAATGGCGCCGCCATCAGTGAGAAGAAGGAACTGCTCAGCGTGTTCCGCTCGACGTAAAAGGTCTGAAGGTCGCCTTCCAGGACCAATTCGGCGGGGACCGAATTCGAGAGAAGGGTGAAGGGTTCCCCTGCCTCCTGATCGGGATCCAGGGAAACGACTTGCGCAAACCGGCCGGACGCACGAAGGTGCGCTACGATCGCCTGGGTGATGATCCGGATGGGCCCCGGCTCCAGGGCCTCGTCCGGGAGGTACTCCAGGAACCACCCCTCGCGTGCCTTCATGGCCTCGTGCTCCCGCATGTCCTGCAATGGGCGCACGGCCAGCCGTGGGCTTCCCGGGGGTCCGGGAATGGGTGTGGGGGCGGGCACCTGGAGGGCGATCCGCCCGATCTCTCCCGCACACCCCCACAGCCCGATGGTCGCTCCTGCCACCATCGCCCACGTCCGGGCCCGTCGGGAAACGCACGGGATCATCGCCCGCCTTTCGGTCCTCCGCCCCGGGTAGTCGGAGCGGGCGAAATCCGCCCACTGCAGCGAAGTGGCCCGAGGCGTCGGCTTAGTCCATCTCCCGACGGCCGTCACTGGCTCCACCGGCAATGGCGGGGACAATGGAGACTTCGTCGCCAGGCTTCAGGGGCGTCGCCGGCCCCTGCAGGAAGCGGATGTCCTCCTCGTTCACGTAGATGTTGATGAACCGGCGGATGTTCCCGTCCTCCTCGCAGAGGCGTCCCTTGATCCCCGCGTATTCCTGATCCAGCCGGTCAATCAGCTCCTTGATGGTCCCCGCCTCGGCCTGTAACTCCCCCTGTCCCTTCGTCACCGCCCGAAGCGGCGTGGGAACCCGAACAAGCACGCTCATGGCTGGTATGCCCCCTGTGGTTGGAAAATCTTCGGTGTGAATCCCTCAGCGATCAGTCAGGAATCGCGCGGCGGCCCGCTCCCGCCACTGACCGGGGGGAGCTGGGCCAGGGCTGCATCGAAGGACGTGAGGCTCGGCTTGATGGACGTGGGCACGCGCAAGGCCCCGGCCACCGCTTCCTGGGTCTTCAGGCCGTTCCCGGTCACGGAGATCACCGTGACATCGTCCCGCCCGATCACCCCCTGCTGCACCAGTTTCCGCGTCGCCGCCAGGGTGACGCCGCCCGCCGTCTCGGCGAAAATCCCCTCGGTGGCGGCCAGCATCTTCATGCACTCGACGATCTCGTCATCGGTGGCATGTTCCCCTGTTCCCCCGCTGTCCTTCACCACCTTGAAGGCATAATAGCCGTCGGCAGGGTTCCCGATGGCCAGCGACTTGGCGATGGTCCGGGGTTGCTTCACCGGGCGGATGACCTCGCTTCCCGCCTTGACCGCGTTCACGATGGGGCCGCAGCCCGCCGCCTGGGCCACGTGCATCCGGGTGGACACGGTCGGGAGGAGCCCGAGGCGGTGGAACTCTTGCAGGCCCTTCCAGACCTTGGTGATCAGCGACCCGCCGGCCGCCGGGACGATGATGTGGTCGGGCGCCCGCCAGCCCAACTGTTCGGCGATCTCGTAGCCGAAGGTCTTGGACCCTTCCGCATAGTAGGGCCGGATGTTGATGTTGACGAAGGCCCAGCCGTACTTGTCGGCGACCTCGCTGCAGAGTCGATTCACCTCGTCGTACGTGCCCTCCACCGCCACCACGTTGGACGCGTAGATCGAGGTGCCCAGCACCTTGCCCTGCTCCAGATCGGCCGGGATGAAGACGAAGCTCGTGAGGCCGCCTTCCGCGGCGTGCGCCGCCACCGAGTTCGCCAGGTTCCCCGTCGAGGCGCAGGCCACCACCGGAAATCCGAACTCCAGGGCCTTGATCACCGCCACCGCCACCACCCGGTCCTTGAAGGACAGCGTCGGGTGGTTCACCGTGTCGTTCTTGACGTAGAGGTTCGTGAGTCCCAGGGCCTTCCCCAGGTTCCTGGCCCGCACCAGCGGGGTGAAGCCGCAATACCGGCCCACCACCGCCTCCCCCTCAATGGGCAGCAGAGGCCGGTATCGCCAGATGTTGGGCGGCCCCGCCTCGATGGCCCGGCGGTTCACGATCCGGCCGATGGCCTCGTAATCGTAATCGACCTCCAGCGGGCCGAAACAGAACTCGCAAACGTGGAGCGGCTTGGTCGGGTACGGACGCGCGCACTCCCGGCACTTCAATCCCTTTACATATCCCATCGAGCCGTCGCCTCCGGCGCCACGCCGCACGTGAAGGGCGCGACGTGTCTTCGTGGTTCCATGGTCCCGCAATCCTCCGGCGTTCGTCTCATCCAGACGCCTGGGATGGCCCCATCGGCTTCACCTTCACGCCCAGGCGGGTCAGGTACTCGATGCCCAGCTTCAGATCGTCTTCCGCCCCGGTGAGGTCCAGCGTGGCCTCCCCGGAGCTCTCCGTCACCCGGGCCTTGCGGATGTTCGGCACCAGGCGGTAGGTCTTGGCGACGGTGTAGATCATCGGCTCGCGCACCAGGTCCGGCGGAAACATCAGCAGCACTCGCAGCGTGGGCACCGGTTGCCTCCGGAGAAAACCAAAAGCCCCTTCTCGGTCTTGAGAAGGGGCTCACGGATTCCGTCAGCCGCCTTCTCATCTTTCCCGCTCATCCCGCAGGGCGGGAGGAGGGGGAGGAGTTGGCACCCCGCCTTGGGCGGGGTTGCCGTGGCTTCGTAGGGCCAGTCCCTCAGCCACTCTGGATGAGTCAGCGTCGCGCCGGATTTAAGCAGAGCACTTCGGAGGTGTCAAGTAAAAAGCATGGGAGGGGAACCTGGCGGGGGATGGCGGGGGGAGGCCGGGGAGCCTCCGTCCCGCGGCGCACCCCCCCCACAGCCTGAGGGACCAAGCAGGATGCTGAAAAACCCGTTTTCGCCCAGGCTGCTCAAAAAGGTCCAGATGCAAGGCGGCGTGCGAGGCGAGGTGCGAGGCGTACTTAGTCCGTACGTCGCAGCGCCGCGCGAGCGCGCCAACGCCGCAGATGGTCCTTTTTCAGCAGCCTGCTAGCCGGCCACCACGTCCTGCTCGATGGGGGCGACGATGACGCCCCGCTCCTCCAGCCAGCGCATGGCGTCCGACAGCTTCTGGTCATCGCCCTCCAGTTCCAGCATGATCCAGCCGAACCCATCCGTCAGGTCGGCCTGGCGGATGCTGAACACCAAGTCGAACTCCTGACTCATCGTCCAGATGGCCGGTTCGTCGGCGAGCTGCCCCTGGAAGGTCAGATGCACCCGTCGTTTGCCCATGGACCGCTCCGCTCAGCGCCCCTTGGCGCCCCCCAGCATCGCCTCCAGGCGTTGCCGCAAGTTCAGATCGGGGATCTTCCCGGCCGCCTCCACCAGGCGCTGGCAGTGGGCATCCGCCGCGACGAAGGGCCGGGCCGCTCCTTCCGGCAACTCGGACCGCAGGGACTGCACGATCCGATGCCCCAAGGCATCCATCTCCGACGACTCGAGCCGGATGGCCAGCTCCAGCGCCCGGCCCAGGGTCTCCACCGCCGCGGCCTCTTGCTCGCAGCGCTCGACGACGTCAACCAGCGACCAGAGTCGAGCCCCGATCTGGCCCGCCTCCGCCTCGGGTGAGACCAGGTCCCGCACCATCTTGAGGATGCCCACATGCCCGTATTCGTCCCGGGCCATGTCCCACCAGCAGCGCGCGATATCGCGATCATCCCGAAAGGTCCGAAAGAAGTGGAAGTAGACGCGGGCCACGCGTTCTTCCAGGGCAATGAGCAAGCTCAGCGCGTCCTGCGTCTTCACCCGCCCCCTCCTCCGACCGGGCCGGCCTTACGACCCGATGAACGTCCCGGGGTAACCATACCCCAAAACGCTGCGGAGGCAAAGCCTGTTTCTCACCGGCCCTCTCGCGGAATCAACGACCATGTCCGGGCAGGGTTGCAGCCACCTCGACGAAGTCCTGCCGGGTATCATCCCACACGTAACGGCGCGCGTCGCGAGCGCGCGCCCGCGGACCCGAGATGAACAGGAGGCGACGAAAGAGGTCGAGGGGCCGGAGAAGCCAGTCGCGTGCACGCCCCCCCCGAACCGAGACGACCAGGTAGTTGGCGCCAGGCCAGAGTGGTTCGCCAGAGGGCGAGAGCGCTCGGTCGCGGTCCATGGCAGAGAAGTAGGCGTCGTGGTCCGGATGCGAGTGGTAAAACATCACAAACTCCAAGCCCGCCTCATCCGCCTTTTTTTCAATGCCCAGCATCTCAAGGCCATCCATGAAGTAGGCGGTACGGGCATCCCGATCGTTCCCGGTCGTGTCCTTCTGAAGGTGCTGGTTGGCAACGTTTTTCACCTGGTGCACCTGATACGTCTCCGGTCTCCCGGGCTTCCCAATGACGATGCCGCAGATCTCCTCCGGATACCCCGCCTCGGCCTGGCGGACGATCTCCCGCATCTGTTGCTCGGCCAGCGCGTGCACCGTCGCCGCTCGCTCACCCGCTGTCGTCATCTTCGGTCTCGGCTCTCGACTCGCGGCTCTCGGCTGCTGGCCCCCCGGGCTGCCGCTCGGGATCTCG
>METI01000039.1:33029-35785 GCA_001771285.1 candidate division NC10 bacterium RIFCSPLOWO2_12_FULL_66_18
GCTCTGCCGCCTACCACCAGATGTGGCTCTGGACGTTCTCGCCCAGTTCCGGAAACTCCTTGAACCAGACCCCCAGGCTCACGTACTTCCATCCACCGTCGCAGAGGATGCAGACGATCGTGCCCCGCTCCATGCGATGGGCCACCCGGATCGCGCAGTTGATGACCGCGCCCGACGAGACGCCGGCGAAGATCCCCTCCTTGGCGGTCAGGTCCTTGGTGGCCGCAAAGGCGCACCGGCTCTCCACGATGATCTTGCCGTCCAGCAGGCTGGTGTCCAGGATGGGCGGGATGAACCCCTCGTCCAGGCTCCGCAGTCCCTGCACCAGATCGCCCGGGTGCGGCTCCACGGCGATGACCCGGATCTTGGGGTTGTACTCCTTCAGTCGCCGGGCGCACCCCATGAGGGTCCCGCCCGTGCCGAGCCCCGCCACCAGGACGTCCACCTCCGGGCAGTCCCTGATGATCTCGACAGCCGTGGTCTCGTAGTGGGCGAGGGGGTTGGCGGGATTGCCGTACTGGTACGGCATGAAATACTGCGGATCCTCCGCCAGCTGCTGCGCCAGCTTGATGGATCCGTTCGTCCCCTTGCTGCCGTCCGAGTAGGTGATCTCTGCGCCGAACAGCTCCAGCAACTGCCGTCGCTCCACGGTCACGTTGTCCGGGACCACGACCTTGACCTTGTAGCCCTTCAACCGGGCCACCATGGCCAGGGCGATCCCGGTATTCCCGCTGGTCGGCTCGAGAATGATCTTGTCCTTGGTGAGGGCGCCGCTCTGCTCCGCTGCCTCCACCATGTACTTGGCGATGCGGTCCTTCAGGCTGCCGGTCGGGTTGTTTCCCTCCAGCTTGGCGAAGATCCGCACCGTCGGCTTCGGGCTGATCCGGCTCAGTTCGACGAGCGGCGTATTCCCGATGGCGTTCAGGATCCCGGCGGCTCTCATGCACCCGCTCCCGTCGCCGTCTGTCCATGACTCTGGATGTAGCGGATGTCCTCTTCGTTCAGGGAGACGTTCAGGAAGCGATGCAGCTCCCCGTCATCCCCCAGGAGCTGTTGCTTCAGGCCGGGATACTCGCCATCCAGGCGCTGGAAGACCTCGCGGACCGTGGCCCCCTCGACCATGAGCACCCTGGCCCCGTTCATGTGCTTCCGGAAGATCTGGGGAACTTCCACGGAAATCGCCATGCCCACCCCCCGGGACGAATCATCACCTCGTGCGGACCAGGATCCCCAGCCTAAGCACTCTAGCAGGCTGCTGAAAAAGGCCCATCTGCGGCGTTGGCGCGCTCGCGCGGCACTGCGACGTACGGACTAAGTACACCTCGCACCTCGCATCGCGCGCCGCCTTGCATCTGGACCTTTTTGAGCAGCCTGGGCGAAAACGGGTTTTTCCGCATCCTGCTAGACCATCCGACAGTTCGGCTGTTCGGCACTTCGGTTGTTCGGTCGTTCCCGTCCGATGAGAACACCCGAACTACCGAACGGTCGAACATCCGAACGCACGTGCCGTCAGCTGAGGCGTGCCGTCGGGGGAACCCCACAGAATTCGTGGTAGTCGATCAGATCCGTGATCGTGGGGTGATCTCCGCAGACTGGACACTTCGGATCCCGGCGGATCTTCACCTGCCGGAACTCCATGCCCAGGGCGTCGAAGAACAGCAGGCGCCCGACCAGCGACTCGCCCAGCCCCAGCAGCAGTTTGATCGCCTCGATCCCCTGGATAGAGGCCACCACGCCGCACAGGACCCCGAAGACCCCTGCCTCTGAGCAGCTCGGCACGAGACCCGGGGGGGGCGGCGCCGCGTACAGGCAGCGGTAGCACCCGTGTCCGGGTACGAACACGGTGACCTGACCCTCGAACTTGAAGATGCTGCCGTCCACCATCGGCTTGTTCAGGAAGACGCACGCGTCGTTGGCCAGGTACCGGGTGGGGAAGTTGTCGCATCCGTTCAGAATGACGTCGTAGTCGGCGAAGATCTGCTTGACGTTCTCGGAGCTCAGGGCGGTCTGGTACGGAATCACCTTCACGTCCGGGTTCAGGTCGGCGATCGTCTCCACCGCGGATTGGACCTTCGGCCGCCCGATGTCGTGGACGTGATGGAGGATCTGCCGCTGGAGATTGCTGAGGTCCACCTCGTCGAAGTCCACGATCCCCAGGGTCCCGACGCCGGCCGCCGCCAGATAGAGCGCCGCCGGGGACCCCAGACCCCCCGCGCCGATCAGGAGGACCTTGCTGTTGAGCAGCTTCCGCTGGCCCATTCCCCCCACCTCTGGGAGGATGATGTGCCGGCTGTAGCGGCGGATCTGCTCCTCCGTGAAGGTCAGGCTCCCGCCCGTCATGGCCGGGATCACCGCCACCTCGTCTCCGTCTCGCAGCGGCGTCTGCATCCCCTGGAGGTCCTCCACGGGCTGGTCATTCACGTAAATATTCACGTGCCGGTAGACCTTCCCGTCGGGTCCCAGGATCTGCTCGCGCAATCCCGGGTAGCGGTCCTCCAGCTCGCGGACCAGGGCGAGGACATCGCCCCCCTGAGCCTCCACCCGCGCGGTGTTGTCCGTATATTTGCGATACGGGGTGGGGATATACACCGTGACTGCCATGAGTGCCTCCTCGAATGATGCCCGTGCAACGACTGCCTGTTAGCCCGCACTATTCACGAACGAACCCGTGAATTCTCCGGATCAAATGACCAATGACCAATTTCCAATGACCAATGATGGTGGGCGCGCACAGCGCGCCGTCACGGGGCTTCACG
>METI01000039.1:35797-51309 GCA_001771285.1 candidate division NC10 bacterium RIFCSPLOWO2_12_FULL_66_18
ATTCCGCCCGCGGCGGATTGGGATTTGGTCATTCCCCGCGATTATTCGCGAACATGTTCGCGAATAATCCGGGCTAGATCGCCACGCTCAGATAGCGCTCGCCGGTGTCGCAGAGCATGGTCACCACGGTCTTGCCCGCGCCGAGCCGCTCCGCCACCTTGAGGGCCGCAAACACGTTGGCCCCGGAGGAGACGCCCACCAGAAGGCCCTCCTCCCGGGAGAGGCGTCGCGTCATGGCCAGGGCGTCCTCGTCGCGGACTCCGATGATCTCGTCATAGACCTCGGTGTTGAGGACGCCGGGGACGAAGCTGGCGCCGATGCCCTGGATCGCGTGCGGCCGGAACTTCCCCCCCTGCAGGACGGGTGAGCGCGCCGGCTCGACCGCGACCACCAGGGTGCCCGGTCGTTCGCGCTTCAAGACCTCGCCCACGCCGGTGATGGTCCCGCCCGTCCCGACGCCGGCGACGAAGGCGTCCACCTGTCCATCCGTCGCCTTCAGGATCTCCTGGGCCGTGGTCCGCCGGTGGATCTCGGGGTTGGCCAGGTTCAGGAACTGCTGCGGCATGAAGAATCGCGGGTTCTCGCGCACCAGCTCTTCCGCGGCAAACACGGCCCCCGTCATCCCCTCTACGGCCGGGGTGAGGACCAGCTCGGCGCCAAACCGCTGCAGCAGGGCGCGCCGCTCCACGCTCATGTCCTCGGGCATGGTCAGGATCAACCGGTATCCCTTGACGGCTGCCACGATCGCCAGGCCGATTCCGGTATTGCCCGAGGTCGGCTCCACGACGGTGTCGCCGGGTTTCAGCCGACCCTCCCGCTCCGCCTCCTCGATCATGGCGAGGGCAATGCGATCTTTGACGCTCCCCCCCGGGTTCACGGACTCGAGCTTCCCGAGGACCATGGCCCATCCCGACTTGACCAGCCGGCGAAGCCGGACCAGTGGGGTGTCGCCGATGAGCTCCAGTGCGCTGGACACCAACCGTGCCATGCTCATGTCCCCGCAGGCCTGGGTCCGCGCCTGCCCGGTCGCCCGATTGCCCGCGCGCCCAATCGCCGCTCCTCCGTCCCCGCGCGGGTCAGATCTGGTAGGTGATCCGCTGTTTGGTCTTCGCCCGGATCCGGTCGCAGATATCAGCCAACGTCGTGTGATCCACAATAGCCGAGACGGCGTCCCGCACCTCGGCCCAGACATCGCGGAGTGCGCAGGTGGTCTCCTGGGAACAATGCTCCCGGAGGTTCTCCTCGGACACGCAGAAGATGGGTGCGATGGGTCCGTCCACCGCCCGGAGGACCTGGCCCAGGGTAACCTCTCGCGGCGGCTTGGCCAGGTAATACCCCCCGTTCACGCCTCGCTTGCTCGCCAAGACGCCGGCCCGCTTCAGGGTCAGGAGCAATTGCTCCAGGTACCGGGCTGGCAGCACCTGTCGTTGCGCAATGGCCTCAATGGGAATAGGGCCTTCATCGTAATGCAAGGCAAGGTCCTGTAATGCCCGAGTGGCGTAGTCGCCTTTTGTGCTGATCCTCATGGCTGACCTCTCGCCTTAAATCCCAGATAGCCGACTGATTGACTCAAGTATTAACATGTGACCTCCCCCCTGTCAACCCCGGGCCCTGAGATGAGTGATAGATACGACAAAAACCCATGGCAGATCCTACACAACTCAACCCTGGCACGAAGGCGGGTATCTCGGAGGATTCCCGCGATTGCAAGCCGTCCCTTGTCGCCCTATATTGAAGAGACGGAAGACGTGAACCGCTGTCAAGGAGGAGACAGATGCTCCCTGCCAAGGCTCGGTTCGTCCGACGCGACAAGGCACTTCCCTCCACCAGCCCCCTTCCCGACCCCAAGCCGTCACGCGATCCTGCCATCTGCTCCACCTGTCAGGCCGTGTGGCGCAAGGGGAATTGGTCGGTCGATCCCGCCATTCGCCGCGAGGTGATGCGGTGGAACACGCCAACCCCCGCGATCTGTCCGGCTTGCCGCAGCACAAAGGAAGGTACCCCCACCGGCATTCTGTACCTGATGGGCTCCTTTCTGGAGAAGAACCGCGGCGAGATCCTGAACCTCCTCCGGAATGCGGAGCGGGCGGCAGCCGCCAAGAATCCGATGGAACGCATCATCCGCATCGAAGAGGATTCCCGATACCCGCTCGTGGTCGAAACGACCTCGGAAAAACTGGCCCGCCGCCTGGGGCGCGCCGTCAGAAAGGCCTGCGGCGGCACGCTGGACATTCGCTTCTCCCGCGAAGACAAGCTCGTCCGGGTCTACTGGCGGCGCGATGCCGCTGGTCGAGCGGCGTGACCGACGCCCCGCCCGTCCTGACCCCGGAGCAGCGCTCCGCGTTGCTCGCCATCGCCCGGCGCGCCATCCGTGAACGCGCACGGGGCGCGCAGGATGTGACTCCGGCGGCGGATGATCCGGTGTTCCACACGCCCGGTGCGGCCTTCGTCACCATCACGCGCGATGGGGCGCTGCGAGGTTGCATCGGTTACGTGGACCCCATCAAGCCGCTGGCCGAGGCCGTGGCCCAGTGCGCGGCCTCGGCCGCCACGGCCGATCCGCGGTTCCCTCCCGTCACGCCGGACGACCTCCCCCACCTCCGCGTTGAGGTCTCCGTGCTCTCGCCCCTGCGCGTGATTCCCGACCCCACAGAGGTCGAGGTCGGCGCGCACGGGCTCTACATCAGCCAGGCGGGCCGCCACGGCCTCTTGCTCCCGCAGGTGGCCACCCAGTTCGGCTGGGACCGCGAAACCTTTCTCCGCCAGGCGTGCCTGAAGGCCGGCCTGCCGGGCGACGCCTGGAAGCGTGGGGCCGAGATCCAGGTCTTCACCGTGGATCACTTCACCGATGACCTACCCGTCGAGTAGCGGAAATCCCGAGGCGTTCCGAGATGTGGTCCCCGGCGTGGAGAATTCCCTTGCCGGGGTCATACCTTTTTGGTAGCATCCGCTCGCTTTTTCGAGTGTCCGCAGTCCGTCCCACACACCAGCTCATTCCAGGAAAAGCGTTCGGCGGTTCGGCGGTTCGGGCGTTCCCGACGAACTGCCGGACCCTCGAACGGTTGAGCTGCCGAACGATTTTCTTGGAAGTCCTGACGCGCCACGCCGAGGACGAGGAGAGCGGATGACACGCGTGCGTCGTGCACTCCTGAGCGTTTCGGACAAGACCGGGCTGATTCCGTTCGCCGCCGGGCTGGCGGGCCTCGGGGTGGAACTCATCTCCACGGGGGGAACCGCCCGCGCACTGCGGGAGGCCGGCCTTCGCGTGACCGACGTGGCAGAGATCACCGGGTCTCCCGAGATGCTGGACGGCCGCGTGAAAACGCTGCACCCGCGCATCCACGGCGGGCTGCTGGGGATCCGGGAGAATCCAGAACACGAACGCCAGATGGCCGCCCAGGGGATCGTACCCATCGACCTGGTGGCCATCACCCTCTATCCCTTCGAGGCAACCACGGCGCGCCCGGACGTGTCGCTGGCCGAGGCCGTGGAGAACATCGACATCGGCGGGCCGGCCATGATCCGCAGTGCCGCCAAGAACTTCGAGGCGGTCGCCGTCATCGTGGACCCGCAGGAGTACGGGAGCATCCTCGACGAGCTGAAGCGGAATGACGGCTGGCTGTCCCGGGCGACGCGATTCGGGCTGGCCCGGAAGGCGTTCGCCCACACGGCGCGATACGATGCGCTGATCGCGGGCTTCCTGGAGAGCGGAGATCTCGCTTCCGACGGCTCGTGGCTCTCGGCCACCCAGGGGGGCACCCAGCCGACGGGCCATTGGCCCGAGGTCGGCAGGGTCCCCGGCTCTCGGCTCTCCTTTCCCCACCTCCTGCACGTCCGGTTGGAGAAGGTGCAGGAGTTGCGCTACGGCGAGAACCCGCACCAGCGGGCGGCCTTCTACCGGGACCTGGCCCTGCAGGGCGGGATCGCCGCCGCCCGCCAGCTCCAGGGCAAGGAACTCTCCTACAACAACCTCATGGATCTGCACGCCGCCTGGGAGCTGGCCCAGGAATGGAACGAGCCGGTCGTCGCCATCATCAAGCACACCAATCCCTGCGGCGTGGCGACCGCAGCCGAGCTGGTCCAGGCCTACACCCGGGCGCGCGACACCGACCCGATCTCCGCCTATGGAGGCGTCCTGGGAGTGAACCGCCCTCTGGATGCCGCCACGGCCCGGGAGATCGCGTCCACATTCGTGGAGGCCGTCGTCGCCCCGGAATACACGGCCGAGGCGTTGAGCATCCTGAAAGACCGGAAGAACTTGCGGCTTCTGGAGATGCCATCAGCCATGGGCCATGAGCCATCAGCCATGAGCGGGTTCGAGATGCGGCGGGTCAGCGGCGGCATGCTGATGCAGGATCGGGACGATGTGGACTTGGATCCGGGCTCGCTCACGGTGGTGACCAGGCGCGCGCCGACGGACGCGGAGATGCGCGCTCTGCGCTTTGCCTGGAGGGTGGCCAAGCACGTGAAGTCAAACGCCATCGTCCTCGCCACGGAGCATGCCGCCGTCGGGATCGGCGCCGGCCAGATGAGCCGCGTGGATTCCGCCAAGCTGGCCAGGATGAAGGCAAACTTTCCCACCCAGGGAACGGCGCTGGCTTCCGACGCCTTCTTCCCCTTCCGCGACGCGGTGGATGCGGCCGCGGAGGCGGGAGTGACAGCCGTGATTCAGCCCGGCGGGTCGGTCCGGGACGCCGAGGTCATTGCGGCCGCCGATGAGCACGGAATGGCCATGGTATTCACCGGCATCCGCCACTTCCGGCATTGACGGCCGGCGAACATCACATCGGGTGAAACGGAGCGAACATGCGAGTGCTCGTGGTAGGGAGCGGGGGTCGGGAACACGCCCTGATCTGGAAACTGAGGCAGAGTCCGCGGATCAAGCAGATCTTCGCCGCGCCCGGCAATGCCGGCATCGCCGAGCTGGCGGAATGCGCCGACATCGGCGCGTCCGAGGTGCGCCGGCTGGCCGACTTCGCCGCCAAGCGGGGGATTGACCTGACAGTGGTTGGGCCCGAACTGCCCCTCACGTTAGGCATCGTGGACGAGTTCGAGAGCCGTGGCCTCCGGATCTTCGGGGCCAACCAGCGGGCGGCCATCCTGGAGGGCAGCAAGGTCTTCGCCAAGCGGCTGATGAAGAAGTACAAGATCCCCACCGGATTCTTCCAGACCTTCTACCGGGTCGAGGACGCCAAACGCTACATCCAGGACGTCGGCGCGCCCATCGTCGTCAAGGCAGACGGGCTGGCCTCGGGCAAGGGGGCGATCGTCTGCCAGACGGTGAAGGAGGCCCTGGATGCGGTCAAGATCATCATGGAGGACCGCGTCTTCGGCGACGCCGGCGAGAAGGTCGTGGTGGAGGAGTTTTTAAGCGGCGAGGAGGCGTCCTTTTTGGCCTTCAGCGACGGAGAGACCGTGCTGCCCATGGCCTCTTCCCAGGATCACAAGGCGGTCTTCGACGACGACAAGGGCCCGAACACGGGCGGCATGGGGGCCTACTCGCCGGCGCCCGTGGTCACCGACGAGGTCCACCGCAAGATCATGGATCAGATCATGATCCCCACGGTCAAGGCCATGGCCGCCGAGGGGCGCCCGTACCGAGGGGTGCTGTACGCGGGCGTGATGATCAAGGGTGGCGAGCCGAGGACGCTGGAGTTCAATGCCCGTTTCGGCGACCCCGAGGCGCAGCCGCTGCTCATGCGCATGGAGAGCGATCTCCTCCCGGTCCTGGAGGCCGTGGTGGATCGCCGGCTGCACGAGGTGGAGATTCGCTGGCGACCGGAGCCGGCGGTGTGCGTGGTGATGACGTCGGGAGGGTATCCGGGGGCCCACGGGAAGGGGAAGGTGATCAGTGGCCTCCGTGCCGCCGCGCGCCTCAAGGATGTGGTCGTCTTCCATGCCGGGACGGGGCTGTCCGGCGGAAAGGTCGTCACCAACGGCGGACGCGTGCTGGGCGTCACCGCCCTGGGCAAGGACGTCCCCGATGCCATCGTCCGCGCCTATCGCGCCGTGGAAAAGATCCGGTGGGAGGGAGTCCACTACCGCACCGACATCGGCCGGAAGGCGCTGGGCCGCGCCGCCTGATTTTCCATTTCGGATTTCGGATTGCGGATTGCGGATTTGAAATTCGCCATTCGAAATTCGACATTCGAAATTCCGTTGGGGGGGTTATGCCATCCAAGCGAGCGAAGTCTACCGTGCCGGGCGGGCGAGCGCCACTGGTCGGGATCCTGATGGGCAGTGACTCGGATCTCCCCACCATGCAGGAGGCGGGCAAGCTCCTGGAGGAATTCGGCGTCCCTCACGAGCTGCGAATCTGCTCGGCGCATCGGACCCCGGACCGGCTCACCCGCTACGCCGGCGAGGCCGAGGGACGCGGGATCCGGGTCCTGATCGCCGGGGCCGGCGGCGCGGCGCACCTGGCCGGCGTCCTGGCCGCCCACCTGACGCTCCCGGTGATCGGCGTGCCGATGGATTCCGGTCCGCTGAGCGGCCTGGACGCGCTGCTCTCCACGGTGCAGATGCCCGGCGGGGTGCCGGTCGCCAGCGTGGCGATCGGGCGGGCCGGCGCTCGCAACGCGGCCCTGCTGGCCATCCAGATCCTGGCGCTCTCAGATGCCCGCCTCAAGCGGAAGTTGGCCGACTACCGCGCTCGCATGGCCGCTGAGGTCGACGCCAAGGATCGGCAGATCCAGCCGGAGCCTTTCTGATGCGCCCAGGACACAATTTCGAATTACGAATTACGAATTACGAATTTTCAGACTGGATATTCGATATTCGATATTCGCCATTCGAAATTCTTTGCCCTGCCCGGCCCGGAGTGCCTGCCGCGTGAGATCGTACCGCGGCCTGACCCTCCTGTGGTTGCTGGCCTTCACCGCCTTTCATCTCTGGTTCATCGCCAGCGGCCGCTGGCCACTCGCCCCCGACGAGGCCCATTACTGGGAGTGGTCTCGCCGCCTGGATTGGAGCTATTACAGCAAGGGCCCCATGGTGGCGTTCCTGATCGGGATCAGCACCCGCCTGGGTGGCCACACGGAATTCTGGGTGCGCCTGCCGGCGGTCCTGCTGGGGACCGCCCTGGCCGGAGTCGCCTATGTCCTGACGCGACGGATCTTCCAGAGTGAGCGCGCCGGCTTCCTGAGCGTCGTGTTCCTCAGCCTGATGCCGCTGTACGTGGCCGGCTCCTTCCTGATGACCATTGACCCGCCGTTCGTATTTTTCTGGGGCCTGGCAAGCCTGTTCCTCTGTCACGCTGTGCGCCGCCGCAGCGAGGTAGCCTGGTACGGCACCGGCATCGCCTTCGGCCTCGGGCTGCTCAGCAAGTACACCATGCTCATGCTCTTGCCCTGCGTCCTGCTGTGGCTGCTGGCCTCGCCCCGACTGCGCCCATGGCTCCACCGACGGGAGCCGTACGAGGCCGCCGTGCTGGGCCTCTTGATTTTCAGTCCGGTCCTCGTCTGGAATGTCCGGTACAGCTGGTTATCGGGCCGCCACGTCCTGGTCCAGGCGGGGGGCGGCGCCCGTTGGGGAACGGGCGCCTCACTGCTCGGGGGCCCGGAGTTTCTCGCCACGCAGCTCGGCGTGGTGTCGCCCTTCCTCTTCGTGCTCATGCTCCTGGCAGTGGCCTGGGCCTGGCACGAGGGGATCCGCCAGGCACGCGACGATCTCTTGCTGCTGGCCTGTCTCTCGGCGCCCGTGTTCCTCTTCTTCCAGGTCTGGAGCTTCGCCACCAAGGTGCAGGCCAACTGGGCGGCGCATGCCTACTTCACCGCTGCGGTGGCGGCCGCCGGCTGGAGCGAGACCTGGCCGAGGTGGGGGGAACAGCGCCAGACGACGAGACGCTTGAATGGCCTGCTGCGTGCTTCTATACTCCTGCCGGCGCTGCTGCTCCCCGTGGCGCTTTTTCCTGACGTCCTGGGGCTGTTCGACGCTCGGGTCCCGGCCGCGGTGGACCTGGTCAGCAAGCGACTGCGCGGCTGGCCCGAGCTGGGACGCGCGGTGCGCGAACAGATGCGCAGCGTGCCCCAGCCACCCTTTCTGGTCAGCGACCGGTACCAGATCGCCAGCGAGCTTGCCTTCTACGTGGAGGGCCACCCCCGGGTGTTCAACGCCAACCTGGGCCGCCGGATGAACCAGTACGATTTGTGGGGGGGCTGGGACGCATTGCGGGGGCGGGACGGCCTCGTCGTGACGTACGGGTCCGGCGACCCGCCGGTGGAGCTGCGCGCCGCCTTCCAGCAGGTGGAGCGGGTGCGGGTGGTCCCCATCGTGCACCGGGGGCAGCACCTGCGCGATTTCTCGATCTACTGGGGACGGGATTTTCGAGGATTCCCACCCCGCGCATTCACCGGATACTAGAGACCCGTTCGGCAGTTCGAACGTTCGGGCGTTCGGCAGTTCAGGAACGACCGAACCCTCGAAGAGTCGAACCACCGAACGCCTTTGGTCCCTGTGAGACCGACGACTGGTGAATTTCTGGCTCGTGACCATAGGGAGGAACCTTTGGCAGCTGACGTCCGACCGACGCTCTCCATCGTGATCCCCATCTTTGACGAGGAAGAGAGTGTCCCGCTCCTCGCCGAGGAGATCCGCCAGGCTTTGGATCCCCAGGGGATCGCCTACGAGGTCGTCGCGGTGGATGACGGGTCCACGGATGGAACGTGGACCCGGCTGGAGAACGTGCGCGCCCAGGATCCCCGCTGGGTGTTGGTGGGCCTCCGGCGGAACTTCGGCCAGACGGCCGCCATGTCCGCGGGCTTCGACCACGCCCGGGGCGACGTGATCGTCACCCTGGACGGGGATCTGCAGAACGATCCGGCCGACATTCCGCGGCTCCTCGCCCTCGCCAAGGACTTCGACGTGGTCAGCGGCTGGCGCCGGAGACGGCAGGATCCGTTCCTTCGCCGGCGGCTTCCCTCCATGCTGGCCAACTGGCTCATCTCCCGGGTCACCGGCATCCGCCTGCACGACTTCGGCTGCACGCTCAAGGCCTACCGGCGGGAGGTCGTGGAGCACCTCCGCCTCTACGGCGAGATGCACCGATTCATCCCGGCCATCGCGAGCTGGATGGGGATCAGCCTCACCGAAGTGGAGACCCACCACCGGGCCCGGCGTTTCGGCCGCTCCAAGTACGGCATCTTCCGGACGCTGCGGGTCCTCCTGGATCTCATCACGGTCAAGTTCCTGCTGAGCTTCGCCACGAAACCCATCCAGGTCTTCGGCCTCCTGGGGATCTGTGCGGCCGGCGCCGGATTCGCGATCGGCGGGTATCTCAGCGTGCTCAAGCTCGCGTTCGGCGCCCAGATCGGGGGACGCCCGCTCCTGTTCCTGGGGATTCTGCTCATCGTCGTCGGGGTGCAGTTGATCGTGATGGGCCTCTTGGGCGAACTGCTCGTCCGGGTGTACCACGAGTCCCAGCGCAAGCCGATCTACATGATCAAGCGCGTGCTGGGCCACCCCGGCCGGGAGGCCTGATGGACCCCCAGGCGCCGTCGCGGGGGAAGGGCCGGCTCATCTTCCTGGGGAAGCTCTTCGTCAGCGGCCTGCTCCTGGCCGTCCTCTTCTGGCGCGCGGACCGCGCCACATTCCTCCGCACCATCCAGGCGCTGCCCCTGAAGGTCTTCCTGGGGTGCCTGGCCCTGTACGCGTTCGGCCACGTCATCAGCGCCGTGCGCTGGCAACGCTTGCTCGCGGCCGAGGGGATTCACCTGTCCTTGTGGCGCCTCACCCTCGTCTATTTCGAGGCGGCCTTCTTCAACCTGTTCCTGCCCACGCTGATCGGCGGCGATATCGTCCGGGGCTACGCCATCTACAAGATCACCCGTGGTCACGACGCGTCCATCGCCTCCATCCTGGTGGATCGTCTCTCCGGCTTTGCCGCGCTGATCGCGATTGCCCTGGTGGCCCTGGGGCTGGCCTACGGCGAGATCCGCGACCCCCAGGTCGCCACCATGATCCTGGCCGTGGCCGCGGCATTCGGCCTGACCATCGCCGTGCTCCTCACCGATCGCGTGAAAGGGCGCGCCTCGGGCCTCTTGCGGCTCGTGGGGCTGGGGCGGTTCCAGGCCAAGGTGGAGGGCCTGGTAGAGGCCCTCCACCGCTATCGGGGACATCACGGGGCGCTGTGGCAGGCCCTCCTGCTCTCGACCGTGCTCCAGGCCCTGATCATCGTCGCCTACTACCTGATCGGCGCCGGCCTCAACCTGGGCGTCCCCATCGCCTACTTCTTCCTCTATGTCCCGCTGATCACTGTCGTGGCCATGCTGCCGGTGTCGGTGGCCGGGCTCGGCGTGCGCGAGGGAGGTACGGTCTACTTCTTCGCCAAGGTCGGTGTGGACGCGGCGACGGCGCTCACCATGTCGCTGGCCTGGTTCTCTCTGACGCTGGTCGTCAGCAGCCTGGGCGGCCTGGCCTTCCTTGTCAACGCCCATTCCGCCAAACGGGTGGAGACCTGAGCCGGACGATGGTGGATCTCCTGTCGGGTCTCCGAACCCTGGATGCCTGGGGTTTTCTGCTGATCAACCGGACCCTCCAGAATCCGCTTTTCGATCTCCTGATGCCGATCCTGAGCACGAAGCGCTACGCCCTCCTGCCTGCGGCCGTGGGGATTCTCCTGTTGATGGTGTGGGGCGGGCGACGGATGTGGGTCCTGCTGGCCGTGGCCGTGGCGGCCGTGGCCCTCTCCGACCTGGGCACCAACCTGATCAAGGCCGGCTTCCAACGAATCCGGCCGTGTCACGTGATCCCCGACGTCCATGTGCTGGTCGGCTGTACCCGGTCCTTCTCCTTGCCATCCAACCACGCCAGCAACATGTTTGCCGTCGCCACGGTCGGATGGCTGGGCTTCCGCCGCTGGCGATGGGCCCTCCTCGTCCTGGCGGCCGGGGTCGCCTATTCCCGGGTGTACGTGGGTGTCCACTATCCGGCGGACGTCCTGGCCGGGGCCCTCTGGGGCGCCGGGGTCGGGTGGCTCGCATTCTCCTGCGTCGCCCGCGCCTGGCCCGGCTGGTCGAATGCGGGTCGCGCGCCAGCACCGAACGAGGCGGGCTGACCCCCTGGCGGAGCCCACGCGCGGTGATCAGCCTGCGCCAGATCAACGCCCTCCCCGCTCCGGAGCGAGACCGGTGCTACCTCTCGCTCGTTCCCCCTGCGTTCTGTGAGCGCTTCGGGCTCGACCCGCTCGCCTTCACCGACCCCCAGGGAAGACGGCTCGCCAGCGTGGAGGCCCCGCGTGAGCACGCCTCGGTGCGGCTCAGCATCACGCATCGGGCCGGTGCCCTCGACCCGGCGTTCTTCCTGAGGCTGGACGAGAGCCGGTACGGGAATCTGCAGATCACCTTTATCATCCTGAATGACCCCGAGGGCCCGCGATTCGAGGTGGACCTGGATGATGAGGGCAAGGTCACGGAGCTGGGCGCCCGCACCCGCAATCTGCGGGCGGAGGAATCTGCCATGCGGGCCGGGTTGACGCCGGGGCAGATCCGCCCCGGCCTTCGGATGCTTCGCGCCACGCTGGAACGGATCGAGGCGTTTGCGGGGCGCCTGGGGAAGAACGCCATCATCCTCGAGGCCTTCTTCTATCACAATGCCCTCACCTACGAGCGGCAGGGCTTCGGCTATCTGGCGGGCCGGGATCGGATGGAGGCGATTCACCGGGGCTTTCAGCCGGGAGGAATCTTGGAAGCCCGACTGGATGGGTCTACACCGTTCCGCGCACAGAGCGCGGGGGGCGGCATCCGAGGGCGAAGCTGGGCCATCCACGACGGCATCTTACGGCAGCGCTGGTGGCCCCCCATGATGTACCGGCCCATCGGGGTGCGGCTGGGCATCTGCACGGCCCCCGGCGTGCCGTTCTGATGCCGCCCCTCGGATGAATTTGCGATTGAGGATTGGTGATTGAGGATTTGCCTTTCAATCGACAATCCGCAATCACAAATCCCACATCCACGAAGGAGGGCGTCATGTACAGGAAGATCCTGGTGCCTCTCGACGGGTCGGAGATGGCGGAGACAGTGCTCCCCCACGCCGTGGCCTTGGCCCGGGCCACGGGGGCCGAGGTGGCGCTGGCCACCGTGGTCCAGTTCACCCTGGGCGCTGCCGGCGGCAAGCTCGACGCCGTGCCGGAGGCCGCGGCGGAACGGAGGGCGGCGCTCAAGGCCGAGGCAATGCTCTACCTGGAGAAGATCCAGCGGGATCTGAAGAGCCAGGGGGTCACTGCCGGCTGCGTGGTCCTGGACGGAGACGTGGCCGGTGACCTCATCACCTATGCAGAACGGGAGCGAATTGATCTGGTCGCCATGGCGACCCACGGGCGGAGCGGGATCGAGCGCTTCGTCATGGGGAGTATTGCCGAGAAGGTCGTCCGCGGTACGCTGAAGCCGGTCCTCCTGGTCCGCGCGTTGCCGGCCACCCCCC
The DNA here is from genome assembly GCA_001771285.1 of candidate division NC10 bacterium RIFCSPLOWO2_12_FULL_66_18. Lineage (GTDB taxonomy): Bacteria > Methylomirabilota > Methylomirabilia > Methylomirabilales > 2-02-FULL-66-22 > 2-02-FULL-66-22. Next base: position 48,215 of record METI01000039.1, read on the forward strand.
GGCCAGTGGACTGGCGAGAGATGAACGTCCCACCTGCGCTCTAGGGTGATCGGCAGGCCCTACCTGACCACAGACCCCCCGAAAGAATTGCGTGATCCTGAGGAGTGACGCGGCCATCAGCGGGAAAGTGAAGCCCGCCCCTGAGCCCCTGCTCAGAACCTGAAGGGAACCATCAAGGCAGGGCCAACATCTCTCAGAGACAGGACAAGGAGTACGCCGTATTGTATTGGAATCATTGGTATTGTCTAGATTCCACATCCAACACTCCTGGTAGCGACGGCTCAGAGGAGGAAACCTCGGGGATGTCGGGCGTCCAAGCCTGCCCGACCTCCAGCAGGTACACTTTATAGCCTCCGGTCCGATAGCCTCCGAGAGTTTCGCCCAAGCAGTGATAGCGAATGCCGGCACGCGGGAGCGCGGCCGCCATGGGCCCGCGAGAAAAGTGCGCGTCGTGAAGATCCTCGAAGGCATCGCTCTCGCCTGATCCTGACTCCGAAAAAAGAGACACCCAGACATCCCGCCTCTCGGACGCCTGGGCGCAACGAATCTGTTTCTGGCTGACGGAGCCGGAGACCCGTCTACTGCTTCGGCGGGTACTTTTCGTAGTACTTCGCCGCGTCGCTGGCCGGATCCTTCCTCGCTTCCTCCCATTTCTCCCGGGTGGGGGACTTCGGAAGCGCGGCGTCACCCTTGAACACATCCGCGTTCTTGGCGATGTAATCCTTCCATTGCTCGGGAGTGTCGCTCTCCTCGAAGATGGCGGCCACCGGGCACTCCGGCACACACGCCCCGCAGTCAATGCACTCCTCGGGGTGGATGTAGAGCATGTCCTCCCCCTCGTAGAAGCATTCGACCGGGCAGACGTCCACGCAGGCGTGGTCCTTGGTCCCGATGCACGGCTCCGCCACGATGTATGTCATGGAAACCTCCTTGTCCTCCTGGGTCTCACGGGGACCTCATTCCCGTGTTGGATATGCCCGGCCTGGCTTCCCTGGGCGCTCCCGCACCCCAGCCGGTGAACGGCGCGCATTCTAAGCGGTCTGGGGACCGTCGTCAATCTCGGAGTGTGTGTGAGCCGATCCTCTGGAGGATTCCCCCGTCCCTTCTGTCGCAGATCTTTCATCTCTTTCGCCAGGATCTCTCCTCCCGCCCCCCCGCTATCGGATAACCAGACCGGCATATGCGACCACCTCATTCACGTCCTTGGTGACTTCCCCGGAATCCGTGTACATCACGAGGTCCGCCTCCGTCGCGCCCAAGGCCCTGGCCGCCACCAGCATGGCCGTGGTCGGGTGAAATCCGCACATGCTGATCCCTTCCTTCCGAACTACCCTGTGCAGTCCCTCCGGATCCAGGGCCAGGATGGCATCAATGGCCTTTCGATCCTTCTCCGCCGCCTCCTCGCGGGGGACGTAGTGGCTCATGTCCGTGCTGGCGACCAGCAGCACGCGCGTGCCCGCCTCCCGCACGGCCTTGGCCACCGCCTGCCCCACGTCCTGGCACGCCGCGTACTCGTGGCTGAAGAGGCAGATCGGAACGAAGCTGAACGGGCGCTCGAAATATTGCAGGAACGGAAGCTGCACCTCGATGGAGTGCTCGCGGAGGTGGCCAAGGTGATCCTCCTCCAGGACGGATGAGTGACCCAGGATCGCCTTCCCCAGGTCGGCGTCAATGCGGACCGCACCCAGGGGGGTCTCCCACTGCCCGTAGGTCATGATGGCCGCCCCGGCCCCCAGGCCGGTGTGGTTGGGGCCCAGGATCACAAAGGCATCGGGAAACTCCACCCGCGAGTAGACTGTCGCCGCCACCCGCCCCGAATAGATGTAGCCGGCATGGGGTGCCACCACCCCAATGGCCTGCTCCCGCGTGACCTCTTTGGGGAGGAGGTCCTCCACTTGAAGACGCAACCGGTCCCGCGTCCCGGCATAAAACGATCCCGCCACCGCCGATCGCCGGATCATGGCCTCCCCCTTTGCCAGGCATTCCCTCCGACGTCAAGTCGGTGCAAGTATAGCACGTCAGGGGGGCGCGCAGGCCAGGGACAAAGGGGCCAGGGAACGTTTGATTGCGGGGAACTGATGGGGGATGTCGCGGAAGGTGGTTGACGCAAGGGGTTTTGGAAAAGACGGGATGAAGCCAGCCCCTGTCTTCTGCGGCTCACGCCTTCTCCGCGTCGGAGGCACGCAGTCCCCCTGGCCCGAGAAGAGCGTGAATTATGGCCCGGAGGTCCGACAGGGTGAAGGGCTTCCCCATAAACGCGTCCGCCCCCACCTCGGCACCCGTCCCCTTGAACTCCTCCCCGATCCCGGTGACCAGGACGACCGGAATGGACCGGGTGGCAGGGTCGGCTTTCACCCGGCGACAGAGTTCGATCCCGCCTACGCGCGGCATCCCCAGGTCGGAGAGGATGAGGTCCGGCGGCCGCGCGGCCACCTCGTCCAGGGCAGCCTGCCCATCAGGGACCGCCACGCACTCAAACCCGAGGTCCTCCAAGAGGGCCTTGATCAGCTCGCGCATGTCCGGGTCGTCCTCGGCAATGAGGATCCGTCGTCGGACCATGGCCTCCTCCTTCCGCCAGGCAACACCTTCCGCGTGCTGCAGGCGCAAGCATAGCACAGCCAGAGCGGCTCCCCACCAGGGACAAACAAACAAAGACGTCTCAAGGAACGTGGGGGTTCACCGCGCAGCGTTTCCCGCATGCCGCTCAGCCCCTTGGTTCCCCTCCTCCTCCTGCCCCCTGTTGCCTGGAGGGCAGGAGCCGGCGGAGCGTTTCGCGGAGGGCTTCAATATCCAGCGGCTTCGTCAGGTAGCCGTCGCAGCCGGCCGCTTTCGCCCGGGCATCGGTGCCCCGCATGGCGTCGGCCGTGAGGGCAACAACGGGGATGGCCGCGGTGGCCGGATCGGCCTTGAGCCTGCCGGTGGCCTCATAGCCGGTCATGCCGGGCAGATGGAGATCCATCAGGATCAGGTCGGGCCGCTCGCCCGCCGCGAGGCGCAGACCGGCGTCGGCGGAGGTCGCCGTGAGGACCTCGCAGCCTGCCTGTTCCAGCAAGACGACCGTGAGTTCGAGATTGACGGCATTATCCTCGATCACC
>METI01000040.1 GCA_001771285.1 candidate division NC10 bacterium RIFCSPLOWO2_12_FULL_66_18
AGTGGGTGCGCGCCATGTCACGGATCGACGTGAAGGGCGCCTCCAGGATGAGCCCGGCGGAGTGGGTGCGCGCCATGTCACGGATCGACGTGAAGGGCGCCTCCAGGATGAGCCCGGCGGGAGCCTCCCGCGTGGCCAGGTCCAGGACGACGGCCGAGCCGATGGATTCCCCGTAATAGATGATCCGGCGCCCGTCCACGTCGGGACGTCCCCGCAGATACGCCAGGGCCGCCTCGGCGTCCCGGTATGTCCCCTCTTCCGAGGGGCGACCCTCGCTCCGGCCGTACCCGCGGTAGTCGAAGATCAGCAGGGGGATCTGGAGGCGTTCGTGCAGGAGTTGGATGATAGGGAGGCGATCGGCGATCGTCCCGGCATTCCCGTGGGCCCAGAGCAGCGTGGGACCGCCCGCCGAGCCCGGGACGAACCAGCCGTGCAGACGCACCCCATCCGCCGCCCGCAGGTCGGCATCGTCGTACCGGAGCCCCCACTGAGCGGGCGTCGCATGAAGCCCCCGGCTCGGAAAGTAGATGAATGCCCGCTCCACACTGCACCCCGCGGCAAGCGTCGCCAACGCCCCCACAGCCGCCAGCCCCGATCGAAGACTCACACTCCTTGGCCCGCTCACCGGCTCACTATCCCAGATGGCCGGTCCGCTCGCAACGGTTTTTCCGGTCCCCGATCCATCCAATCCACGGAGGGGCCTCTGCGGTTGCCGTCCGGTCGAGAAAAAGGGGACGTAGTTCACTTATTTCACTTTTCACTTCCGCTATGCTGACCGACCTCGCCTCGTACTGGGCGTGATGCGGGACCAGACCGTTTTTCGATCCCAAGAGAAAACCCTCCCCGCAACTGGGCGACGTTGCGGTTTAGCGACCTTGCGCTACCCTGCTCCCACCCGTGGGTCGCGGACCGCTCTTGGATGCTCTCGCCATCCTGGATCACGGGATTGTGCAGCACCTCGCTCGCACGGTCCTCCACCAGACCAAGCAAGATGGAGGGATTTTTGCCAGCGTGGGACGCTCTTGACAGGGCTTAGCGTCGGGATGCGACGGAGGACCAGGGACCCATTCGCTCAGCACTCGCGGGAGGGGTGGGACGCAGTTGGCGGCAGCCCACTTGGACCTTGCATTTCCCGGCGCTCTCGGGGTAGAAAGAGGCCCGGCACAACCTCAACGAGGGAGGCGCTGCGGGAAAACGACGGCGGGAGTACGGTAAAGCCACCAAAGCCGCAACGTAAATCCCCTGCGAGGAAAGGAGAGTTCTATGAAAATCTTTATATATGCGCTGCTGCTGACCGTGATGGTCCTGACTGCCTCTCAGGCTCAGGCCGAAATCCTGGCCCTGCTCAATTACGAGACCAAGCCTGAGCAGATCGTCAGGAAGGAAGGGCTGGCGGTTGTCGATGTCGACCCGAAGTCGCCGAGCTTCGGGAAGTTGCTGATGGACATCCCTCTGCCGCCTGACCTCGTGGCCCACCATATCTACTTCAACCGCGACAAGAGCAAGGCCTACATCACTGCTCTTGGCAAAAGTGTCCTTCATGTGATGGACCTTACCCGCTTCCCCTATCGGATGAAGGCGGCGCCGGTGCTGGACTGCCAGGTGCTGGAGGATGTGGTCTTCACGGAGGACAACCGGACCTGGTATCTCACCTGCATGGGCTCGAGTAACGTGGTGATGGGTGACGCAGCCACTGACAAGCCCATCAAAACCATCGGATCGCCCGCTGGAGGGCCGGCTTTGATCAAGTATCCCCACGGCATTAGCATCCACAATGGCATTGACCGCGTCATGATCACGAGCACAGTGCGGCCGTCCGACCTCGGCGACCCAGGCGAGACTGTGACCGTGCTGGAGGCGAGCACAGGCAAGGTGCTCTCCACCCACCAAGTATCGCGCAAGCCCTCGCCTTCCGGCGAGGCGCCGGTCGAGGTAATGTTCATGCCCGGCGCCAACCCGCCGGTGGCTTACATCACCAACATGTACGGGGGCACGCTCTGGATGGCGGTCTGGAATCCCAGCACCAAGGGCTTCGGCTTCAGTCAGGTGGACGACTTCGGCTCACGCAGCCACGGGGTGGCCCTGGAGATGGAGCACAACAAAAAGCGTGACCGGCTCTATGTGACCACCGCCAAGCCAGGGCACGTCAGCGTCTACGACGTGAGTGACCCACAGAAGCCCAAGTTCCTCAAGGCCATCCCAGCGGCGGCTGGGGCGCACCACTTGGTCTTCTCGCCCGACGAGGCCTATCTTTTTGTCCAGAATAGCCTGCTTAACCTGCCGGGCATGAGCGACGGCTCCATCACCGTGATCGATGTGGCCGAGGGCAAGCCTATCGCCAGCATGGACACGCTCAAAAACATGGGACTGAACCCCAACTGCATCGTGCTCCTGCCCGAGCGGCCGTGAGCAGGCGCGAGTGAAAAAAGCGGATAAGTCCGGCTATGGGATCCGGGACGGGAGCCGTGGGCCAGGCGCGGACACTCTTCTGTCGGATCGCCCTGGAGAAGATGGGCGATTCTGGTGCCGAGGTCGCGCGGTCCCTCGGGGGGACCATGTCCTCGGTGAATCGGTCGGCCGTGTCCCCCGAACCGCCCGACCCGAAGAAGTTCCTCAATGCACTTTAGAACCTACGTAAATTACGTTAAGGTAGCGTGCACACCAAACTCAGGGAACTGAAAGGAGTCAATCGTATGGAAAGGAAAAAAGCCACTGATTTCGATCCGCAACTGTTGACGCTCTTCGACAAGTACGTTCATGGCCACATCCGCCGCCGCGAGTTTCTGGATGGCGCGTCACGATTCGCGGTTGGCGGCCTGACGGCAACGGCATTGTGGGAGATGCTCCGCCCCAACTATGCGCTGGCGCAGCAGGTCGCCAAGAACGACAGCCGCATCAAGGCCGAGTATGCGCTGTACCCCTCGCCGCAGGGCAACTCGCCCAATGGCATGATGCGGGGATTACTCGCCCAGCCCGCGACCGGCAACACATTCCCCGCGGTGGTGGTCGTTCACGAAAACCGCGGCCTGAATCCGTACATAGAGGATGTCGTACGGCGCCTGGCCGCCGCAGGTTTCATGGCTCTTGGACCGGATGCCCTGTGGCCTCTTGGCGGCTATCCGGCCGTTGACAAGTACGGAGCTGAGGCCGATGAAAGAGCCGTGGCGATGCAGAGGACGCTCGATGGCAAGAAAATAACCGAAGACTTCGTCGCGGCGGCCGACTTCCTGCTGAAGCATCCACACTCGACCGGCAAACTCGGTGCGGTGGGCTTCTGCTTCGGCGGCGGTATGGTCAACACGTTGGCCATCCGGGTGCCGCAGCTTGCCGCCGGGGTTCCCTTCTATGGGGCCGCGCCGCCTGTTGAAGAGGTGTCAAAGATCAAGGCCGCTCTTCTGCTGCACTTTGCCGAGATGGATCCCAACATCAACGGCAGGTGGCCCGCTTACGAAACCGCCCTCAAGGCGAATGGCGTCAAGTACGAGGCGTATGTGTATCCCGGAACGAATCACGGCTTCCATAACGACACGACACCACGCTATGACGAAGCCGCAGCCACACTCGCCTGGCAGCGCACGATCGACCACTTCAACAAGACGTTGAAATCGTAGAATCCGGTTGATTTGCGGGATCGGCAGGCGCGGAACGTTCGCACCCGAGTGCCGGCGAACACGGACTGGACCCGACGGCGCCGGTGTCTGTGATGCGCCGCGGGTCAGTCCGATGGCGTTAGGCGCTGCTCGCAGGGGCTGAGGACGCAAGAAGCGTGGGGAGAGAACATGAACATCAGAGAAGCTGGCCTCATCGTCACCCTCTCTCTCGGCATCCTGGTGGCCCCGCTTCTCACTCACGCCCAGCAGAAAGGAAAGATGTATCGGATAGGCTTCCTGGGGAACTCCACCGCTGCCCTCGAGGCCAACCTCGTCGGGCCCTTCCGCGAGGGGTTGCGTGACCTCGGCTACGAGGAGGGCCAAAACGTCGTGATCGAGTATCGGTGGGCTGAAGGAAAATACGAGCGCCTTCCCATCCTCATCGCCGAACTGATCGCCCGGAAGGTCGATGTGATCGTTACCGCCGGTACACCCGGCACCCAGGCTGTCAAGAAGGCGACGACGTCGGTCCCTCTCGTCATGGTGGCCGTCGGCGATCCCGTCGGCACGGGTATCGTCGCGTCCCTCAACCGGCCCGGTGGGAACATCACCGGGTTAACCTCGATCTCACCGGAACTGGAGGGGAAACGGTTAGAGCTGCTCAGGGAAGTGATCCCCAAACTCTCCCACGTCGCCATCCTCTGGAATCCAGTGAATGCGTATCATGTGATCGAGATGAAAGAAGCGCAGTCGGCAGCTTCGACGTTGCGAATGAGAGTGCTGTCCCTGGCGGTGGGGACCCCGGAGGAACTCGACGGCGCCTTCGCAGCAATCGACAGGGAGCGGGTAGGCGCGCTCCTCGTGCTGGCGGATCGAATGTTTCTGCACCACCGCACGCGCATCATGAACTTCGCCGCCCAACACCGCTTACCGGGGGTCTATGCGTACCGGGAATTGGTCGAGGCGGGCGGGTTGATGTCTTTCGGGCCAAGTTACGCGGGCATGCACAGGCGGGCCGCGACGTATGTGGACAAGATCCTCAAAGGGATCAGCCCGGCCGACCTGCCCGTGGAGCGACCGGCGACGTTTGAGTTGGTCATCAACCTCAAGGCCGCCAAGGCCCTCGGGCTGATGATTCCGCCGTCCGTGCTCTCCCGGGCGACCGAGGTAATCCAGTAAGAAAAAGGTACCGGACACCATTTAGCCCCTAACCCATTGATTCTGCGGGGTGGTGATTTCAATTCTTCGTCGCCCCCGTAAAGGGGGTCGTTGCATTACAAGTCATATTTGTCAGGACTCCATCCAGGAACCTACAAGCGCCGCGCGGGGGCCTCGCCACGCGCTGGACGAGACAACGGATCAGGCGTCACCCTCTCCCTGTACGGATCGCCGCTCCCCACGAATCCACAAGCAGTTCCAAGGCAATCAGCCAGTTGCCTCCCCAAAGGTGTCCGGTACCTTTCCTCAGTAGGGGGCACGCGCAGGAAGTCCTCGCTGGTTGTCGAACAGAGTAAGGAGACAGAGGAGGCACCGTCCCCTCTTACGAGCGGCGGACTCCAACCGGTTTGTTAGGCGGGCGGTATGTTCGAGTCCTATGCCACCGCACGATCAGCAACCCTTGGGGACCGCCTCTTGTCTAAGAGCTTCAGACACAGAGCGCGAATTGCCTCCAGTTCGTGGTAAAACTCGCGTCGGGCGGCCTCCGCTGCCAAGCACTCAAAAAGGTCGGGCAACTGGATCCCGCGACTCATAATCGCATTGGCTTCCTTCTTCCGGAAATGGTTTCGGACATAGAGGCAGTTGTCCGCATGGTAGAAGCGTTCAACCGCTTCTGTGGGGGTTAAGACCCCGCTGGCCAATGATTGCACCAGGCCCAGATTTACGAGCGCAAAGAGTTCCAACTGCTGGGGTAGATGCCCACTCACCTCCGAAAGGAGTACACGGGATGGGTAGTGCTGTTTCATAGCCTCACCGCCCTAGGAAAGAATTTGACACCCGCAACGCTCCCGGACTCGTGTTCAAAGTAATGCACCTCACCGGAATTCCCCTGCTTGATGACCTTTCTCCACCTGCCAGCGCGTACACGCCTCAACTCCCGCAGGAGAGCACGGTTCCGGACCGGGTACTTGAGGGTCCCACCTCGGCTTGGCGTCCAGCCCTGCGGCACCACACCGGACGCGTAGATGTCCGCATACAGATTGAGCGGCATGCATGTTCCTGAGGGACACGGCGCAAGGCGTTAGCGACAATAATACCAGAATCCGGAACGAGAGAAAACACTAGCTCCGCAATGAGACACGCCTAACGGGGCGGCGGCTGAGCCGGCGAGATCGCCCGGAACCGCTCGATGAGATCCAGCCCGTGCTCGTCGCCGAGGACCGCGTCCATTCGGGGATTGGGGACGTAATCGACTGAGTGGAATCACTGTCCCGCTCCTCATCCTACCGCCCTTCCAGTCTCGGCGGCGAGCACGGCGGAATGCTCGAAGGGCGGATGGTTTCCGGTCAACGCACAGCCGGTGTCGAAGCGCAACGGGCTGTCACTCCGGCCGCTTTGCCCATGCGTCCCAGAACTGTTTTGGCGTGACGATCGGAATCCCTGAATATCGCTTCAAGGCCAATAGATGATGGTCCCCCGAGACGATCGAGCCTGCCCCAGCGGCCACAGCGCAAGCCAAGATCTTGTCATCGTCCGGGTCCTGCGAAATCACAGCTTCGATCCTGGGATCCTGAATGACTTCGACGATGCTGAGCAGAGACTCCATCAGTTCTCCCATCGAGGTATTCAAGGCTGTGATCCTGGCTGCGAACTTCGGACGAGCGAATGCGCCACGAATCTCCTCCACAATCGCGGGAGTCGTCACCAGCGTTAGGTCACCATCCTCGGCTGCTTGAATCAGCCTGTTCGGAGTTCCAGTCCACAGCAGCCCAGAGATCCAGACGTTCACATCCAGGATCACCCGCTCCTTAGCCACGCCGGCTCCGCTTTTCCCGACGCATGCGATGAACTTCGGCGGTAATCTTTGTGAGAGGCATCTCCTTCTCAGGCGATCGCCGCGCGATCTCTGAGGGCCTCAGTGATCCCAGCCGCTTGAGGACGATCATATCGCCCTCAGTCCACACCGCGAGCTGGCTGGTGCTCGGGAAAAGCCGCAAAATCTCTCTCGGAAGCTTAACTGATCCGTCGCTCTGAACCCGAACGGCTTTCATGCGCTCCCTCCACCGGGTGGTAAGGGCTCCAGGATCCTCTTTGAGCCCTTTCTTGAGTTGCCGGTTGGTGCGAAAACACCAGGGTTTCTGGACGTCATTTGCCCCCCCAGGGGCGCGGCGGGCTCACAGAACAGGCGCGTTCCAGTGAGGATCCCTGCCGTCCCAAGGCCAACCGCAGGGGAACCGCGTTCATTCGGACAAGACGCTAGCGCGCGGGCGGGAGAGGTGTCAAGGCGATTCTCGTCGCCAGCTATGACCGGCGGGGACCGGGAGTCGGCGGCCGGGGGGGGTACGCAGGAGACTCTTAGACTTTTTGAAGGGGGAGGTTGCATTACAAGTATTATTTGACGTCTTGGCGGTTCAAGCCCGCCCGTTTGCGCTCAGTCGCCCTCGAACCGCAACTCCCGCGTCATCAGCTCCACGACCGCCTCGCGGGGATCCTGGCCCTCGAACAGCACCCGGTGCACGGCACGGCAGATGGGCATCTCCACCCCGTGGCGCTGCGCCAGGGCCACGGTGGAGCGGCAGGTATTCACCCCCTCCGCCACCGCCTTGGAACTGGCCAGGTGGTCTTGCAGCCGCGTCCCCCTGGCCAGGGCCAGCCCCACGGTGCGGTTGCGCGACAGATCGCTGGTGCAGGTGAGGATCAGGTCGCCCATCCCGGCCAGGCCGGCGAACGTGCCCACCCGCGCCCCCATGGCCACGCCCAGCCGCGTGATCTCGGCCAGGCCCCGGGTGAGGAGGGCCGCCCGCGCGTTCGGCCCGAGGGCCAGGCCGTCCACCACGCCGGCGGCGATGGCGATGACGTTCTTCACCGCCCCGGCCAGCTCCACGCCCAGGGGATCGGTACCCGCATAGACCCGCAGGGCGTTTCCGCTCACTGCCTGCTGCACGGCGCGTGCGACCTCCGTATCCTCGGCCGCGGCGACGATGGCGGTCGGGCGCCCGGCAACGACCTCGCGGGCAAAGCTGGGTCCCGACAGCACGGCGATCCTCGGGTGATGGGCGGGCGTCAGGACCTCCTGCATGATCCGGGACATGGTGCGGAGGCTCTGGACCTCGATCCCCTTCGTCGCGCTTACCGCCAGTGTCCCCGGCTCGAGGTGAGGACGGGCCTGGACCAGGACGTCTCGAAACGCGTGGGACGGCACAACGAAGATGGCCAGCCGCTGCAGGGCGAGTGCGGTTTCGAGAGACGGCATGGGGTGGACCGCCGAGGGAATCCGGACACCGGGGAGATAGAGGCGGTTTTCCCGGGTCCGCTCCATCTCTCCGGCCAGGTCCGCCTCGAAGACCCAGAGGTGCACGCGCGCATACCGCTCCGCCAGGACCACGGCCAGCGCGGTCCCCCAGGCGCCCGCCCCGATGACCGCCACCGATTCCAGGGGTGCGTCGTGATCGGCCGTCATCCGTCCCGCGCCCCCTCGTCCCCGTTGCCGAGAGAACCCACTCGATATTCCTCCAGGTCGATGCCCAGCCCCAGGAGTTCCGTGTCATTCACGTCCAAACCGTATTTCTCCAGGACAGTCAGGATCAGGGCCTTGGCCAGATCGCCCACCGCCGGATCGCGCAGGAGCGCGATCAGCGGCTCCACGGGGCGGGGCTCGCCCCAGGCCTTCAGGGCCTGCGTCGCCACGGCCAAGAGCGTCTCGTCTTCCTGGGTGAACTGCTCCAGGAGAACGGGGATCGCCGCCTCACCGACGGCCAGGAGTTGGCGGACCTCCGCATCCACCTCGGCGTCGCGGAGGTCCCGGCCCCGTAGACTCTCCAGCCGGCCGCGGATCGCTTCTGCTCTCAGCTCCCTCTCGGGCTCACCCACCCCTCATGTCTCCCATTTCGGATTTCGGATTGCGGATTTCGGATTGAAATTCCGCAAGAACCAACTTAACCGCAGATTTCACAGATTACGCAGATTCACCCCCACCCGAGCCCTCCCCCCCTCCGAGGGGGAGGGAGTGAGAAGGGGGGCTGTGGAATCTGCGAAATCTGCGTAATCTGTGGTTGCTGTCAAGGTTGAAGAACCGTGAAATCGGCGCGGCGCGCCCAGTCGCCGCCGCCCTCGGCGGTCCGGTAGATCTTCCCCTCTGCGAGGAACATCCGATCCCGCTCTATCTTTTCCTCCCCCGCCAGGTAATCGTAGATGGCGAGCGTCCGCGCATCGGGCAGGTCCTCGACATCCCGAGCGGTCAGCTTCTGGGCCGTCTTCAGCCGGGCGAGCTTGGCCTCCCGCGTCGCGACACCCGCGGAGGCGCCGAAGGTCCGGAGGAAGAGGCGATCCAGGGCGTCGTCCCGCCCCTTCACGCCAGGCTCGCGGACGATCCGCAAGAGCTCGGCCTCGACCTTCCGCGCGCGCAGGCCGTCCTCGTCGGACTCCACGTGGGCCATGCCCGACAGTTTGACCTTCATCGTCGGGCGGTCCCGCAGGACCGCGACGATGTTGCGGAGATGCTCGCGGGCCGCATCGTCCAGCGCCCAGGATCCCGGGGCGAACAGCACGGGGTTGATCTCGATGGCGCCGATCCGGCCCCCCAGGGTGAAGATCTGGCCGATCAGCCGGAAGGGCGCCGTCACGAGCTGCATCAAGGTGTTCCGGATGGCGGCCGCGATCACCTCGCCCAGGTCGAACTCCGGATGGTTCAACTCGCCGTGCACCGGCACTCGCAGGATGATCTCCCCGGAGGAATCCTGGAGCAGAGAGATCGCCAGCGCCAGCGGCACGCCCACCAGGGCCTCGAAGCGATCCACGGGCTCCACCTGCTCGCCGAGGGCCAGTTGATCGATCCGGAAGAGATTCTCGCCTTCCAGCCGGTCCTGCTCGACGCGATAGCGCACCTGGCCGAACAGCTTCCCTTGCTCCAGTCGGTACGAGGTCACCCGGGCGGTGTAGGAATTCAGCCGGTGCAGGTTGAGGTCGCGGACCTGCCCCTCCAGGTCCACGTACAGATTGGTCGGGAGCGGCAGGATGAAGCCGTGCAGGGCCACCGCCGACCGGTCGCTCAGCTCCCCCGTGAGGGCGACGCTGGCCTTGCGGTCCTCTTCCGTGGTGAGATCTTCGATGACGAGCTCGAGGTTTCGCACCTGATCCCGGAAGCGTGGCTGGACCGCCCGGTCCTCGATCTCGGCGGTGCCGTCGGAGAGCGTGAGGACCCCGACCGTCACGACCGGCGCGCCGCCCGCCAACGGCGGCCCGCCGCCGGGCTGGCGCAGCTCGTTCACCAGACGCAGCGCTGGAACGCTCCCGTCCTCGTCCCGCCCCACGCCAATCCAGGGCTGCTCCATCCGGACGGCGCTCACACGGACCACCAGCGGGTCCAGGCTGAGCTGTTCCACCTGGACCTGCACCTTCTCCGCCAGGAGGAGGGTGAGGTCCCGCCTCGCATCGCCGAGTTCCAGGGGCGCAAAGGTCAGGTCGCCCTTCCCGGTGACATGAAGCGCCTGGCCGGCTTGACGCAGGCTGACATCCAGGGCGCCGCTGGCCGTCCCGCCCCGGACCACCCGATGGACCAGGTCCGGGAGGTAGGCACCGGGCCGCAGGACGTCCAGGTTCTCCAGCTCCGCACGGACCTCGCCCGACCAGGTGACCGGCTGCACCCGGCCACTCAGCCGGGCCTGCGCCCCCTCGGCCTCCTTCAGGGACAGGCGGAACGAGGCCGGCGCATCCGTGTCGGTCTGAAGCTCTCCGACCACGGCTTCCACCTCTGTGAACTCACCTGACCACACCGGCCGCACCATCTCGTCGCGGAATGCGATGCGACCATTCCGGATGACCATCCGATCCAGCCGGATGGCGGGAGGAGGGCTCCAGCCCAAACCGCTCCCCGGCGTCGAGGCGACATCCTCGGCCCGCACCGCCTGCACCTCGGGCCGGTCAACCTCGAGCCTCCGGAGGTGGAGCCGGAATGGGGCCAAGTGAAGCTGCCCGACGTCCATCTGGATTCCCGCCGCCTTCCAGGTTCGGATCGGCAGGCCGGGGGAGCTTCCCTCGATCCCTGTCAGGGACACCCCTCCGCGAAGATCCAGGCGCCCTCCGCCGGGGCCGAGTCTGGTGGTGAGGGCGACACTGTCCGCCCGGACCGCCTGTGCCGCCAGGGAATCCACGCCATATCCCGAGGCCCGGGCCTGGAGGCCGCCAAGCGCCGCACTGCCCCGGATGGTGAGTGCGTGGACGCCCCCTGGCTGGGGGGTGAGCCTGATCCGTCCCAGCGTCACCTGCAATTCGCCCAGAGAGGCCTCCGCGATCGCGGGGCGCGCCCCATCCCCGAGGCGCGCGTGCACCGCTTTGCCGCGGACCCGTCCCACAGCCTCGAGGGCAAGGCCGGCAAGCCCCGGTCCCGCCGCCTTGATCTGCCCCAGAGCGACCTCGATATCTTCGGCGACGAATGCCCCCCCTGGCTCGGCCTGGACCCGGATGTCGTGTAGCGCAAGGCCGGCTGTGCCGCTGGCCGCCAGGCCATTCTGGTCGCGCCGGACATCCGCCTGCAGGGTCAGGCTCGCCTGGCCCGAGAGAATCTCCACCGGGAGCGTGGCAGGCAGCCAGGCTCGGAGCCCGGGCAGGTCCACCGCCTCGATGGCCGCCTTCGCTTGGAGCTGCACCGGCGAACGGAGCCAGGTGCCGCTGAGCCTGATGGCGCGCGCCACCGACGTAGAGGCGGTGAGGTCAAAGGTGATCGGCTGCGTCGGATCCGACGTCGCGCCGGCGACGCGCAGGCTGACATCCCGGATGGCGAGGGTTCGTTCGGGGCGGGTTCCCCGATCGGTGAGGTCCAGGCCCGCCCGCTCCACCTCCAGGCGCAGGATCTCCCAATACAGCGGGCGTTCGCCTCCTCCCTCTGCCACGGGCAGGCCGGCCCCGCCCATCCACCCCGCAACGTCCAGGGACCCATCGGCCTGGCGCAACGCACGGACGTCCACGTCGGCCAGGCTGACCCGTTCAAGGCGGGCGGTCCCGGCCCGCTGGTCCGTCCCGCCGGCGACCGCGATGCGCCCGATCCGGACCGTCGGCGGCTGGCCGATCTGTCCCAGGCTGAGGCCGGTCGCCTCCATCGCCATCTCCGGGACCAGGAGACCCCGATGATCCAGATCCGCCTGTCCGCGCACACCCAGGCGGTCCATGGACGCCCGCAGCCGGCCCCCCACCTCGATCGTGGCGCCGGCCACGTCAAGGCTGAGCTGCGAGAACCCGATCACCTTGGGGCTCCAGTGGGCCTGGCCCCGGAGGCGCAGGGAGGCTCCCTGCACGGCCAGGTCCGGTCGCGGTCTGGCGGTCACACGCCTGGCCTCGATCTGGACGCCCGCCTGCACCTGCCACTCGCCGCCGGCCTCCTGGCCCTTGACGTCCACCCCCACCTCCGCCTCGCCAGTCAACCCGGGCGGGGCCAGGCCCGGGGGCAGGATGCCCGCCACCTGTCCCAGATCCGCGTGCGCGATCCGCACGGGCAGGTGGAAGGCCCGACGCCTGGCGAAGGGCGCCACCCAGCCATCCGCCGAGACGGTCATCCTCCGCCAGCGTCCCCGCAGCCTGAGCGTCTCCCGAACCTCGCGCCTATCATCCCGGGTGCTGAGGTCGCGCACGCGGACCTCCAGGTCCTCCACGATCTCCCGGTGCTCGGGTGATCGGCGGCGGTCCGCGACGTGGATTCGCCCACCCTGCACCACCACCTCTTGCAGCGTGACCGCCAGGTGAGGTGAGGCGCCGGTCGTGCTCGCCAGGGGGAGCCACGCGAACCCGTCCGGCGTCAGCGCCATCCAGACCTCCGGTTGGTCCAGTCCAAGGCGGGTCACCAGAAGCTCCCGTTGCCACAGGGCGCCCAGCCGCACCTCGATCTCGAGGCCCGGGATGTAGAGCAGGGGCTGGCCGCCCTGCTTGTCCCGGACCCAGACATCCGTGGCGTGCAGCCGACCGGTGAACGGAAAGATGCGGAGGCGGTCAATCCGCACCCGGGCGTCCAGGGCCCGGGTCAGTTCCCGCTCGGCGATCCAGTGAATGGCGGGCTGAAACGCGATGCCCAGCCCCACCAGTGCGAGAAGGGCCAGGGCCAGGACCCCGCGGCCCCATCGCCGCAGGCGCCGTCGGCGCACCGGATCAGCCGTTAGCACGGGCATCCGCCTCCCCCGCTGGGTCGCGAGGAGGAGTCGAGGCGGGGAATCGGGATGAACTGCTTGCGTTCATTTGCGGTTCGACGCTATGGAAGGTGGGCGAGTATGTGGAGCGTCTGGGGTTGTACCTGCCACCGCGTTTGCCCCCGGGATGAACCCGGCGGTTTCGTAGCATTTGGTCATTGGGAATTGGTCATTGGTCATTGTTGGGTCCGCTTCCAGCGGACCAAGCTAGACCTCTCACCCGCCTCCGTCGAATCCGATGATCACTTTGCCACCCTCCACGATGACCGGGACGGTGCGCTCGCCCTTGGAGAGCTGAAGCATCTGCTTCATCCCCGCCGGATCCGTGGTCACGTTGATGTACCGAAAGGGAACCTTTCGCTTGCCGTACTCCTCCCGGGCGGCAGAGGTGTAGGGTCAGGTATCCTTGCCGAAGATCAGCACCGTCTCAGCCATCCGTCCGCTCCCCTTCCCTTGACTCGTCCGTTAGACGTCTACGACGATCTGCGCTTCCCAGCCTCCCGCCGTGGGCGACACCTGGAGCATGTGATAGGTGGCCGCCTTCACGTGCCCCACCAGGGCGTGACGCGCTCGGTCCACCCGCTCCCCCCACACCTCGGCCTCCAGCGTCGTGTCCGTGAGCTCTTTGATCGCAAACTCGGCGGCCACGAACTCTTCCGCCTCGTGCAGGTACAGGAGTTCGTTGAGCCACGCGACCAGCAGGGTCTCGCGATCACCCGCCTCGACCCTCACCGGAAGCATCTCCTGAAGGCGCGCCGTCCCCGGCTCCACCATCAGGCTCCACATCCCTCGGGCCGCGTTGACGAACACCTCGGGCAGGTCCCGCCCCCAGGCCCGGATCCCCTTGTCCGCGGTGACCGCGAAGATCTCGAACCCGGTCTCGTCACGCATGGCCACGCAGGGACTATACCATGGCTCGCACCGGTCGGGAAGCGCCCGCCGGATTCAACCCGAACAGTGCAGTTCGACCGCAAAGCACGCGAAGCACGCAAAGGAAGCCCCCGTATTCAAAAATTTTCGCGTTCAATGGCACACGGACGACGTCAGCCAACTGGTCACTGGTCACCAATTGGTCATTGGTCATTCGTCATTGGTCATTGGCCATGAGTCATTCGTAGCGCAGGGCTTCGATGGGATCCAGGAAGGCGGCCTTGTGGGCGGGATAATAGCCGAAGAAGATTCCGATGAGTGCCGAGGAGCCGAAGGCGACCGCGATGGTCCCCGGGGTGATCAGCGTGGACCAGCGGGCCAGCATGGCGATGAGGGTCGAGCCGCCTACCCCCAGGAGGATCCCCAGGATCCCGCCGATGAGGGCCAGCGTCACCGCCTCGATCAGGAACTGGCCCAGGATGTCGCGGCTGCGGGCCCCCACCGCCATCCGGAGGCCGATCTCCCGCGTCCGCTCCGTCACCGACACCAGCATGATGTTCATGATCCCGATGCCGCCGACCAGGAGCGAGACCGACGCAATCGCCCCCAGGAGCAACGTCATGGTCCGGCTGCTCTCCTCCTGGGCGGCAAAGGTCTCGGCCAGGTTCCGGACCTGGAAGTCGTTCTCCTGGTCCGGCTGGATCCGGTGGCGCTGCCGCAGCAGGGCGGTCACCTGATCCTGGACCTCCTGCATGAACTCCGGGGAGGTCACCTTGATGTGAATCACGCCGATAAAACGCGCGTTGGCCTGGCTCACCCCCAGGACGCGCTTCTTGGCGGTGCTGAGGGGGATGACGACGAGATCGTCCTGGTCCTGTCCCCAACTAGACTGGCCCTTCCGCGCGAGAAGGCCGATGACCGTGAAAGGGACCTTCTTGACGCGGACGATCTGGCCGATGGGGTCGCCGTCGCCGAACAGGTTCTCCTTCACCGTCTGCCCGAGGATCGCCACCTTGGTCGCGCCGTCCATGTCCTCCTGGGTGAAGAATCTCCCATCGGCCACCTCCCAGTCCCGGGCCTCCAGGAAATCCGGCGTGGTGCCCTGGACGATCGTGGACCAGTTCTGGTTGCCGAAGACCGCCTGGGCGGTGCCGCGCATGGACCCCCCCGCGGTCTGGACCCCGGGGACTTCCAGTGCGATGGCCTTCGCATCCTCCTCCGTCAGGGTGAGGGTGGAGCCGTGCCCCATCCGCATTCCCCCGCTGGTGGCGCTGCCCGGCAGGACGATGATCAGGTTGGACCCGATGCTGGCGATCTGCTCCGAGATGCGGTTGGCCGCCCCGCTCCCCACCGCCACCATGGCGATGACCGCCCCCACGCCGATGATGATCCCCAGCATCGTCAGGACGGATCGCAGCTTGTTGACCCGCAAGGCCCGCAGGGCGATCCTGATGCTGGCAAACAGGTACATGAACCCCCTCCACTCTGGATGGACCTCGGAGGCTTGGGCCCCCGACGGGTCCCGGAGCGATCAGGTGAGAGCCGCAAGCTCAGCCATCGCGTCCCGCGGCGTGACGACCCGTTCGTCCTTCAGAATGCGCCCGTCGCGGAACAAAATCGTTCGGGAGGCGTAGGCGGCGATATCCGCTTCATGAGTCACGAGGATCACGGTGAGGCCGTTCTCCCGGTTGAGTCGCTGGATGATCGCCAGGATCTCCACGCTGGTCCGGGAGTCCAGGTTCCCCGTCGGCTCGTCCGCCAGCAGGATAGCGGGATCGTTGATCAGGGCGCGGGCGATGGCCACCCGCTGCTGCTGCCCGCCCGAGAGCTGGTTCGGATGATGGTGCTCCCGCCCCTGAAGTCCCACCTGCTGCAGCCGCGCCCGGGCCCGAGCATGCCGCTCCCGGGCAGAGGCGCCGTTGTACAGGAGGGGTAACTCGACGTTCTCCTGCGCGGTGGTCCGCGGCAGCAGATTGAACGTCTGGAAGACAAAGCCGAGCTTCCGGTTGCGGATCCGGGCGAGCTGATCCCGGTTCATCTCACCCACGTTCTGCCCGTCCAGGCGGTAGATCCCGGAGGTCGGCTTGTCCAGGCAGCCCAGGATGTTCATGAAGGTGGACTTGCCCGAGCCCGAGGGGCCCATGATGGCCGCGAACTCCCCGGCGTCGATGGACACGTTCACGCCCCGCAGGGCCTCCACGGCCACCTCACCCATCTGGTAGGTCTTCGTGAGACCGTCTACTTCAATCAGCGCCATGGCGAATTCCGAATTTGGAACCGCAAATGAACGCCAATAAACACAAATCTTTTTTCCGATCCCCTCATGAAGTCATTTGCGTTCATTTGCGTTCATTTGCGGTTGCATAGCCTTTCCTAGAGGCGGAGGCGGGGGGGGCCGCCGGGCGCGCCGGAGCCACCCCGCTGAGATTGCAGGCCCACGACGACTGTCTCACCCTCTCGCAGGCCTTCCAGGATCTCGGTTCGCTGGCCGTCGCTGAGCCCGGTGCGAATCATGCGCTCCACCGGTTTCCCGTCCTGGAGAACCCAGACCCGCTGTTGTCCGCCATCCGCACCGCCCCTGGCACCTGGCTCCCCGGGCCGACCTCCCGGGCGCCCGTCGGCCATGGCCTGCGGCCCGCGCTGGCCTGGAGGGCCGCCAGCCCGCGGACCGGCCGGGCCACCGCCGATCGAGCTGTCCAGGCGGACCCGGAACACCGCATTGGGCACCAGCAGCGCATTCTCGCGCCGCGCCACCAGGATCTTCACGTTGGCAGTCATCCCGGGCTTCAGTTTCAAGTCGGGATTGGGCACCGCCACCACCGAGTTGTAGGTCACCACGTTCTGGATGACCTGTGGGGCCTGGCGGATCTGGACCACCCGGCCGCGGAAGACCTGGCCGGGATACGAATCCACAGTGAAGGTC
The DNA here is from genome assembly GCA_001771285.1 of candidate division NC10 bacterium RIFCSPLOWO2_12_FULL_66_18. Classification (GTDB taxonomy): domain Bacteria; phylum Methylomirabilota; class Methylomirabilia; order Methylomirabilales; family 2-02-FULL-66-22; genus 2-02-FULL-66-22. The sequence continues at coordinate 16,713 of METI01000040.1, forward strand.
GCCTCCTGGTCCAGCGCCACGCGGCTGATGTCCGCCTCGTCCACGTTGGTATCCACCTGCATCTTGGTCAGGTCCTGGGCGATGAGGAACAGCGTCGGGGCCTGGAGGGAAGCGGCCACGGTCTGCCCCACGTCCACGTTGCGGGAGACGACGACGCCGTCCACGGGGGCGCGGATGAAGGTGTGGTCCAGGTCCACCTGCGCCTGGTCGAGGGCGGCCTGCTTCTGTCTCACCTGGGCCTCGGCGGCGGTGAATTGCGCCTGGGCCACTTCCAGCGCCGCCTCCGACGCCTTCAGGCTGGCCCGCGCCGCATCGAGCTGGGCCACGGCCGAGTCAAGGGCGGCCTGGGCCGAATCCCGCTCCTCCTGGGAGATGCCGCCCTCGCGGAAGAGGCGCACCCGGGAGTCGAACTTGATCTGGGCGTCGCGGACGGCCACCTCTTGCCGGACGACGTTGGCCTTCGCCGTGGCAACGTCCGCCTCGGCCTTGGCCACGGCGGCCCGCTGGTTCAGGACGGCGGCCCGGGTGCTTTCCAGGTCCGCCCTGGCCTGGTTCACCTTGGCCTCGAAGATGTCCGCGTCAATGCGCGCGATCAGCATCCCCTTCTTCACCGGGGAGTTGAAGTCCACCAGGAGCTGCCTGATCGTCCCGGACACCTGGGTTCCGACCTGGACGGTGATCACCGCGTTCAAGGTCCCCGTGGCCGAGATCGTGGACAGGATGTCCCCCCGCTCCACGGGTGCGGTACGGAACGCAGCCTTGCGGTTCCCGTTGCCGAACCAGAAGAACCCCGCGGCACCGCCGAGGACCAGGACGGCCAGGATCAAGACGAGCACCAGCTTTCGACGCGTCATCCGGAGAGTGCCCCTTCATCGGTGAATGCAGCCGATTTGCCCCAGTCTAGTCAGGAGACGAGGGCATGTCAAAACCTATCGTATGGTCTCCATGCTGCGCCCACACCGCTGCCACTCCGCTCCTCCCGACGGCCACGAGCACGCCGAGCACGATCACCCACCGGCACCACCGCGGCTGCGGGATGTTCATGAGGACTTCCTTCCCACGACGACTCCCGTCAGGGGCCCTTGGATGCCTTGCCTTCCGGGGCGGCGCGACCACGCCAGCGCCCGGCCCGGCGCTCCCACTCCTTCTCCAGGACCTCGAACTTCGCCTGCTGTTCCGAGCTCAGGATCGCCCGGATCTTTTCCCGGCTGCGCCCGCGGATCTCGCGGATCCGGGGAGCCATTTCCTCTCGGAGGCGAGCGAACTCCTGGCCGGAATCCCGCAGGATGACCTCCACCTGCTGGCGCTGGTCCGGGCGCAGGTCCAGTTCCTGCGTCAAGCGCTTGAGCTGGAACTGCTGAAACCGGGCCGGGTCCCTGCGTGGACCCCACCACCCGCTCCGCGCCTGGTACAGGCCGAATCCCAGGGCGCCCGTGGCAGCGCCCAGGAGGAACGCGAGGAGCAGAAGCAGGGCCCCCTTCACCCGCGTCGTCATGTCCCGCCTCCTTCCATCACGGCCGCCAGGACCGCGTCCGGTTCCGGAGGCGAGGCTTCCAGGACGAGCCGCTCGCCGGCCGACAGCCCCTCGGCCGGCACCAGCCCGATGGGGCCGGAAGTGGGGTTGGCCTGATAGAGAATCAAGAGCAGCACCGCCGTGGCGGCGAAGGCCGGCACCAGGCCCCACCCCAGTCGCCAGAGTTCCGCCTCGGCCCTCGACGGCGCACGGTCGGGCAGGGCGCCCAGGACTCGGTCGGCAAATCCGGCCGGGGGTTCCACCCCATCCGCCGCAGCCAGAAGGCCTCGGCCCAGGCGGGCCGCTGCCAGCGCCCTGGTGCAGGCCGCGCACCCCACAAGATGTTCGTGGATCCCTGCGGGCAGCTCCACTGCAGGGAGCGCGGCAAGTTCGCCGATCCGCTTTTTGACCTCGTCGCACGATTTCATCCTGCGTCCCTCATCCCGCGTCCTTCATGCCAGCCAGCAGGGCCTCGACGACACGGCGCAACGCCCGGCGGGCCCGGTGGAGGCGGATTCGCGCAGCCAGCGACGAGCACCCCATGGCCTGCGCCACCTCGGCCCCTGAGAATCCAAGGGCATCGGCCAGGATCAGCACCATCCGATCCTTCGGGGCCAGAGGTGCCATGGCGCGATCGAGCAGATCTCGGGTGGCGGCCCGATCCGCCTGGCCTGCGCCCGCCACCAGGCCTTGGGCGGCGGACCGCTCTCCGGGTGAGAGGTCCTCCCAGGCCACCTCGCTCGTGCGCCGCCTCTGGCGCAACCGATCGTAGCTCGCCCGGGTGGCGATGCGGGCAATCCACGGGCCGAACGGTGCCCCGGCCCGAAACCCTGCCAGGCCCTCGAAGGCCCGGAGGAACGTCTCCTGGGCCACGTCCTGCACATCCGCGCGATTCCGGAGAAAACCGCCCACGATCCGGAACACCAACCGCTGGTACCGGCGGATGAGGAGCCCGAAGGCCTCTCGGTCCCCTGCCAGGGCCCGCTGGACCAGGACGCTGTCGTCGGGATCATCGGCTTTCCCTTGCCACCCAGGCGGCCTGATCATCGGTTCATCTCTAGAATACGCGTGGAGGCCCGCAATTGTTTCAGTGTCCAGTCACCGAACATGCGAATGGTCGGAACGGCAAAGCCCCCTGCCCGGGCCGGGGGCCTGTCGGAGAGGAAGGTCTTCAACCGAGGGAGAATCCTGCGAGGCGAGCGAGGAGGGCGATGGCCACCAGCAGCACGGCGCCGCCGAGGATCCACAGGCCTATCCGGAGGCGTCGCCCCCAGCGCACCCGGCGGTGGGCACGCGCGCGGCGACGCGCCTCATCGTCCAGCTTGCGCAGCTCTGCGGGAGGGCGCGGCATTGGCGATACGGCACTCCCTACACGATCCGCGCCCGAAGCCGGGAGCTGGCGAAATCCACGCCCATGACCATGGCCACCAGCACCAGGAGCACGGCCGAGGCCGCGGGATAGTTGATCATCCGAAGGTAGGTCTGGATGTAAAACCCGATCCCCCCCGCCCCCACGAAGCCCAGGATGGTGGCCGCCCGGATGTTCGTCTCCAGCCGGTAGAGGACGTACGAGGCAAAGAGGGGAAGCACCTGGGGCAGGATGCCGAAGCGCAGGACCTGCAGGCGGGTGGCCCCGGTTGCGGAGATCGCCTCCACGGGTCCCGGCTCGATCCCCTCGATGGCTTCGGAGTAGAGCTTGGCCAGGGTCATGACGGTGTAGGTCACCACCGCCAGGATGCCCGGAAACGGGCCCAGCCCCACCGCCGCCACGAAGAACAGGGCGTAGACCATGGTGTCGATGCTGCGGAAGAGGTTCAGGAGCGCCCGCGCCGGGTAGAAGACCGAGGCCGGGACCACGTTTCGCGCCGAGAGGAAGCCCAGAGGCAACGCCAGGAGCGCCGCCACCGTCGTCCCCACCACCGCGATCTGGAAGGTTTGCAGGGCCCCTGTGAGCGCGCTCCTCAGGACGGAGAGGTCCGGCGGGACCATGCGACGGAGGAAGTCCGCCATCCAGGGGAGGCCCCGCAGGAAGCGGGGCAGGCTCACCTCCGTGGCAGCCAGGAACCAAACGTACACCACCAGGATGGCGAGCGTGAGGCCCGCGCGTCTGATCCCGCGACTCACCGCACTCCTCCTTCGTAGATGTCCTCCACGACGTCCGGGGTGATGGC
>METI01000041.1 GCA_001771285.1 candidate division NC10 bacterium RIFCSPLOWO2_12_FULL_66_18
ACCAGCTCCCGGGGGCTGAACGGCTTCGGGACATAATCGTCCGCGCCCATCTCCAAGCCCACGATCCGATCCACCTCCTCGGTCTTGGCGGTCAGCATGATCACGGGGATCCCCCGGGTGGCCGGGGCCCCGCGCAGCCGCCGACAGAGCTCAAGACCGTCCAGTCCCGGAAGCATGAGATCCAAAACAACGAGGTCCGGCTGCTCGCGAAGGATGAGGTCCAGGGCCTGTTTCCCGTCGGCGACCACCCGGGCCGGCAGGCCGGCCTTCTCCAGGTGGTACTTCACGAGATCCGCGATGTCCGGCTCGTCCTCGACGACCAAGATCGTTCCCATGGACCTCCTCGCCCGTGACCGCATGATCATATGGAGGGATGATCTCCCACGGCAAGGGAATTCCCTGGCCAGGAGCCAAGGCCACCCGTTACGCTGGTACCACAGGCGTGTTACAGGATGATGACAGATGGATGAGCAGGCCAACCAGCGTGGGGGTCGAAATCCCCGGATGCGCCTTCTCAGTGCGAGGCATTGGCGCTATACTCCTGGCGCCATCCCGGAACTGATAATGCGCGCACGCAACGGAGAGGCGACCGTGAAGCTCAAACTCAAGGTGTGGGTCGTGTTCGGGGGCCGGGTCAAGTTTGGCGATGGCCGCGCCGATCTCCTCGAACTCATCGACGAATTGGGGTCGATCCAGAAGGCGGTGGTCCGGTTCGGGATGTCCTACCGGAACGCCTGGGGGTACCTCAAAGAGCTGGAAAAGGCCGCCGGATTCAAGATCCTCCAGCGGGGGCCCGGGGGAGGGCCGGGGAGTGGGACGAGACTCACCAGGCGGGGCAGGCAATTCCTGGCGGAGTATCGGCGCTTCCGGCAGCAGGCGGAGGGGGCGGTCAGGCGACGTTTCATGCGTACCTTCGAGTCGGACTGATTTTTTTGGGCTTGACTATGCTTGGATAAGCATATACACGTGACCTCGCATGGTCTGTCGACTCGTGCCACCGAGGGGCGCTGGCGGGCGCGGGTCGCCTTCGATCGCATCCGCATTCAGGTGAGGCGTTGGGCAGCCTGGGCTTCCCCCATACAACCCGTCACGAACGTGCGGGGATCGGCAGAAGACAACTGGAGGAGCCGATGAGATGGATGCGTGGTGAGAAACAGTGGTGGGGACTGGGGGTGGCAGTCGCGGCTGGCTTGGTGCTTGGCCAGCTGGCGATACCGGCACCGGTCCCGGCCGCGCAGGCAGTCATCCTCTCCACGACCACCAGCACCCAGGACTCCGGGTTGCTGGACGTGCTGGTGCCCCTCTTCCAGAAGAGGACCGGCTACACGGTGAAGGCGATCTCGGTGGGCACCGGGCAGGCCCTGGCCCTGGCCGCCAGAGGCGAGGCCGATGTGTGCCTGGTCCACGCCCCGGACGCGGAGAAGAAGTACGTGTCCGAGGGCCTCCTCCTCAACCGGCGGCTCGTGATGCACAATGACTTTCTGATCGTCGGGCCGGCCGGGGACCCGGCGCGGATCAAGGGCTTGGCCAGCGCCGCGGACGCCCTGCGTCGGCTGGCCGAGGCCAAGATCACCTTCGTCTCGCGCGGGGACAACTCCGGCACGCATCAACTGGAAAAAAAGCTGTGGAAGGAAGCCGAGCTTGACCCAAGCGGGGCATGGTATCTCCAGGCCGGTCAGGGGATGGGCGCCACCCTGGTGATCGCCTGGGAGAAGCAAGCCTACAGCCTCACCGACCGGGGGACGTTCCTGGCCTTCAAGAAGCGGGTGCAACTCGTTCCCCTGGTGGAGAAGGACCGGATCCTCCTGAACATTTACTCTGTGCTGGAGCCCGATCCCACCAAATTCCCCCGGATCAACGTCGCCGGCGGCAAGGCCTTCGCCGACTTCATGGTCTCCAAGGAGGCCCAGGACATCATCCGCACGTTCGGGACGGAGAAGTTCGGCGAACCCCTCTTCTTCCCGGACGCGGGCAAGCGGGAGGAGGCGCTCTGAGAGGAATGACAAATGACCAATGACCAAATCCCAATGGAGTGGCGACACGAGAAAGCGGAGTGGAAGGACTGCCTCTCATTGGTCATTGGCAATTGGTCATTGGGATTTGCGCGATGGAGCTGATCTGGCAGGGACTGGTCGAGGCCGTCCGACTCATCGCCACGGGCGATCCCGAAATCTTGCAGATCGCGTGGCTCTCCGTGCAGATCTCGGGGAGCGCCACCCTGCTGAGCCTCCTGGCGGGCGTCCCCGCGGGGATGGCCCTGGCCCTCGCCCGCTTTCCCGGGCGTAGCCTCTGCGTGGCCCTGGTGAACACCGGCATGGGCCTGCCCCCGGTGGTGGTGGGCCTCTTCGTAAGCCTGTTCCTCTGGCGGAGCGGTCCCCTGGGCTTCCTCGGTTTCCTCTACACGCCGACGGCTATGGTCGTCGCCCAGTTCATCATCGCGGCTCCCATCGTCACCGGCCTCACCATCGCCGCGATGCAGCAGCTCAATCCCAGGTTGCGGCTCCAGCTCCTGGCGCTGGGGGCGTCGCGATGGCAGCTCCTCTGGCTCCTCATGCGAGAGGCCCGACTCCCCCTCCTGGCCGCGGTCATGGCGGGATTCGGAGGCGTGATCTCCGAGGTGGGCGCGTCCATGATGGTCGGTGGTAACCTCCAGGGGCAGACGCGGGTCCTGACGACGGCCACGGTCCTGGAGACGAGCAAGGGCAATTTCGACCTTGCCATCGCCCTCAGCGTGATCCTGCTCCTCCTGGCCTTCAGCGTGAACTACCTGCTCACCTGTATTCAGCAGCGGGGACGGACGCCGTGACCGCACCCATCCTGGAAGGCCTGGACTTGCGGGTCCTCTACGCGGGGCGGCCCGTCCTCGAGGTTCCCCGCATCGAGGTCCGGGCCGGAGAGATCCTGGCCATCATCGGCCCCAACGGGGCGGGGAAGTCCACCCTGCTCCGCGTCCTGGGACTGCTGGAGCCGCCGACCTCGGGCGTCGTCCGCTTTCGTGGGTCCCCGGTCGCCTGGGGCAGCGGCGATCTCCTGGCCACGCGCCGCCACTTCGCCTCGGTGTTCCAGGAGCCCCTGCTGTGCGATACCACGGTGGAGGCCAACATCGCCCTGGGCCTCCGGCTGCGCCGCGCCGCGTCCGAGGCCGTCACCACGCAGGTGCAGACCTGGCTGGCGCACCTGGGCATCGCCCACCTCGCGCGACGCGAGGCAGGCAGCCTGTCCGGGGGCGAGGCGCAACGGTGTAGCCTGGCCCGCGCCTTCGCCATCCAACCGGATGTCCTCCTCCTGGACGAACCCTTCGCCGCCCTGGATCCGCCCACGAAGGACGAGCTGCTGACGCTGCTGCAGGTCCTCCTCCGCCAGGAGGGATGCACGACGGTCTTCGTCACCCACGACCGGGACGAGGCGCTGCGCCTGGGGGACCGCATCGCGGTGATGATGGGGGGACGCATCCACCAGGTCGGAGTCCCTTCGGAGGTCTTCGGCCGTCCGGTCTCCGAAGAGGTGGCCCGATTCGTCGGGGTCGAAACGATCCTGCCGGGGCGGGTCGTCGCGGAGCAGGCCGGCCTGCTGACCGTGGAGGTGGACGGGATGAAGATCGAGGCCCTGGGCCGGGCCACGGTCGGAGAGCGCGTGCTGATGTGCCTGCGCCCGGAGGATCTGGTTATCCGGCGGCGGGACGAGCGAGTCGGCCTGGAGAGCGCCCGTAACCATCTCGAAGGTCAGGTGGAGGATGCCACCCCCGTCGGGGCCCAGTACCGGGTCCGGATCGCCTGCGGCCCCGCCCGTGGCGGGGTGGTCGCCCTGGTGACCAGGCAATCCTTCGATGACCTGGCCCTGGAGCGCGGGACGCCCGTCGTCGTCACCTTCAAGGCGTCCGCCGTCCACCTGATCCCGCGCTGAGGCCCCTCCCGGGCCTCCCGCTCTCCCCTCCCCCACGACGGGGGGAGGGCTGGGGTGGGGGTGCCTGAACCTGGGCAATGAGCCAGGGTTTTTATCCGTCGTGGTGACCCAAGGGATTCATGGGCACTGCGAGAAATTCCGTTGCTGGGACCCGCTACGTGGATTACTCTTCCAGCGCGCTGGTCACCGCGCCGGTCACTGTCCCCATCGCTCCTGCAGGCGTCATTCGGCGAAGAGGATATTTGGGATGCTCACAGAACAGGCGGTGCTGCAAGCCCTGTCTACCGTGCAGGACCCGGAGCTTCACCGGGACCTGGTGTCGCTGAAGATGATCCGGGACGTCAAGATCGAGGGGTCCGACGTCAGCCTCGAGGTCGTGCTGACCACCCCGGCCTGCCCCCTCAAGGATCAGATCGATCGCGAGTGCCGGGAGGCGCTGGCGAAGGTGCCCGGGATCGGCCGGGTCGCCATCACGATGGGGTGGAACGTGGTCGCCTCGCAGGGGATGCTCGAGCGGGGCGGCATCCCTGGCGTCAAGAACAGCATCGCCATTGGTTCGGGGAAGGGGGGCGTGGGCAAGTCCACGGTCAGCGTGAACCTGGCCGTGGCCCTCGCCGAGGCCGGAGCCAGCGTGGGGCTCCTGGATGCGGATATCTACGGACCCAGCATCCCCACGATGATGGGCATCCGCCGGATGCCCGAGATGAATCCCGAGCAACGCATCCTCCCCCTGGAGGCCCACGGGGTGAAGCTGATGTCCCTGGGCTTCCTGTTGGCGGACCCGTCGGCACCCGTCATCTGGCGCGGGCCAATGATCGCCAAGGCCCTGAACCAGTTCCTCCGGGACGTCCTCTGGGGAGACCTGGATTACCTGCTGATCGACCTGCCGCCGGGAACCGGCGACGCCCAGCTCACCCTGTCGCAGTCGCTGTCCCTCTCGGGCGTCGCCATCGTCATGACCCCGCAGGACGTGGCCATGACCATCGCCAGCAAGGTCCTCCTGATGTTCCGCCAGATGAAGGTGCCGATCCTGGGGATCGTGGAGAACATGAGCACCTTCCTTTGCCCCGCCTGCGGCGGGGAGAGCCAGATCTTCAGCCACGGCGGAGGGAAGAAGGCCAGCGAGCGGCTGGAGGTCCCCTTCCTGGGCGAGATCCCCCTGGAGGGCGAGCTGTGCGAGAGCGGCGACGACGGGCGACCGATCCTGATCCGGAACCCGCACTCCCCCATCGCCGAGGTCTTTCGCCGCGTGGCGGCGAACCTCGCCGGCCGGGTGAGTGTTGAGGCCGTCAATTCACAGACCGGGTTTGGCCCGCCGCTCCCCATCGTGAATATCCAGTAAGGCGCACCCCCCTTGGCCGGCAACGCGCTTCCGCCCTAGTATTCTTCCTTGCGCGGCTCCCCGTACCCGATTCCGCTCAACCACTTTCCCCCTCCCGCTCCTCCGCTCTGCACCCGCGCTCGGCCCTCGAGGCTCTCGGCTCGTGGCTCTCGGCTCTTCCCCGCTCCTCCGCCCCTGCACCTCCGCCAAATTCCTTCACATCCGGGCCCTGTTTGGCTATACTTCGCTGCCGCCGGTCTTCCGAGCCGGCTCCAACAGCACGGCGCACCCTGGCCCTCCCAAAGGAGACCAGACCGTGGCGAGGCGCTCCAAGAGAGCTCCTGTCGTAACCGCCCCCGAGATCGCGAGGGAACCCCCGATGGACAAGAAGGTCATGGTGGATCTGCTCTATCAGATGCTCCTCATCCGGCGCTTCGAGGAGAAGGCGGCCGAGATGTATGCCCAGGGAAAGATCGGCGGGTTCCTGCACCTGGGCGTGGGCATGGAAGCATCCTGCGTGGGCGCCATCTCGGTCCTGCGTCCCGACGACTACGTCATCGCCGGCTATCGAGAGCACGGCCACTGCCTGGTCCGCGGGAGTGATCCCCGGCTGGCCATGGCCGAACTGTTCGGCCGCATGGACGGCCTGTCCAAGGGCAAGGGCGGCTCCATGCACTTCTTCGACAAGGAGCGCAACTTCCTGGGCGGGACGGGCATCGTGGGGGGCCAGCTCCCCATCGGTACCGGCGTCGGCTTTGCTATCAACTATCGGGGGGGCGATCAGGTCTGCCTGTGCTTTTTCGGTGACGGGTCGGTTGCCCAGGGCGTGTTCCACGAGTCGCTGAACATGGCCGCCCTCTGGAAGCTGCCGGTGCTCTACATCTGCGAGAACAACCTCTACGCCATGGGGACCGCGTTGAGTCGGACCCAGTCGGTCACCGACATCTACAAGAAGGCGGAGGCCTACGGCATGCCCGGCGAGCAGGTGGACGGCATGGACGTCCTGGCCGTGCGGGAGGCGGTGACCAGGGCGGTGGAGCGCGCCCGCCGCGAGAAGATCCCGACCCTGATCGAGACCCGCACCTACCGGTTCCGCGGCCACTCCATGCGGGACCCTGCCGCGGCGCTCTACCGGACCCGGGAGGAAGTGGAGGAATGGAAGAAATCCGACCCCATCGTCCAGCTCTGGGATCGCATGAGCCGTGACGGCACCGTCAGCGACGCCGAGTACAAGGAGATGGACAAGGAGATCAGCCAGGTCATGGAGGAAGCGGTCCGCTTCGCCGAGGCATCGCCGGAGCCGCCGCTGGAAGAACTCTTGACCGACGTCCACGTCTAGGAGAACCCAGAGCCTAGAGTCGAGAATGAAGGGGATGGGGATTGGGGAGTAGGGGGTGGGGCGAGAGCAAGCGCCCGGATTCCCCAACCCCGAACCCCAGCCCCCAACCCCAAGCCCCTGCGAAGCGGAGCGAAGCATGGCCATCATTACATATCGTGAGGCATTGAACCAGGCGCTGCGTGAGGAGATGCGGCGGGATCCCCGGGTCTTCCTCATCGGGGAAGAGGTCGGGGTCTACCAGGGCGCCTACAAGGTCAGCCAGAACCTCCTGGAGGAGTTCGGACCCAAGCGGGTGGTGGACACCCCCATCAGCGAGGCGGGGTTCGTGGGCGTGGGGATCGGCGCCGCCATGGTGGGCCTCCGCCCCGTGGTGGAGATGATGACCTTCAACTTCGCCATCGTCGCCCTGGACCAGATCGTGAACCACGCGGCCAAGATCCTGTACATGTCCGGCGGCCAGTTCCGGGTGCCCATGGTCATCCGCGGGCCGGGGGGGCCGGCCGTGCAGCTCGCGGCCCAGCACTCCCAGGGTATGGAATCCTATTTCTATCATGTCCCAGGCCTGAAGGTGGTCCGCCCTTCGACGCCCCGGGATGCCAAGGGATTATTGAAGAGCGCCATCCGCGACGACAACCCGGTGATCTTCATCGAATCGGAGACCCTGTACGGCACCAAGGGGGAGGTGCCGGACGACGAGTACACGATCCCGCTGGGAGTGGCCGAGGTCAAGCGCGAGGGGACCGACGTGACGGTCATCGGATGGATGGGGATGCTCCACCGCGCCCTGGAGGTGGCCCAGGACCTGGAGAAGGAGGGAATCTCCGTCGAGGTGGTGGATCCGCGGACGCTGCGGCCCATGGACACTTCTACCATCCTCGAGTCGGTGAAGAAGACGCACCACGCCGTGGTTCTGGAGGCGGGCGCGGGTTTCGCCGGCCTGGGCGCCGAGATTGCGACCCTCATCACCGAGGGGGCCTTTGACTATCTGGACTCTCCGGTGGTCCGGGTGACCGGCGCCAACGCCCCCATGCCCTACGCCAAGAACCTGGAGCGGGCCAAGGTCCCGGACAAGGCACGCATCATCGCAGGCATCAAGCAGGCCCTGGCCGTATAGCCAACGGAAACTTTCAGACCTACCACGGACAACTGACAACCGAGAACTGCGTCATCCAGTTTTTCATTGTCGGTTGTCAGTGTGAAATTTTCAATTGCAACGGAGTTGCCCATGCCATTCCAAGTCATCATGCCGAAGCTGAGCGACGCCATGGTCGAGGGACGGGTCCTCCAGTGGCTGAAGAAGGAGGGAGATCGCGTTCAGGGCGGGGATGTCCTGGCCTCCATCGAAACGGACAAGGCCGAGATCGAGCTGGAGGCGTTCGGCAGCGGCGTCCTCCGGAGGGTCCTGGCGGACGAAGGCCAGATGGTGCCGGTGGGGCAGCTCATCGCGGTCATCGCCGAACCGGACGAGGACATCACGGGCCTCGTGAGCGCGGCGCCCGCCGCCCCGGCGGCCGGGGCTCCGGCCGCTCCGAAGGTGGAGGCGAAGGCCGCGGCCCCCGCCGCGCACGCGGCGATCCCCCCCGCGGCCCCGCCTGAGGCGGGGTGGGTGCCCGCCTCCCCCATCGCGAGGCGCATGGCGCGCGAGGCCGGGATCGACCTCGCCCAGATCAAGGGGAGCGGCCCGGGCGAGCGCATCCTGGAACGGGACGTGGAGGCCTACCTGGCCACCCAGGCCCAACGCCTGGCCGGGGCCGAGGTTCCCGTGGGCGAGCGGGAGTTCGAGGACAAGGAGCTGAGCACCATCCGCAAGACCATCGCGGCCCGCATGGTGCAGAGCAAGGCGCCCATCCCCCACTTCACCGTGACGGTCGAGGTGGACATGGGGGCGGCGCTGGAACTCCGCAAGTCGCTCAACGCCATCGAGGCCAACGTCGAGAAGCTCTCCGTCAACGACATCATCATCAAGGCCACGGCCCTGGCCCTCCAGCGGCATCCGGCCGTCAACGCGCGGTACAGCAACGGCCAGGTACGGCTGTTCAAGCGCGTCCACATGGGGGTGGCCGTGGCCATCGAGGACGGACTGATCGTCCCGGTCATCCGGGACTGCGACCGGAAGAGCCTGGGCGAGATCGCCCGCGAGGCCCGGGGCCTGATCGACCGCGCCCGCGCGCGGAAGCTCCGCCCCGAGGAGTACTCGGGCGGCACTTTCGCCATCTCCAATCTGGGGATGTTCGACGTGGTGGAATTCACGGCCGTGATTGACCCCGCCCACGGGGCCATCCTGGCGGTGGGGGCCATCGAGGAGAAACCGGTGGTGATGAACGGGCAGGTGGTCGTGCGGCAGCGGATGCGCCTGACCGGCGCCTTCGATCACCGGATCATTGACGGCGCCATGGGGGCGAAGTTCCTCCAGGAGCTGAAGAAGATCCTGGAGAACGCGGTGCAGTTGTTGCTCTGACCCCCGAGAGGACTTCTCGCTGTTCCACGCTCCCGGAGAGATCCCGCGAGGACCGGCTTCTTCCTGCTTCCGCGGCGCAGCCTTCTGCCCTGGTGGCCCTCCCCGTCGTCGATCCGCCTCCGGTGTCCCGTCCCCTAACCCCTGGTCCCCGTCCGCTGACCCCCGGCACCCGCGCTCCGTCAACCTCCTCCCTCGGCTTCCGGCTCGTGTCGCTCGCCGCCTCCCTTCATTCCGTATTCCCCATTCCGCACTCTGCATTCAGTAGGCCTTGCATCCTCCCACGACTCCGTCAGGCGGGACGTTGCAGCTCGTGTCACCTTGCGATTCTGCCTGATGTCACGGGGGAAGGCTGGGGGCCTCCGTGGGCCCCTGACTTCGTGTTGGCCAGCCTGCAAGCCCTGCCTCCTCTGACTCCCCCCACCGCCCCGCCATTCCGGCGTGCCCCCGGGCTCCAGCCCTTGACACCTCTTATCATGTGTGATAATAGAACAACATGGGTGAGAGGAAGGCTGGAGGCTATATCTTTCGTACATACTCCAGTGATCATCCCCCCGATCATGTGCACATTTTCGACGGACAGAACAGGCCAGTGGGGCGATGGGATATTGAACACCAATGCCCGCTGAAAGGTGAGAACTTCGAGGTTACCAAACAACTCCGGAAAGCCCTCGATCAGGCAGGGTATCTGAAAGGGAAGCCATGAAGCCGAGCGTTCTTGTCGCCACACAGGATTCGGGTCTAAGGACTGGGATTCGGACACACCTAGCAGACATCTGCAATGTATCCTCTACAAGTACAGTGGGCAACCTCTTAGCGGCGCTCAGCAAGAAGGATTACCAGGCTCTCGTGTTGGATACACGCATGCCAGATTTCGATGGGCCAAGCCTACTGCACGCGCTTCGACATCATGGGGACCCCAATCTTATCGTATTGTCGACTGGTGCCTTTGAACCCACACTTGTCTTGGGGGCACAAGAAATTTTGCGGCTAGTCCCGATCCCCCTCTCGCCCAAATCCACCATTTTGCGGACCCTGCGGGCGTTCCTTGATCCAGCAAGTTCGCGGTCCATGGAAAACGTGCGATACCAACCAAACGAGGGGAGGTTCTTTATCACCTTCCGCAACTGGAAGAGCTACGAGATCTCTCGAGGCCTTATCGAGGCGGACGACGGAACACCCATCGTCGGAGAGCCTGAGGTAATTCATGGAGGCGAGGCGTTCAGGGTTGGCCAGAGGTCGGGGAATAGGTACGAGGTCCCTTGGGACTTTGTACTGTACCACCAAGAGCCAAGCTATCCCTACTACAGGGGGAAGCCCGGCCAGCGCGAAGCGGAAGCCAACCGAGCCGAACGCATTGCAGCGCGCATACGCAATGAACGGCAGGCCCGCGGGTGGAGCCTCCAGAGCTTGGCCAGCGTGACCGGCATACAGCCGCCGAATCTCTCTCGCCTAGAGAGCGGCAAGCATGTGCCGTCTTTGGAGACATTGGAGCGCATTGCAGGCGCACTAGGCATGCGGGTAGCAGGCCTAATAGCGCAATGACGACGAAAAGTGGGAAGTCTCAAGAGGGGATTTAAACCTTCCCCGGCCTACCGTTCGCGACGGTGCGTAAAGGGGGACGTAAAGAGGGGCGTTGCCGCTTTCGTCTCCGTGCGGGACGGGACCAGGTTTTCGTTGCCCAGGCCAGCTCCACCTCTCGACGCCGGTGCGCCCCGAGTGAATCCCTGCTGACACTCAGAGTTCCCTTCGAGCCCGGGCGGCGCGGAGCGCCCGCCACCCCATGAGCGCCAGGGCGGCAAGGATCGCGCCGATCAGGACGAGGTGCTCGATCTCTCCCACGACCCGTTCGAGCCGGGCGACGTACTCCCCCAGCCCGTAGCCCACGGCATAGCCGAGCCCGACCGCCAGCGGGACGTACAGCGCCGCCCCGAGGACATTCGCCGGAAAAAAGGCGAGAGGTCGGAGGCCCGTGGCCCCCGCCAGGGGGCCGGCCAGGAAGCGGAGCCCCGGCAGGAACCGGGCGGCGAACACCCCGAGAGAACCATAGCGGGTCACGAAGCCCCGCATGGACGTTAACCGTTCCGGGTTCCCCACGACCCAGCGCCCGTAGCGCTCGATGGTCCCTCGCCCGTACTCCCGTCCGATCCAGTAGCCGATGTTATCGCCCGCGACCGCGCTGAAGATGCCGACCGCCAGGACCAGCGGAAGCCGGAGGTCTCCTTGCCACGAACCGCTCCACTCGCTTGTGCCGGAAGGTGATCCACGCGACGAACGCATTCAGCACGAGGATGACCGTGGCCCCGATCAGTCCCCCGCCCAGCGAGTTGTCGTTGCCGATCCCGGATCACTTTCTCGACCACCGGAATCTCAGGGATCAGGATATTCACCGGCACCTCCTCGCGTTCCGCCGACGGAGCAATCAGATCGGCTCGCCGGCCCGCGTTGCTCTCTCACCCTGCGCCTCACCGCCCACGGGGGACCGCGCCGGAACGAATGGGAAAACATGCGGAGGGTCGTCAGCGTCCCTTGCCTTCTTCCGGCCTTGCCGGCTGCGGGGGCAAGTCCTCGAAGGGACCGATGAGCGCCTCGGGGATCTCCAGCAGGTTGCGGAAGATGCCAAAGAGATTCCGGCCGACGGACTTCAGCGGGATCGGCGCGACCTGGGGGTCGCTCAGCGGTCCCGTGACGTGATAGTAGGCGACCAGCAGGCTCTTCTCCTTTCCCCCCAGGAGCCAGCCCGCCAGGGGGATCTTGGTGAGGATGCTGTCCACAGTCTGGAACGGCTTGGCCGCCACGGTCAGGTCCAGCGTGTCGTCGGCGAGGTTGACCTGGCCGACGGCGTTCACCTTCATGGCCGGGCTGTCCAGGACCAGGTTCTCCGTCCGGGCGATGCCGCCTTCGATCTTGATGTCGGCCGTGAGACGCCGGTACGGCATGCCCTCGGCGAGCAGCTCCGGCCCCTTGAACTCCAGGAGCTGCGCCACGTTCAGGATGGAGAGGATCTTGGACACCACGGTATAGCGTCCGATCCGGCCATCCCGCGCGACGATCTTGAGGTCGCCCCCCAGGTTGCGCCAGAAGTCGGCCGCCTCCTCCCCCTCGCTCCTCAGGATCCCGCCCAGAGACAGGCTGCCCGTCACCTCGCCCTTCCCGCGGTAGAGTCCGGCCAGGAGTTGCTCCGCCCGCCCGTCATCCTCCTGGAACGTGAGGCGCAGGTCCCAGCGCCCGCTCCCCCGGCCGATCTCGCCGGTCGCCCGGAAGTTTCCCTCGGCGAGCTGCGCCCGCCATTCCCGGATTTGCGTCCGATTGCCCCGGAGGTCCAGGGCGGCCTGGACCTCCCGGAACTCCGCCGGAATCCCCGACAGGCTGAGGCGACCCCGCTGGATCTCCAGGGTCCCCTGATGCTCCGGGGCGCTCTGGCGCCCGCGGAGGCGCAGGTTCGCTTTCGCCAGCCCGCCCTCGGGGCGCACGGTCGGGAGATATCCCGCCAGGGCCACCAGGGGAAGCTGCCCCGTCACGAAGAGGTCGGTCTGTCCCCCCTCGCCCAGCGTCCCGTGAAGGTCGAACTCCCGCTCGCCGGAGCGAAGACGCAGTTGCCGCAACGTCACCGTCGGCCCGCTCCAGCTCGCCCGCACCGGCCCCCGGCTCTCCCACACCTCGCCCCTCATGCGGAGGCGCAGGCTCGCAAATTCCACCTCGCCCGTCCCGGAGGTGGGCGCCTTGGCCTGGCCCTGGATGAGTATCCGCCCGCTTCCCCGGCTCTGCCAGGGGCGCAGGGCCTCGATCTCTCCCGCCCGGGCCACCAGGTCCAGCTCCGCGTCTGACAGCGTGAGCTCCCCCCGGAAGCCGCGATTCGGCGGCGGCCCGATGCTGGCCTGCAGGCGATGCGTCCCCTCGCGGAAGGTCAGGTCCACGTCCACGGCCTTCCGTTCGACCTTGAACGTGGCCGTCCCCGGGCCGAATGGGATCTGGCGGTAGACGATCGCGCTGGCTGTCGCCTGGCCCAGCGTGCGCGTGTCACGGAGGGTGCCCTGGAGGTCCAGGCGGAAGGTGGCCCGGCCGGCGAGGTCGCTGCCCGACAGCGAACCGACCTGGGCCAGATCCATCACCGTGCTGGTCAGGTGCCCGCGGAGGGCGCCGTCCGCCCCCACGCCGATCTCGCCGCTGAGCTGCTCGGCCCCGCGCCGGAGCGAGAGGCGGGTGATCTCCACCGCGCCCTGCCGGAGGCGGAGCAGGGCCTCCCCCCGCTGCCAGGATTCCTCCCAGGTTCGGAAGTTCTCGAGCGCCAGCTCCACCTCGCCCGTCAGCCCCTGGAGCGTCCCCGTGACCCGCCCGCTCGCCCGGAACGCCCCCTGAACTTCCAGATCCTCGGGCAAAAGCGCGACGATGTCGGCGGTCCGCGCCGGGTTCACCTGCCCCTGGATGTCCAGGACGAGATCCTGCTTCGGATTCAGTCGTCGGAGCGGGGTGGTGCCCCGAGCCTCCAGGCTGCCGCGCAGCACGGCCGTGGTCCGGCCGGTCCGCAGGGTGAGCCGCGGCGTCTTGAGCGTCCGGTGGGCGACCTCCACGTCCCCCTCGATCTGGTCAAGAAGGTGCCCGGCGATGCGGGCCTCGCGCCAGGTGACCCGCGCCTGAAGTCGCGGCGCCTCCCGGGTGCCGACGAGACGTCCCAGGAGCGTGGCCCGCCCGCTCAAGAGCGGCAGGCCGAATCCCCGCCCGAAGGCGGCCACGTCCCGGAGGTCGGCTCGCACCGGCAGGTCCAGCTTCCCGTCGGCGAAGGCCAGCTCTCCGCGGCCCTGGATCTCCCCGCCCGAGACCTTGAGCGTGAACGTCTCGACGGTGAGGCGCGAGCTGGTGGCGCGGAGATGCGCCTCCAGTCGGCCGGTCGGCGCCTCCCCCGCCAGGGCCAGGCCCTCCACCCGCAGGGCAGCGCGCCCGCGGAGCGTGGACAGATCCGGGCTGCGCCCCGTGAGATCCACGTCCCCCGTCACCCGGCCCCGGGCCTCGGGCGGCAACGGGAGTCCGGTCTGCGCCTGCCAGAGCTGAACAGGCAGGCCAGCCAGCTCGGCCAGGTCGGTGTTCTCCAGGCTGGCACGCACCCGGTAGAAGCCCGTGGCCGGCACGAGCGAGAGGGTCCCGCGGAGCGACCCGCCCGCCCACGATCCGCCGCTCAGGGTCTCGGCCTCCAGTCGTCCGCCCTCCCAGGCGAGGGAGAATCGAAGCGGCTCACCGCTTCCGCCGTCCTTCCCGAAGCGCAGGGCGCCCTCGCCCCGAAAGACCGCCTGGGCCCAGGGTCCCTGCAGTCGGCCATTCACCGCCAGCGTCCCCTCCGCCGGCCGGTCGGTGCCCAGGGCGAGGAACACCGCGCGGAGAGGTGCCTGGATGTCCAGGCCAAGATCCACCCGCGGGGCACCGCCGAGATCGGCGATGCCGCCCCGCATCCGCACGCGGGCGTCCGCCAGGGAAAACTCCGCCGCGCTGATCGTGACGGCGTCGCCCGTTCCCGCCAGCTCCAGGGTGATCCGGTCGAGCTGTCGGGTCGTGTCCCCGCGCGTGATGCCCACGCGGAGGGCGGAGAGCGTGCCCGCGGTGGACATGGTCCCGTCCGCCGCCTCCCGCCAGGCGAGGTTGCCCGCCAGGCCCTCCAAGATCCCCTGCGTCCCATCCGCCTCGACCCAGGCCATCTGGCCATCCTGCAGGCTCGCCCTCTGCACGCGGAGGGGCCACCCACCGGCCTGCACCGGCTGCACCTGAAAGAGCACGGGGAGGATGTCCGCCAGCGTCAGACCGGGAGCGGTCGCGGCGGCCAGCGCAAGCCGGGGGCGGACCAGCGTGATCTGCCGGAGGACGAGCTGCCGGCGGAGGAGTGCCGTCCAGCTCCAGCGTGCCCGGATCGTCTCCGCGGAGAAGAGGATGCCGTCGGCCAGGGACCTCTCGCGGGCCACCTGGATCCGGGACAGCACGAGGCTCCCGGCCCAGGGGCGGAGCGTCACATCCTCCACCCGGACCTCGCGTCCCACGGCCTCGGCCAGGACCGCTTGGGCCCAGATGAGGGCGCGCTGGCGGACCGGGCGGCTCTGGCTCACGGCGAATACCCCGAGCGCCAGGGCCAGCAACAGAGCGGCCAGGATCAGGAGAAGCCGCAGGCGAGCCGTCATGGCAGCCGTCGCTGCCCTGCAGGCCGGACCAGTTGGCCGGTGAGGAACGGAGGGCGACATCGCGACGCGCCGTCGGCCCGGAGCGAGGAGCCACTCCGGGACGATCCGCCGGCTTGGAATGAGAAGTATTGCTGCCCGGCGACCTCGGCGAGGCGATCGGTGGAGAGCATGTGCGTCATCGGGCGTCCCGCGTGGTCTCCTTGGGAC
>METI01000042.1:0-13591 GCA_001771285.1 candidate division NC10 bacterium RIFCSPLOWO2_12_FULL_66_18
CACAGAGATCGTCCCGCTGCAACGTCCTCCAATACGCGCCCTAGAAGCGCCAGAATCCCCGAAGAAGAAAGTTGTTTTAGAACCTACGTCCCCCTTTACGTTCGAGGAACGCCGGGCTCCCGACGGCGCGTTGGGTACTCCAGCGGGGGTCGCGGGCATCGGCTCGGGGGTCGGCACTCGGGGCCAGCAGTCGCGGTGCCCGGTGCATGGCCACCCGGAGCACCGGGTGCAGGAGATCATCCACCACCGGATATAACTTCATCGCAGTCCCGCCTGGCCCCCGTCAGCGGAGAACTGCAAACCGTCTCCAATGAAACAGACCCTTAGCTGGCGTAAGGTGTCCGGTACTTTCTTCGCCTTCTTACTCTGTGGCACTATCGCTGCTGAGGTGTGCTCAGTGCGCTGCCCAGTACGCATTGACCTCCTGGACTTGGCGGACCCAAAACTCTAGGCGAGCGAGCGCTTCACGCGAACCATTGAAGCGGCCGAGCTCGCTCGCGAGCGCGAAGAAGCCTTCTCCGGGATTGTTATCATTGCCTCGGTGGACGACGATCGCCGTGAGCAAAGGCCGACCTTGAGCCACCTCGTACCTCAGGATTTCGCCCGACAGCTCTGATATCCGATCGCGATCGGCGTCGTTGTTCATCGAGAGGCTGGCGAGCGGCGCGATGTCGGAATACGTGGTCAACCGTCCCGCGCGCGCGAGTTCAAGCAAACGGTTGTAAATCCCCATGTGCATCCTACGTCTCCTGTGAAGCCGAACGCTTGCGATCAGCGGCCGCGAACGAGCGGGCGGGAGCCCGCTGTGAAGCGGTCCGCTGCATCGCGAGGTTGGGCGTCAATCTCTCGCGCATTGGCAGAGGATTTGATTCGTTAGGTTTTATCGGAGGCAGTTTTTCCATCTCGGGCAGCGATGGCTGCCTTTTTTGATTCAGGCAACTTCTCGTAGATCGCGTTGACGGTCTTCGGATGGCTAACCATTTGGTCAACGATGAGGTTGACCAGGGTAAAGAGTGTATTTGCTGTGTCTTGGTCGTCCTTGAGATCGAGGACGCCTGGGTGGACAGCCTCGTTACCGACAACACGCACTACATCCAACGACCTCTGCACGAGAGGGTTCAGGCCCTTTTTCACTAAGCTGGCAATGTCATCGTCAAGGTTCTTACCCCTCTCGCCGAGATGAACGCAGAGCTTCTGCACACATAGACGAAGAAGCGCTGCGGCACCGCGAGGAGAGAGGTGCACGATCGACTGGGCTTCCTCGTAATCCCGGTGGATGTGGTCCGGAAGGTCGGGATTCGCTTGGGGACCGCCGCGCGCCGGCGGGAACAGCAGCCGATCATGCACCCACACAGCGAATCGATGGCAGTTGTAGCACTGACTAAGGAAGACATTGTGGGCCTCGTGGTACAGATACCGTGCCTGACTTCTCTTCTCAAGAAAGACCTGACCGGACATCCATTGGTCAAACCAGTCCTGCATCTTTGCCTTCATCTCGGCCGGGATATCTTTGTCCGAAAGGACCTTCTTCCGACTTTGCTCATCGGGGATGAATGGAGTGCGCTCTTCCCGGTCCAGCTGCTCCGCGCACATCTCGAACCAGTGCTGGGTGGTGTACGCGCCGCAGTGCGGACAATCGAAGGCAGTCTCTTTGATCGAAGGCGGCACACTCTTGTTCGTCATCCATTTGCTCCCTAGACTCTGGTGGATCGTTCTGCCTTATCACGCGGTCCGCTCGCGGCCTGCTGGCCGCCCAACTACGCCTATCTGGTTTCCGCGTAGGGGGCCATATCTGGCATGGGGTCCGGATAAGCCCCCGCCCCCCAGAACACCGGTGCCCCAGTCCCGTCAAGAAGTTTGCCTAAGCCCCCGGCGCGCCAGCCCTCCTGCGGAGACCCTGCCTGGGCAGAAACAAAACGGCCCCTTGGGGGTCACTTCCCCAAAGGGCCATGCTTCCGCCTCAGAGCCTGACCGGCTCTGCCGGCCTTTCCCCTGTCCGTCGTCCCCGGCCGAGGTCACCCGCTCCCCCTCCTGAATCCACCACGGGGAACCACCGACGGCGGCGAACGTACCGCGAATCCGCTGCCGTGTCAACCTCGGCGCACGGTGTCCGGTACCATTTTCCCCCCTGTTGACTGGCCATTCAAATACTTGTATAGTCCGGCATCGTGGAGAAACGCCTCCTTTGGTCGGGAACATCCAAAGCTGACCTGAAAGCCTTCCCGGCTGATGCGAGACGCGTGGCGGGATACCAACTGTGGCTGGTCCAATTGGGGCGCAACCCGGACGACTGGAAGCCGCTGCCGACCGTCGGGATCGGCGTGAAGGAGATCCGCATCCACACGGGCCGAGAGCACCGAGTAATCTACATCGCGAGCTTCGGGGAAGGTATCTATGTTCTCCACGCCTTCGAAAAAAAGACACGAAAGACGTCCAAGCCGGACCTTGAATTGGCGGGATCCCGCTTGCGTGAGGTAATCAGGCGCCATCGAGCCCGAGAGGCCGAGAGAAGGTAGACGAACATGAAGAAGATGAAGATCACCCCCTCCAGTGGCAACGTGTTCCGTGACCTGGGTTTCTCCTGGGAGGAGGCCGAGCACCTCAAAGTCCGTGCGGTCCTGATGCTCCATGTGCAGGAAATTGTCCGTAGCCGGCGCCTGCGCCAGGCGCAAGCGGCCAAGATCTTGGGGGTGACCCAGCCGCGCGTCAGCGACCTGCTCCGCGGCCGGATTGACCTGTTCAGCACGGACACGCTGATTGATATGCTGACCCGCCTCGGTGGTCAGGTGAAGCTCGTTGTGAAGACACCCGGCAAGAAACTCAGGGTCGCCTAACGACGCCCATATGGTTTCCGGTTCAGGGGCTATATCTGGCATCGGGTCCGGATAGGCCTCCTGCGGGCTGGCCCGCCTGCGGTGACCCTGCCTGGGCAGAACTGTTCGTCCCGTCCCTCCGGAGCGGAGCGCTGACCGTTGATGACTGAATGCTTGCAGTTCAGCGGGCGCGCTCCCGCAGCGTCTTGAGCGTCCCTTCCAGCCGCTTGATCTCCTCCCCGTAGCCCGAGAAGTTCCCCTGGCGCAAGAGATCCTGGGCCCGCGTGTACTGTTGCCACGCTTGGTCGACGAGCCCGCGAACGCCGGCCTCGCCTCCCTTCGGTGACCCCGGCATGGCGGCAGGCTCGGCCCGGGCGACCACTGGCCGTTTTCCGGGACCGCCGAAGATCTGGGCCAGGGACGCCTCCAGATTCTCTTCCATGGCGATCTGGTTCCCGAATGCCACGATGACGCGCTTCAGTTCGGGGAGGGAGCCCTTCTCGGCCGCCAGGTAGAGCGGTTCGACGTACAGCAGGGATTGCTCGATGGGAATGGCCAGCAGGCTCCCTCGGATGACCTGGGAGCCGCGCTGGCCCCAGAGGCTCAACTGCTGCGAGATGAAGGCGTCCTGATCGATGCGGGCCTCGATCTGGCGGGGCCCGTAGATCAGCTTCTGCTTGGGGAAGTTGTACACGATGAGCTTTCCGTAGTGCGCCCCGTCGCTGCGCGCCGCCAGCCAGGCGATCATGTTGTCCTTCTTGCTGGGGTTGAACGGGATCAACAGGATGAATTCCTCGCTCTTCTCCCCCGGGAGGCGCATGATGGTGTAGTAGGGCTCCATGTCGCGCTCCTGCCCTTCGACCGCCTTCTTGGGGATGCTCCACAGGTCTTCCTTGTTGTAGAAGACCTGCGGGTCCCGCATGTGGTAGGTCGCGAACATCCGGGCCTGGATGGTGAAGAGCCCCTGCGGGTAGCGCACGTGCGACCGGAGGTCGGCGGGCATGGCCGTGAGCGGCTGGAACAGGCCGGGGAAGGCCCGGGCGTAGGCCTTGACCACGGGATCGTCCGGCTCGCTGAGGTAGAAGGCCAGGCTGCCGTCGTAGGCGTCCACCACGGCCTTGACCGAGTTGCGTATGTAGTTGCCCAGGCCCCGGACCGGCTCCGAGTATGGGAAGCGGTTGCTGGTGGTGTACCCGTCAATGATCCAGACCAGACGGCCGTCCTGCCCGATGACCAGATAGGGGTCGCGATCGAACTGGATGAAGGGCGCGACCTTCTTCACCCGCTCTTCGATCTGCCGGTAATACATCACCCGGCTCTCGCCGATGATATCGTTGGACAGGACGATCTTGAGGTCCCCGAACCGCAGGGCGAAGAGGAGCTTCCGCAGGAAGGACTGGATCGGGACGCCGCCCTGCCCGGCGTACGTGCTGTACACGTTCTTGTCGCCGGCCGGGTAGTCCAGCTCTTGGGCCCGGGTCTTGACGAAGACGTAGTCGTTGCCGATCTCGCCGTAGTAGATCTCGGGCCGGCTGACCTTGATCGGCCCCGCGGAGACCGGGGGGATGTCCTTGATCCAGAAATCGGGCAGGCCCTCGGGGGTGATCCGGTTCACCGGCCCCAGGACCACGCCGTAACCGTGGGTGTAGGTCAACCGCTCGTTGATCCAGATCCGGCTGGGGAGGTTCTTGTAGGACAGCTCGCGCGGCGAGAGCATGACCTGGCGGAGTTGCCCGTCCACCAGGTAGCGGTCGTTGTCCACGTCCACGAACCGGTAGTAGGTGCGGATCTCCTGCAACTGGCCGTACGTCGCCAGGAGCGGCCGGTGATCCCACAGGCGGATGTTCTTGATGGTGGGGTCGTTCCGCTGCAGGTCCTCGGCGCGCAGGGTCTCCTCCGCGGGGAACTCCTGCTCCTGGATGCGGTCCAATCCGTAGGCCATCCGGGTGTACTTGATGTTCTGCTCGATGTAGGATCGCTCGGCCACTATCTCATTCGGCACCACCCGGAACCGCTGCAGGAAGGTGGGGTACACCCCCAGGCCCAGGACGTTGGCGCCCACCAGGACGGCCAGGGCGATGAGCATCGGGCGCACGCCCCGGCGCCCGATCTGCCAGATGCAGACCGCCGCGCACCCCAGTGACAGGATGGAGAGGATGCGCATCGCCGGGAGCTGCGCGTTGATGTCGCTGTAGCTGGCGCCGAACACGATCCCCCGGGGCGAGAACAAGAGCTCGTAGGTGTCCAGGTAGTAGCCTCCGGCCTTGACGATCAGGATCAGGGCGCCCAAGGTCAGGAGATGGGCCCGGGCGTGGGCGGCCACCCGGGGGCCGCGGGCGGTGATCTGGATGCCGCGGTGGAGCACGCCCGTGGCCACGACCAAGATGAAGGTGATGCCGAGGGCGACCAGGGCCCAGGCGTACAGCGTGCTCAGGACCGGCAGCCGAAACACGTAGAAACCGATGTCGCGCCCGAACACCGGATCCTGCACATTGAAGGGCTGGGCATTCACGAACCGCAGGTAGGTCTCCCACTGCCCGGCGGCCTGGGAGGCCGCCAGGAAGCCCAGGATCAGGGCCCCCGGGAGCAGGAACTTGCGGAAGAGCGGCTCGATGACCAGGCGGCTGGGGAGGCCGAAGGGATCGTCCAGCTCCACGAGGACGTCGCCCGAGGTGGAGCGAGCCGCCAGGCGCACGTTCACGTACACGAGGAGGGCGAAGGCCAGGCCGGCCGCGAGGGCCAGGACTGCCTTGGTCCACAGGATGGTGGTGAAGACCGACGTGAGCTTCACCTCCTGGAACCAGAGATAATCGGTGTAGAGGGGGAAGGCCTGGCCCAGCAGGCTCAGGACGACCACGACGATCAGGATGGGGCCCATGAGGGATTGCGGTAGCATCCGATGCTCCTCTTGTGATGGGTGGAGAACGTATGCTTATATCCCATCCGGGAAAAGCTTGTCAAATCAAGTTACGGTCACGGATGGCGGATGCCCCCGCGGGAAAATCCCTTGCGGCGGTCTCCTGGCTAATGGTAACGTCGCACGCCTACGACGGTTGAACGCCAATTTGGGCAGGGAAACGGCATGCCCTTGCTGCTCGAAGGCATCACGATCCTGGATCTGACGCGGCTCTTGCCGGGGCCGTACGGGACCATGCTGCTGGCGGACCTGGGGGCCGAGGTGGTCAAAGTCGAGGAGCCGGAGGTGGGGGATTATGCGCGCGAGTTCTCGCCCAGCGTCGGCGGCGAGGGGGCGCTCTTCCAGGCGGTGAACCGCAACAAGAAGAGCCTGGCCTTGGACCTCAAGGCAGAGGCAGGCAAGGCCGTCCTCCGCCGCCTCTGCGCCACGGCCGACGTGGTGGTCGAACAGTTCCGGCCGGGCGTCATGGATCGCCTGGGCCTGGGATTCGAGTCGCTCCGCGCCATCAACCCTCGCCTGGTCTATTGCGCCCTCACGGGGTACGGCCAGGATGGGCCGTACCGGGACCGGGTGGGCCACGACATCAACTACATCGCCTCCGGGGGCATCCTCGGCATCACGGGGACAGAGGGGGGGCCGCCCGTCCTGCCCGGCGTCCAGATCGCCGACCTGTCAGGTGGAATGATGGTGGGGTTCGGGATCGTGGCGGCGCTCCTGGCGCGGGAGCGGACCGGGGAAGGCCGGTTCGTGGATGTGGCCATGCTGGACACGGTGGTCTCCTGGCTCAGCCTGCCGGCGGCCGTCTTCGGGGCGAACGGCGAAGTGCCGAAACGCGGCCGGTTCTTTCTGAGTGGCGGCCTCCCGGGCTACCAGGTGTACGAGACCAAAGACGGCGGCTACATCACCGTGGGCGCCCTGGAGGCGAAGTTCTGGCGGAATCTGTGCCTGGCTCTCGGCCGGGAGGACCTCGCCCCCTTCGCCGAGCCCGACGAGGCCAAAGGTCGCGCGATCCAGGCGGAACTGGCCCGCATCTTCAAGACCCGGACCCGGGCGGAATGGGTTGAGCGGTTGTCCGATGCGGAAGTCTGTTTCGCGCCCGTCAATGACCTGGCAGAGACGTTCGCCGATCCGCAAGTACTGCACCGGGGCATGGTGGCGGAGGTGCCGCTGCCGGACGGGACGATCATGGCCCTGCCGGGTACCCCGGTCCATCTGTCCAGCGGGTCGCGAACCAGACACGAGCCCCCACCCGCCCTGGGCCAGCACACGGGAGCCATTCTGTTGCGGGCGGGGTATTCAGCGGAAGAGATCGCCGCCATGCGGGCCGCCAAGGTGATCCGGTAGCCTGAGTTGGAACCACAGATGAACACAGATGGACACAGATATATCATTGAAAAACTGACCACGGACAACCGACAACCGACCATCGATTCGTACTCAGTTGTTGATCCTCTAGCTCCTGGATAGGGCCATCTGCGTTCATCTGTGTGCATCTGTGGTTGCATTGTATTTCTTCGGGGAGGTGGAGCCATGGGTGAAGAGATCATCGGCAAGGTCACGGACTACTTCGCGAAGATCGGCGTGGCCGGGATCCAGATCACCGCGGGCTTCCTGAGCGTGGGGGACACCATCCACATCAAGGGGCACACCACGGATCTCACGCAGGCGGTGGATTCCATCCAGGTCGAGCACCAGACCGTCCAGCGGGCCGACGTCGGGCAGGCTATCGGGATCCGGGTGAAAGACCGGGTGCGAAGAGGGGACAGTGTCCTGAAGGTGACGCCGTAGGGCTTCGGCCCGCCCACCTTTTCGAGATTTCCCTTGACCCTCTCTGTTTGCTTCTGTAGGGTGACTGAGCAATTGCTCAGTTTTCTCACGCAACCCTTTGGAGACTGGCTCGCATGATGAGATCTGCACGGATTCTCGTGGTCTTGCTGTGTGGGGTCGTCCTGGCCGCCGTGGGCTGCTCCCGGGAGAAGACCGGGGCATCCTCCGCCAGTGCGTCACAAGGCGAACGGAAGATTGCCATCACCGTGGCCCGGTCCGACGGGCGGGATGTGGAACGGTCGGTTCAGATCGTCGGCACCCTGCTGGCGCAGGCGGAGGTCACTCTGGGCAACGAGTGGCCCGCGACCATTGACAAGATCCTGGCGGACCTGGGGGATCGCGTGCGAAAGGACCAGGTGCTCATCAGGCTGGACGAGCGCGAGTCGCGGCTCGAGGTGGAACGCGCGGCTGCGAATCTCCAGGCGGCTCGCGAGGCGCTGGCCCGGGCCCGCCAGATGCTGGACTGGAACCGCGCCAACGTGGAGCGATCCCAGGCCGTCTTGGCCGATGCCCAGATCAACCTCAAGCGATTCCAGGAACTATTCAAGGAAGGCGCCATCTCCGCCAGCCAGCGCGATTCGGCCCAGACGCAGTACGATGTGGCGGTGGCGTCCCTCCGGGCCAGCGAGGCCCAGTACGAGAGCGACCGGGCTGCCGCCAAGAACGCAGAGGCGAACGTGGAGCAGGCCATTGCGGGCCTGGAGCTGGCCCGGAAGCGGCTGAAGGACACTGAGATCGTGGCACCCTTCGACGGCTTCGTCCGGAAGCGCCTGGTGAATCCGGGGGAGACCTACAAGGAGAAGACGCCTTTCATGAGCCTGGTGGCCATCCAAGCCTTGAAGCTCCAGGGTGAAGTCCCCGAGCGATTCGCCCCGCAACTCGGCCCGGGCCGTCAGGTCCGGGTAGAGGTCGAGGCGTATCCCGGCCGAACGTTCCCCGGCGCCATCACCCGGGTGAGCCCGGCCGTGGACGTCGAGAGCCGGACGTTCACCGTGGAGGCCTCGGTCCCGAATCCCGGAGGGATCCTCAAGCCCGGCTTCTTCGCCAAGGCCTCCATCATCACCGGGATGGAGCGGAACGTGCCGTTCGTCCCCGAAGAGGCCGTGGTGACCTTCGCGGGGATCGTGAAGGTCTACGCCATCGCCGACGGCAAGGCCGAGGAGCGGCGGGTCACGACGGGCCAGCGCCGGGATGGCTGGGTGGAGGTCCTGGAGGGGGTGAAGGTCGGTGAGACGGTGGCCACTTCCGGCCTCAGCCAGCTCGCCACGGGCACGACCGTGACGGTCCAGGCCGGCGCCCGTGGCGCCCCCTCCCCGGACAAGGCGGACACTGGGAATCGGAAGCTGGAAACTGGAAATCGGAAATAGGAAATCGGAAATAGGAAATCGGACGATCGGCTTTCCTCAGTGTTCATCTGTGATTGCAGCCGTTCGAAATTCGCATCTCATCCCCCGGGCCCGTCCCGTTTTCCAGGTACCAATTTCCAATTGCCAGCTTCCATTTTCCAGTTTCCAATTTCCAGCTTCCCCGTTCGCTGAGCCTCCATGCGCTTAAGTGACCTGTGCATCCGCCGGCCCGTCTTCGCCACCATGCTCATCGTGTCCCTGGTGGTGTTGGGGCTGGCCTCCTATCGCGACCTGGGGTTGGACGCCTTCCCCCGGGTGGAGTTTCCCACCATCACGGTGACCACCACCCTGGAGGGGGCCACCCCCGAGGAGGTGGAGAGCCAGATCACCAAGCCCATCGAGGAAGTCGTCAACACCATCAACGGGATTGATGAGCTGCGCTCCACCACCAAGGAGGGGATTTCCCAGGTCTTCGTGACCTTCGTCCTCGAGAAGCCGGTCGAGGTGGCCGCCAACGAGGTCCGGGACAAGGTGGCCACCATCCTGGACCAGTTCCCGCCCGGGACGAACCCGCCCGTCATCGAGAAGCTGGACCCCGACGCCACCCCCATCCTGGCCATCGTGGTTTCCGGGCCACGGTCGGCTCGGGAGATCACCGAGATCGCCGACAAGCGGATCAAGCGCCAGATCGAGACGGTCAACGGGGTGGGGAGCCTCACCTTCGTCGGCGACCGCAAGCGCGAGATCCAGATCCAACTGGATGCCGACAAGCTCGCCGCCTACAGCCTCGCCGTGGAGCAGGTGAAGCAGGCGGTGCAGCAGCAGAACGCCGAGATCCCCGGGGGCCGGATCACGAAGGGCCAGCGGGAGGAGGGCCTGAGGACCCTCGGGCGGATTGACCGGGCAGAGGATTTCAACCGGCTCATCGTGGCCGACGTCAAGGGCGCACCGGTCCGGGTCGCGGACGTCGGCCGCGCCGTGGACGGCATCGAGGAGCCCCGAACCCTCTCCCGCCTGAACGGCGAGAACGCCGTCTCCCTCCTGGTCCGGAAGCAGTCGGGGACCAACACGGTGCAGGTGGTGGACCGGGTCCGCCAGCGCCTCCTGGAGATCCGGAGAACGCTGCCCCCGGATGTCCGGGCGGTCGAGGTCCGGGACCTCTCCCGCTTCATCCGCCGCTCCATGAAGGAGGTCCAGGAGCACCTGATCCTGGGCGGCATCCTGGCCAGTATCGTGGTCTGCTTCTTCATCCGGAATCTTCGAGCCGCCTTCATCGCCGCCCTGGCCATTCCCACCTCCATCATCGGCACCTTCACCCTGCTGAAGTACATGGGCTTCACCCTGAACAACCAGACCATGCTGGGCCTGTCCCTGTCCGTTGGCATCGTGATCGACGACGCCATCGTGGTGCTGGAGAACATCTTCCGGTACATGGAGGAAGAGGGGGTGGGGCCCATGGAGGCGGCCCAGCAGGCCACGCGGGAGATCGGCCTGGCGGTCATGGCGACCACCCTCTCGCTGGTCGTCATCTTTCTCCCCGTGGCCTTCATGTCCGGCATCGTGGGCCGGTTCTTCAACAGCTTCGGCCTCACGGCCTCCTTCGCCATCCTGATCTCCCTGCTGGTCTCCTTCACCCTGATCCCCAGCCTCAGCTCCCGCCTTTTGAAACCTCCGGCGCACGGAGGAGAGGCCCGGGGCCGGGCCGGCGCGGCCTCCAAGCAGTCCGGATTCTACGCGGCGCTGGACCGCACCTACGACTGGCTCCTCCGCTGGGCCCTGGGACACCGGAAGAGCGTCGTGGTCCTGACGGCGGTCGTCGTGGCCTCCACGATCGCCATCTTCCCCTACGTGAAGAAAGAGTTCGTCGTCGACGACGACATGAGCGAGTTCGAGGTGGTCCTCGAGACCCCGGCCGGGTCCTCCCTGGAGCGGAGCGATGACATCCTCCGGCGGGTGGAGGCGGAGCTGAAGAAACTCCCCGGGGTCGAGACCCTGTTCACCAACATCGGCGTCCAGGGGCAGAACGTGACCAACGTGACCGACGCCTCGATCTACGTGGGCCTCTCCCACCTGTCCAAACGCAAGGAAACGCAGCAGCAGATCATGCAGATGGCCCGGGTGGCACTGGCCCGATTCCCCGATCTGCGGGTGAGCGCCCAGCAGATCAGCCTCATCTCCGGGGGCGGCTTCAAGCAGACGCCGTTCAACCTGGTCATCCGCGGGCCGGAACTGGACCGCCTGGAGCGCTATGCCCAGGAGGTGATGGGCCGCCTGCGGAAACGGCCGGGCTTCGTGGACCTGGACACCAGCCTGGCGGCCCGCCGGCCGGAGGTCCGGGTGCACATCGATCGGCAGAAGGCCGCGGACCTGGGCATCCGGGTGGCGGCCATCGCCGGCAGCCTCCGCACCATGGTGGGAGGCGAGAAGGTGAGCACCTTCCGGGAGGGGGACGAGCAGTACAACGTCCGGGTGCGGCTCCTGCAGGATTTCCGCGACAGCCCGCGGGTCATCGCCCAGGTCATGGTGCGGGGATCGAGCGGGCGCCTCACCCAGCTCAACAACGTCACCGAGTTCAGCACCGGGAAGGCGCCCGGGCAGATCGACCGGATCAATCGCGAGCGGCAGATCACGGTCGTGGCCAACCTTTTCAACAAGCCCTTGGGAGAGGCCATAGCCCAGGCCGACGCCGCGGTGCGGGAGATCGGACTGCTGCCGGGCTATTCCACGACGTATATCGGCCGCGGCAAGCTCATGGGGGAAGCCGCCCAGAACTTCCTCATGGCCCTCATGCTGAGCCTGATTTTCATCTACATGGTGCTCGCCGCCCTGTTCGAAAGCTTCGTCCACCCCGTCACGATCATGCTCTCCCTTCCCCTGACCCTGCCCTTCGGCCTCCTCACCCTGGCGGCCACAGGCCAGAGCCTGAACCTCAACAGCATCATCGGCATCTTCATGCTGATGGGCGTGGTGAAGAAGAACTCCATCCTCCAGGTGGATTACACCAATACGCTGCGGGAGCGCGGCATGGAGCGGTTCCAGGCCATCATCGAGGCGAACCACGCCCGGCTGCGGCCCATCCTGATGACGACCCTCTCCATCGTCTTCGGGATGGTCCCCATCGCCTTCGGCCGGGGGGACGGCGCGGCCGGCCGCGCCTCTATGGCCACCGTGGTCATCGGGGGGCAGATGCTGTCCCTCCTCCTCACCCTCCTGGCCACGCCGGTGTTCTACTCGCTCTTCGATGACCTGGGAAGGCGCGGCTGGGTGCGGGGGCTGCTGCGAGCCCCCGCCGCGGCCGTGTGGGACCGCTTCGCCTGGGGCTGGTCCCGCGTCGAGGGCGGCCGCCGCCCCGAGGTTTCTTAGCCCGGATTATTCACGAATGCCCCCAGACACCCTCACCCGCGCCCTCTCCCATCGAGGGAGAGGGGCACACTTCCTGATGCCCTCTCCCCACCGCGGGAGAGGGCAAGGGTGAGGGGGCAGCCCCGAGGCACGACGCGAGTTCACGAATAATCCGGGCTAGAGGCCTCTCAAGCCCTGAGGCTGCCTCTCCTCCCGGCGGCCCCCCGGCGGGGTGCCGGATGCGCCCTCGGCCATCCCTCGGGAGGGGGCTCCGGATCCCTGAGGGGTCGTTGCACAATCGGCGGCTTGTGTAATCTGCTTGATTTCGCCGCGACCGCCGCCTAGACTGTGCGCCATGTTTCTGACCGAACTCTGCGTCAAGCGACCCGTTTTCACCACCATGCTCATCATGGCGCTCGTCGTGATGGGCTGGTTCTCCTACGAGCGCCTCGGCCTGGACCTCCTCCCCAAGATTGATCGGCCCACCATCACCGTCACCACCCGACTCGCCGGCGCCAGCCCCGAGGAGATGGAGACCCAGGTCACCAAGCCGATCGAGGAGGTGGTGAACACCATCAACGGCCTGGAGGAGCTGCGCTCCAGCACCAGCGAAGGCAACTCGCGGGTGACCGCCGTCTTTGTGCTGGAGCGGGATCCGGACGTGGCCGCCCAGGACGTGCGGGACAAGATCTCCACGATCCTGTCCAAGTTTCCCAAGGACACCGATCCGCCCATCGTGGAGAAGTTCGATCCGGACTCGGCCCCCATCCTGGCCATCGTGGTCTCGGCCCGCCGCGACCCCCGCGAGATTACCGAGTTCGTGGACAAGAAAATCAAGCAGCCGCTGGAGACCATCAACGGGGTGGGAAGCATCACCTTCGTGGGGGATCGCAAGCGAGAGATCCAGGTCATCCTGGATCCACGAAAGCTGGCCGCCTACGGCGTGAGCATCGAGCAAGCCAACCAGGCCATCGCCCGGCAGAACCTGGAGATCCCGGGTGGTCGCGTAACCTTTGGTGAGAACGAGAAGGTCCTGCGAACGATGGCACGTATGCGGCACTCGCAGGATTTCGGGGATATCATTGTATCCGCCAAGACCGGGACGCCCGTTCGCATCCGGGACCTGGGCAGCGTGGTGGACGGCACCGAGGAGGCGCGGACGATCTCACGGTTCAACGGCGAGAACGCGATCTCGCTCTTGGTGCGCAAGCAGTCGGGGACCAACACGGTCAAGGTGGTGGACACGGTCAAGGCGCGCCTCACCCAGATCGCCAGAACCCTGCCGCCCGACTACAAGATCCAGACGGTCCGGGACCAGTCCCGCTTCATCCGCCGGTCCTTCGAGG
>METI01000042.1:13597-15778 GCA_001771285.1 candidate division NC10 bacterium RIFCSPLOWO2_12_FULL_66_18
AGACCCACATGGTCCTGGGCGGCTTCCTGGCCGCCGGGGTGGTCTTCCTGTTCATCCGGAACCTGCGCTCCGCCGTCATCGCCGCCATCTCGATCCCGACCTCCATCATCGCCACCTTCACCATCATGCGGGCCCTGGACTTCACCCTGAACAACATGACCATGCTGGCGCTCAGCCTCTCCACGGGCATCGTCATTGACGACGCCTTGGTGGTCCTGGAGAACATCTACCGCTACATCGAGGAGGAGGGACGCTCCCCGATGGAGGCGGCGGTGGAGGCCACGCGGGAGATCGGCCTGGCCGTCATGGCCACGACGCTGTCGCTGGTGGTCATCTTCGTCCCGGTGGCCTTCATGCAGGGTCGTATCGGGCGCCTGTTCTTCAGCTTCGGCATCACCGCGGCCTCTGCCATCCTGGTGTCGCTCGTGGTGGCGTTCACCCTCACCCCCATGCTCTGCTCCCGCTTCCTCAAGGTCCCCGAGGCGAACGGGGCGCATCACCGGTCCAAGGAGGCCCGCTTCTTCCAGATCATCGAGCGGGGATACGACCGGCTCCTCCGACTATCGCTGGCTCACCGGCCCGTGGTGCTGGGGCTGGCCATCCTGACGGCGGCGTCCACCTTCTGGCTCTACCGGTACGTGGGCGAGGAGAGCTTCGTGGACGACGACCAGAGCGAGTTCGAGATCTTCCTGCAGGCGCCCGAGGGCTCGTCCCTCGAGCGGACCGACCGCATCCTGCGCCAGGTCGAGGGGGAGATCGCGAAGCTCAAGGGCGTCCGGGCCCTGTTCACCACCGTGGGAGTGGGGGAGCAGGCCGCGGTGACCGACGCCAGTCTGTACGTGGGCCTGACCCCCCTGCGGGAGGGGACCGAGTTCGGCCGCATGGCCCAGCACCTGGGCCTGCGCAAGCTCTTTGGGTTCCCCCCGCTTCACGAGCGGGATTTCTCCCAGCAGGACGTCATGCGGGAGGCCCGGAAGATCATGGCGAAGTACCCGGACCTCACGGTCAGCGTCCAGAACCTGTTCGCCACCGGGCAGACCGGCGCGCGCCGGCACCCGTACCAGCTCATCCTGCGGGGGCCGGACCTGGAGGCGCTGGACCGCTACTCCCAATCGCTGGCGGCCCAGGCCCGGACTATCCCCGGGATGGTGGACGTGGACACCACGCTGGCCCGGCGCAAGCCGGAGATCCGGGTGCACATCGATCGGGACAAGGCGGCCGTGGTGGGCGTGGGCGTGGACGCCATCGCCAGCAGCCTGCGCACCATGGTGGGCGGCGAGGAGGTCACCAAGTTCAAAGAGGCCGACGATCAGTACGTCGTCCGCCTGCGGCTGCAAGAGGACTTCCGCAAGAACGCCGAGGTGATCAGCGACCTGTATGTCCCCAGCGTGAAGCTGGGCCTGGTGAAGCTGAACAACGTGGTCCGCCTCTCGGAGGAGAAGGGGCCCAACCAGATTGACCGGCTGGACCGCGAGCGCCAGGTGGGGGTGATCGCCAATCTGGACCCCCGGCTGCCAATCGGCGAGGCGGTGAAGCAGATGGCCCCGAAAGTTGCCGCCGTGAAGTTGCCGCCCGGATACACGACCAAGTATCTGGGCCGGGCCCAGATCCTGGTTGAGGCTCGGGTCAACTTCCTGATCGCCCTGGGGCTGAGCCTCATCTTCATCTACATGGTGTTGGCGGCGCAGTTCGAGAGCTTCGTCCATCCCCTGACCATCATGGCCTCCCTGCCCCTGTCGCTGCCCTTCGGGTTGATCTCGCTCCTGGTGGTGGGCAAGACCATGAACATCTTCAGCGCCATCGGGGTCCTGATGCTCTTCGGGGTGGTGAAGAAGAATGCCATTCTCCAGGTGGATTACACCAACGTCCTGCGGGAGCGGGGGCTGGCCCGCTTTGACGCGATCATCAAGGCGGATCACGCGCGGCTGCGCCCCATCCTGATGACGACCATCTCCATCATCGCCGGCATGCTCCCCATCGCCCTGGGGAAGGGTGACGGCTCCGCCTCCCGCGCGGCCATGGCCACCGTCGTGGTCGGCGGCCAGACCCTGTGCCTTCTGCTCACCCTCCTGGTCACCCCCGTGTTGTACACCTACTTCGACGACCTGCAGTCCCTCCGGGTCGGCAAGCTCAGCAAGCTGCCCGACTGGTTCTGGGAGCGGCTGCGTTGGATTCCCACCC
>METI01000042.1:15912-16139 GCA_001771285.1 candidate division NC10 bacterium RIFCSPLOWO2_12_FULL_66_18
ATACAGACGCACAACCCTTCGCTGGGATCTTCCGTTCAGCAGTCGGCTTGCTTCGCTCTCACCTTCACCGCCCCCTCCAGCACTCCTGCCCTCTCCCCCAGACGGGGAGAGGATGAAGGTGAGGGGCAGGGGAACGGCGTGAGGGGGCCCCCATCTGTCGGAGGGACCGCCATGAAGCTCATCCTGATCGTCTTCAACTTCATCTACGACGAACCGATTCGGGCCAT
>METI01000043.1 GCA_001771285.1 candidate division NC10 bacterium RIFCSPLOWO2_12_FULL_66_18
CCACCCGGTAGCGCCCCAGCACGTCCTGGTCAATCTCGATGCCCAGGCCCGGCCCCTGCGGGACCCAAACTCGCCCCTCGCGGAATTCGATGGGCAGCGTGGACAGCTCATCCCGGAGCGGGCTGGGATTCCAGTCGAACTCCAGGACCGGCTCCTGGTAGTAGGCCCAGGGGTTCCCCGTCGGCGGGCACGGCGGCAGCGAGGCCAGGAGGTGAAGCGACGCGGCCAGGCCCACCACCGAGCCCCAGACGTGGGGGGAGTACTGGATCCCGAAGGCGCGGGCCAGGGCGGCGATCCGCTTGCACTCGGTGAGGCCGCCCGACCCGCACGTGTCGGGCTGGATGTCCCACAGGGCGATGTCCACCCCGCTGATGGCGCCGATGAGGGTCCCCTTCTGGCCGTAATCCCGTGTCGCGTCGTACATCCGCTCCCAGAGGACCTCGCTGTCGTACGCCTTGCGGAGGATGTGGGTGCGGACGTCGGTGATCTTCATGCAGTCCTCCCGCGGGCAGCCTACCGGATCACGGTCTTGTCGATGGTCAGCGCCCCGTCCGCCACGATGACCGCCCCGGTGACGTAGCGCGAGAGGGGCGAGGCCAGGAAGAGGGCCACGTTGGCGATGTCCTGGGGCTCGGCGATCTCTCCCCAGGGCACCGCCTTGATGTGCGCCTCTCGCCGCGCGGCGTAGGCCTCGGGCGGGAACAGTCCCTTGCTGATGTTGGTTCGGACCACGCCGGGCGCGATGGTATTCACGTTGATGTGGTGCGGGGCCAGCTCCACCGCCACGCAGCGGGTGAGCGCGATGACTCCCGCCTTGGCCACGCTGTAGGCCGCCTCGTTCTCCCGGACGATCAGGCCGTTCTGGGACGAGATATTGATGATCTTCCCCTCGATCTTTCGCTCCACCATATGCCGGGCGACGATCTGGCAGCCGTAGAAGGCGCTGCGGAGGTTGATGGCCTGCATGCGGTCCCACAGCTCGTCGGTCGTCTCCAAAAGCTTGCCGATGCCCAGGGCCCCGGCGTTGTTCACCAGGATGTCCACACGCCCGTGCTGCCGGATGGCCGCGGCGACCAGCGCCTCCATCTCCTTCCGGGAGGAGACATCCGTCCGGAGGAAATCGGCGGTCCCGCCCGCCTGGCGGATGCGCTCCACGGTCTCCCCCGCCTCGGCCTCCAGGAGGTCCCCGATCACGACCTTCGCCCCTTCCCGGGCAAAGGTGGCGGCGATGGCCTCGCCGATGCCCCGCGCGCCGCCCGTCACGATGGCCACCTTGTCTTTCAGGTCCATGGGTCCCTCCCTATTTGCGAAACCCAACACTTAGGTGGCGCTCCGTTCCCGCTCCGCCAGCACCGTCTCCAGCCGCTCCCGCATGAGGGGGAGCGGCGCCGCCTTCCCGGTCCACCCCTGGAAGCTCAAGGCCGCCTGGTGCAGCAGCATCCCCAACCCATTCAGTGTGCGGCAGCCGTTCGCCCGGGCCTTCCGGAGGAAGGCCGTCTCCCGCGGGAAGAAGACCAGGTCCGTCACCACGAGCGGCGGGCGGAGGATCGCGTAATCGAAGAGCGGGACAGCCTCCGGCTGCAACCCGATGGAGGTGGCGTTCACCAGGATGTCCGTCCCCTCCAGGAAGCGTGCCGGATCCCCTGCCAGCGGGTGCACCGAGACCCGGGCCTTCCCCGCCGCGGCCAGGCCCGGGGCCCAGGCCTCGGCGCGCGCCGGCGTCCGGTTCACCAGGTGAAGCTCGGCCGCGCCCGCGTCCTGGAGCGCGTAGGCCACCGCCTTGGCGGCCCCGCCCGCCCCCAGGATCGTCACCCGCTTCCCGCCGGGCGGGATCCCCTCCTCGCGGAGGGATGCGATGAAGCCCTCCCCGTCCGTGTTGTGCCCGATCATCTTCCCCTCGGGCCGGAGGATGACGTTCACCGCCTGCAGGCGCGCCGCCGCCTCCGTGAGCCCGTCGAGGAGCGGGATGATCGTCTCCTTGTGGGGGGCGGTCACGTTGCTCCCGGCGTGATTCTCCCAGGCCTTGAGCGCCTGAAGGGTGACGGCCAGATGTTCCGCCCGGACCCCCCAGGCGATGTAGATCCAGTTGAGACCCACGGACTGGAAGGCGGCGGTCTGCATCGCCGGCGAGAGGCTCTGGCTGATCGGGTAGCCCAGGGTGGTGACCACGTTGGTGCTGCCATTCAGTAGCATGTCCTCTGCCTCACAGGAACTGCGGCACGAGCAGCCGCGGCAACAGCATCACCAGCGTTGGCCAGTAGGCCGCCACCAGGATGACGACCAGGACCCCCAGCATCAGGATGTGCAGCGTGACCAGGATCTCGGAGAGGGGCACCTTGGCGATGGCGCAGGCGGTCAGGGTGCAGAGACCATAGGGCAGCGTCAGCAGGCCGAAGGCCAGCGTCATCACGATGACCACGCCGAGATGCACCGGATGGATCCCCACGGACAGGGCCACGGGCTGCACGATGGGGACGAAGATCAGCATGGCCGGCGTCGCGTCGAGGAAGGTGCCGAGGATAATGAACAGGATGATGATCAGCGAGATGATGAGGGTGGGATTGCGGGTGACCGACTCGAAGTAGGCCGCCACCAGGTTGGTGAACCGGTAATAGGCCAGCAGATACCCGAAGACGGTGGCCGTGGCGACGCAGAACAGGATGACGGCCGAGGTGAGGGCCGTCTCCCCGAAGATGCGCCAGAGGTCGCGCCAGGTCAGGGTCCGGTACACGAAGCGGACCAGCACCAGGGCGTAGGCCGCCGCGACCAGGGCCGCCTCGGTGGGGGTGATCACCCCGCCGGTGATCCCGCCCACGACGATGACGGGGATGAGCAGGGCCAGGCTGGACTCCTTGAGGCCCGGGATCAGGGCGCGCAGTCCCGCCCAGCGCTCGGTCTCGCGCGGGAGGTCGTACCAGAGGGCGAAGAGATAGCTCATGCCCATCAGCGCCAGGCCGACCAGCACCCCGGGGAGCGCCCCCCCGATGAGCAGGCTCCCCACGGAGACGTTGGCCACCGCGCCGTAGATCACCATCAGGATGCTGGGGGGGATGATGACGCCCATGACGGAGGCCGCGGCCGCCAGCGAGGTGGCGAACCGGATCTCGAACCCGCGCCGGACCATGGCCGGCACGAAGACCGTGGTCAGGCTGGCCGCCTCGGCCGTGGAGGAGCCGGAGATCCCGGCGAAGAACATCCCCACCACGACGGTCACGTGGGCCAGGCCCCCCTTGAGGTGGCCCACCAGGGGCCGCGCCAGCTTCATGAGCCGCTCGGAGACGCCCCCCTCCTCCATGATCTTCCCCGCCAGGAGGAAGAAGGGGACCGCCAGCAGGACGAAGGAATCCAGGCCGGCGTAGGAGCGTTGCGCCAGGAGCCAGAGCGACATGCGCGGCGTGACCAGGATCATGACCGTGGAGATCAGGGCCAGGGCGAAGGCGATGGGGAATCCCCACACCACCAGGACGAAGAGCCCGACGATCAGGATGGTCGATTCCAGGATCATGCCTGCTCCCGCCCCTGGAGGACCTGGAGCAGCCGCTCCAGGCTGTACAGCCCCATGAAGAGTCCGCCCGCGGGCACGGCCGCGTAGCTCCAGACCATGCGCACGTCCATCGTCGGGGACACCACGTCCAGGCCCATCCGGGCGAAGAGCGTTCCCTGCACCAGGAAGACCCCCGAGACGCCCAGCAGGAGGAGGAAGATGGCCGCCCGCACGGCCCGCCGGGCGCCGGCGGGCAGCGCTTGGACCACGAATTCCACCACGAAATGCGCGCGCCGCCGGATGGCCAGGCCCGCCCCCAGGAAGACCATCCAGATCATGGAGAGGCGCGACAGCTCCTCGGTCCACACCAGCGGCACGCGGAAGACGAACCGGCTGAGCACCTGCGCCAGGAGGTCCGCGAAGAGGACCACCAGCACGAAGGCCAGGCATCCCTGCTGGACCCGTTCCACCGCCGCGCAGACGCGGCCCAGCCGGCCGTCTTCCGCCATTGCCTTGCTCCCAGCCCTAGCGCCGAATAATCCGGGCTAGCGGCAATGCTCTTCACTTAGACCGCCAGCCGGGCGAAATCCCCTCTCGCCCCCCCTTTGGTAAAGGGGGGTTGGGGGGATTTGCTCGAATGCTGGCATCATTGTGGAACCTTATCTGAACCGTATTGGGGCTAGCGGGCCAGCTTGCCGATCTCCGACACGACCTGCTCCATGCCCACCTTCTTGGCGAAGGTCTCCCGCACGCCCGCCGTGCGCTCGATCAAGGGGATCCGGTTGACGGACACCAGCTTCAGCTTGTACTTCGTCTCGACTTCCTTCCGGGCGTTGTCCTCGTAGTCCATCTCCATCTTGTTCGCCTCGACGGCGGTGTCTCGGCCGACCTTCCGCACGAGATCCTGCATGTCCTTGGGCAGGCTCCGGAACTGCTTCCCCCCCATGACCAGCGGCCGCAGCGAGAAGATGTGCTCGGTGAGGACCACGCTCTTGCTGGGCTCCACCCACTTCGCCAGGGTGAAGGTGGACCACTCGTTCTCGGCCCCGTCCACCAGCCCGGTCTGGAGCGCGGTGTACGCCTCGGCATAGGCGACCTGGACGGGGACCGTCCCCAGGACCTTCCACGTCTCGATCACCACGGGCGAGGCCCAGACCCGCATCTTGAAGCCGTTCAGGTCCTCCAGCTTCTCCACCACCTTGCCCCGGGTGATCAGGTTCCGCACCGACCCGCCGAACCACCCGATGATCAGGTTATCCCCCTTCTTGAAGGCGGCATCCACCAGCTTGTCGCCGATGGGCCCCCGGACCACCCGGAACAGGTGGTCGAAGTCCTTGAAGAGGAACGGCAGGCTCATGATGCTCATCTCGGGGACGAACCGCTCCATGTTCCCGGGGGCGATGGTGGCCAGATCCACCGTGCCGACCTTCATGGCCTCCCACATCTCGTTCTCGGTCCCCAGGACGCCGCCCGGGAAGACCTCCACCTTGATGCGGCCGTTGCTGGCCTTCTCGATGTTCTTGGCGAACAGCTTGGCCCCCAGGTCTCCCGGGTGGCCGGCCACGTTCATCACCCCGACCCGGAACGTGAACTCCGCCGCCTGCCCCGCGGCCGGCAGGATCACCAGACCCAGGATCCCGACGGCCAGCACGATTCTCGCGAACGCTCTCATGACTCCCCCCTCCTTCTGTGAACAGTCCACCCGCACCGACCCGCCCCATGCGTGGAGCGCATCACCCTCCGTTATCCGACCCCGTCCTCTGCCGCAGCTCGATGGAGACCCCGTGGAAGGCCCGGGGATGGATGAAGGCCACGAGATCGTGGGGGCTCCTCCAGGCTCCGGACCAGCACGCCCACGTGGTCGATCCGTCGGATCATGGGATCCTCCCCGCCGATCGCAGCGCCTCACTCACTCGGTCGAAGGCCGCGAAGACCTCGTCGTAGCGGGCGCGATGCTCGGCCCGTGGCTGGATGAGCTCCCCCGCCCCGGTCATGGCCTGGGCCGCCGCGGGCACGTCGGAAAAGAGGCCGGCCCCCACCGCGGCCAGGATGGCGGCGCCGAGCGCGGAGGCCTCGCGCACCGGCATCCGGCGAATCGGGAGGCCGAGGACATCCGCCCTGATCTGGGCCGTGAGGTCGCTCCCGGCGGCGCCGCCCACAAGCCTCACCTCCTCCACGCGTTCCCCCAGGCGAACGATGGCCTGTACGACCCTGCGCACGATGCAGGCGCCGCCTTCCAGGAGCGCCCGCGTCAGGTGCCCCCGCCGGTGCCCCAGGGTGAGTCCCACGAAGGCGCCGCGCGCCTGGGGATCCCAGAGCGGGGTCCGCTCGCCCACGAGAGCGGGCAGGCAGAGCAGGCCGTCCGACCCCGGTGCGATCTCGGCCGCCTCCCGGTCCAGGGCGGCGAAATCAGTGGTGCCGGCGACGTGCTCGGCGAACCAGGTCAGGGCGCCGCCCGTGGTCGTGGTGGGGCCGCCCAGCACCCATTGTCCGGGGCAGGCGTGGGCGTTCGTCACCAGCCCGCCGGTCGGGTCCATCCGCGGCCGCGCCAGACAGGCGAAGACCACGTCGGTCGTCCCCGCGACGTCGGCCGCCATGCCGGGCGTCGTGAGGCCTGCGCCGAGCGTGGCCAGCGTCCCGTCCGGCCCCCCCGCCACCACCGGGATCCCGGCCGGAAGTCCCGTCTCCCGGGCGACCGACTCACGGATCCCTCCCACCACC
Organism: candidate division NC10 bacterium RIFCSPLOWO2_12_FULL_66_18; assembly: GCA_001771285.1. GTDB lineage: Bacteria > Methylomirabilota > Methylomirabilia > Methylomirabilales > 2-02-FULL-66-22 > 2-02-FULL-66-22. Next base: position 6,206 of record METI01000043.1, read on the forward strand.
GCAGGGGAAGGAAGCACATCCGGGAGGCGAGACGGGGGAACGTCCGCCAGCCCGCAGAGGCCGGCATCCCAGCATTTCTTCCCGACGTCGAACAGGAGGCTGTAGGAGGCGTGGGGCTCGTCGGTGGCCAGCTTTCCCGTCAGGCGCAGGACGAGAAAATCCTTCACCGTAGAGATCGAAGCCGTCCTTTCCCAGGCGGCCGGTTCGTGCCGTTGGATCCAGCGGAGGACGGCCGCGGGCCGCTCCGGGGCCGCCCGCCGCCCCGCTACCTCGGCCAGACGTCCCTGCCCCACCTCCCGCTGGAGGTGGGCCGCCTCGGCCGAGGCCCTGCGATCCAGCCACGGGATGGCCGGCAGGACCGGCCCACCCGTGGCGTCGAGGAGGAGCGTCGTCAGTTGCGCCGAGATCCCCACGCCTGCCACCCGGTGGAGCGGCACCCGACCGGCCAGCTCCTGGAGGAGGAGCCCCAGGGCCTTCCAGACTGCCTCGGCGTCCAGCTCGGCCCACTCCGGCCTCGGCAGGTGCGGCGCCCACGGGCGGCTCGCCTGGGCCACCGGGCGGCCGGTCGGTTCGAACAGCAGAGCCCGGCCGCCGCTGGTCCCGATGTCAATTCCGAGGAGGAGAGGATCCTTCTGCCGCATTCCCGGCCCCGTCAGCGTACCTTCGCCTGGAGGAACAGGCCCTTGGGGTCGATCCGCGTGCGGATGAGCTGGACCTCCTCGTCCGTCGGGGTCGGCGTCGTGGGGATCGGGTCCGGAAACGCCAGGGCGAAGCCCGTGTTCCTCTCGACCTCGCCCCGCGTGACGCCGGGATGGAGCGACTCCACCTGCATGCGCCTGGTCTTTTCGTTGAAGCCCAGGACCGCCAGGGTGGTCACCACCTTCCCCGGCCCGCCGCCCCGGTGCTGGAAGCGCTCACGGTACCCGGGGCCGTCGCCGAATCCCAGCCCCGAGATGAAGTCCACCCGCTCCACGAAGGCCCGGCGGTCGTGTGGAAGGATGATCATCGTGTGCCTGGCGTGGGCGCAGTGGTCCGTCTGGGCGATGGCCCCCACCAGGCGGACCTTGGGGTGCTTCTGCTCGCCGATGCACACGCTGTTCAGGTTCCCGTACGGATCGATCTGCGCGCCGGAGACGAATCCCCAGTCCATCATCCCGCGCCGGAACATGTCCAGGGCGTCCTCCACGGGGATCATGGCCCGGCACCGCCAGTCCAGGAGATCCGCGTCGGTGAAACAGGCGGGCGCCTCCTCGATGAGCGGCTCCAGCTTCACCCCGTACTGCGCGATGAAATCCACGCCCCGGAGCTGCGCCAGGCGGATGGCCACGGTCGGGATCCCGACCGCCATCACGAAGGCCCGCCCCCCGGTCCCCAGCCCGATGAAGCCGAGCTCCCCGTCCCGGAGCTCCCGCGACACGACGCAGGCCATCAACTCTTCCACGGTGTAGGCGGCAGTCGTCATCGCACCACCCTCTGTCGCGTGAGAGCCATCAGGCGTTCGAGGCCGATGGCATCCAGGTACGCCCAATGATCCGCCGGCCCGAGGACCCGCTCCTCCAGATACCCCTTGAACGCATCCCCGCTCTTGGACGCCTCGTAGTATTTGCCCACCTCCTCCAGGTCGTAGTCGTACCGGTGGTCGCAGGCCGTGGGATGGGCCCCGTAGGGGGCCTCGATGACGGCCGTGACGAACGTCCGCGGCAGGACCGTGAGCAGGGCGTTCCGCAAAACCTCCTCGTCGCTCACGATCTGCTCCACCGTCACCAGTACCGTCCGGGCGGCCTTGGCCAGGATCGCGTCCACCGAGTTGTCATGCCAGCGCTGCAGGTCGAGCTGGACGTTGCCGTACTGATCGGCCGTGTGAGCGTGGAGGATGGCCACGTCGGGCCTCGCCGCCTTCACCGCGGCGTAGCGCTCCCCCGTGAAGGGGCAGATCACCTCGGCCAGGTGCTCGTTGGCCTGCATCAGGTCCGAGCCCAGGGGGGTCTTCGTCGGGAAGAAGCTCATCCCCATGGCCGTGGCGCGGAACATGTCAATGCCCGTGGTCTCGGAGTGCTCGATGACCTTGAGGGATCCCCCTTCCGCCGCCCGGCGGAAGTTCAGGGCCAACCCGAAGGCCGAGATCCCGATGTAGGACGTCTCCACGGAGGCGACGCAGCCGGCCCCGATGAGCATGTCCATGTCGATCCCGCTGTTCCACCCCATGAGCTTCAGGTTCCGGCGCCCCTGCCGGATGATCTCGTGGATGATCGCCATGGGGTGCCGGCGAAGCGTGTGGCCTCCCACCGCCACGGTATCCCCGTCCTTGATCTGGGCCACCGCGTCCCGCAGGGTCATCACCTTCGACCTCACCTGTCCCGCCTCCTTCCTCTACCCCTTCTTCCCGATGTAGATCCCTTCCGGGTCCACCCGCTGGCGAAGAATCGCCGCCTGCTCCGGGCTGGGCGCCGGCGTCTCACCCACCGTCTCGGCCCGGAGCAGGGGAAAGCCGGTCCGGGACTGCACCTCCTCCGGCGTCACCCCCGGATGGACGGTGAGGAGGCGCATGCGCTTGGAGCGGGGCTCGAAGTCCAGGACGGCCAGGTCGGTGATCACCCGCGTGGGGCCCTCCCCCCGCAGACCCGCCCGCTCCCGCCCCCCGGGCCCGTCCAGGAATCCCGGCGTGGTGAGGTACTGCACCCGGGGGACCAGGCGCCTCTGCTCGTGGGGCATCAGGATGACGATCCGGCCGGCCAGGCTGCCGATATCGTTCGCCCCGCCGCTGCCGGGGAGACGGACCGTGGGCCGCGCGTACCCGCCGATGGCGGTGGAGTTCAAATTCCCGTACTGGTCCACCTCGGCCCCGCCCATGAACCCGAGGTCGATGAAGCCTCCCTGCAGGAGGCTCAGGGCATAGTACAGCCCCGTGGCCTTGACGCAGCCGTGGAGCAGCCGGAAGTCGCCCACCCCCGTGGCCAGCTCCCTCGGGCGCGCGTCCACGATCCCGGATTCGAAGACCAGCACCGAGGATGGCGCGTGGGTGAACTTGGCCAGGTAGGCCGCCACCATGGGAAGGCCGGTGCCGATGAAGGCCACCTCGCCGTCCTTGATCTCCCGGGCGGCCGCCACGGCCATGATCTCCTGCCGGGTGACATCGCTCATGAGAGCGTCCTCGCATGGATGCGCGCCAGCCCCAGCCCGGGATCGGCCCGCAGGGCCATCAGGCGGCGGATCCCGATCTTCCGCAGGTAGGCCCAGTGATCGGCCACATCGAACACGTACTCGTCCAGGTACCGCCGGAAGGCCGCCTCGTCCCGGGAGGCCGCGTAGTAGTCGGTGAGGAAGGCGAAATCCGGGTCGTAGTAGCGGTACATCCCGGTGGGATGGGCCCCGAAGGGCGCGTCCACCAGGGCGTCCACCAGGAAGCCGGGCAGCACGGTGAGCTCAGGCTGCGCCCGGATCACTCCATCGTCCACGATCTCCTCCACCGTGACGATCACCCGGGAGGCCGCGCGCGCCTGTTCGTCAATCACGCAGGTGTTCCCGAAGAGCTGCGCGTTGCCGTCCCGGTCGGCCCGGGCGGCATGGATCACGGCGACGTCCGGCCGGGCCGCCGGGACCAGCAATACCGACTCCCCGGTGAAGGGACAGGCGAAGGGCCGGGCCTTCTCCGCCTCGAACCCCCGCGTGTGCATCAGGTCGGTCCCCGCCATGGGTTTGATGGGGAGGAAGGGGATGCCCAGGGCAGCCGCCACCAGCCGCGAGGTGATGGCAAAGTGGCTGTAGTCCTCCACGGCGATCTCGCCCCGCTCCACCCCGCGCGAGAAGTTGTAGCAGCGGCCCATGCCCTCGAACATGAAGTTGGAGAAGCGGGCGCGCCGGAGCCGGCCGGCCCCGGCCAGATGATCGGCGACCCAGCACTCCGCCACCGAGGTCATCTCGATGTCCCGCTTGCCCTGGCGGATCATCTCCCGCACGAAAGCCATGGGCGTGAAGTAGGCGGCGAAGCCCCCGAAGGTCATGTTGGCGCCGTCGGGGACGCTCGCCACCGCCTCACGAAGCGAGAGGATCTTGGCGTCGATCATGGGAAACTCTTACAGCCACTGCGGCGCCAGGAGGCGCGGGAGGAAGAGCACCACGTTCGGGAAGAACACCGAGAGCAGGATGATGACGACCTCGGCCAGCATCAGGAGGTGCAGCATCCCCAGGACCTGGCGGACCGGGAAGTCCGCCACCCCGCAGGCAATGAGGGTGCAGAGCCCGTAGGGGAGCGTGAGCAGGCCGAAGGCCATGGTCATCACCACCACCACCCCGAGGTGGATCGGGTGGATCCCCACGCTCGCCGCGATGGGCTGGACGATGGGGACGAAGATGAGGATGGCCGGCGTCGCATCCATGAAGGTCCCCAGGAAGATGAAGAGGGCCACGATCAGCAGAAAGATGGCCTGCGGCTGCCGGGTGACAGAGAGCAGGGCCTCCGTAATCAGGGAGGGAATTCGGTAGAATGCCAGCAGCCACGCAAAAGCTGTGGCGGCCGCCACGGTGATGTAGATGAGCGCGGTGAGGAGTCCCGCCTCACCGAAAAGCTTGACCAGGTCGCTCCACCGGACCGTCCGGTACACCGCCATGGTGATGAACATGGCGTACAGGGTGGCGACGACGGCCGACTCGGTGGGGGTGAAGTAGCCGCTGAGGATCCCGCCCACGATGATGAACGGCACGCCCAGGGGCAGCAGCGCCTCCCAGAGCCCGGTCAATACGGCGCGGACGCCCAGCCAGCGCTCCACCTCCGGCGGGTAGTCGTGCCGGATGGCGATCACGTACCCTTCGACGAGGAGGGCCAGGCCGATCAGCACCCCCGGCACCGCCCCCCCGATCAGCAGTGCCCCGATGGACGCGTTGGCGACGGCCCCGTAGATCACCATGAGGATGCTGGGCGGGATGATGACGCCCATCGTGGAGGCACACGCGGTCATGGCGACGGCGAAGTTCTTCCGGTACCCGCGCCGCACCATGGAGGGGATAAAGAGGGTCGAGAGAGCGGCGCATTCGGCGACTGAGCTCCCCGAGATTCCGGCGAAAAACATCCCGACCACCACGGTGACATGAGAGAGACCGCCCCGGATGTGCCCCACCAGCGCCATGGCCAGCTTGAGGAGGCGCTCGGTGATGCCGCCGGCGTTCATGATGTTCCCCGCCAGGATGAAGAAGGGGATGGCCACCAGGACGAAGCTGTCGATCCCGGACACGGCCCGCTGGGCCAGCACCCAGGCCGGCGTGGCCGGGTTCATCAGAAACACGACCAGCGACGACAGGATGAGGGCGAAGGGGATCGGGATGCCGACCCCCAGGAAGACAAGAAAGCCCCCAAACAGGACGAGGGTCGGGATCATGCCATTTTCAGTCCAGCCTGCGTCGAGGGCTTCGGCGGCGGTGCCACCAATTGCTCGACGAGGAACAGCAGCATCAATACACCCCCGATGGGAACGGCGGCAAAGGCCCAGGTTTGACGCACCCGGGTGATGGGATAGACCCGGTCCATGGCAATCTCCGAGAGCTGCCAGCCGGTCCACACCAGAAGCAGCACCACGAGGGTGACGGCCGCCCAAATACCCTTCTGAGCCACCCGAGCGGCCCGCGGAGGGAGTGCTCCGACAAACATATCAATCACAAAGTGGGCGTTGCGACGAACCCCCACGGCAGACCCGAGAAACGTTAACCAAACGACAGCGATCCTGGTGACCTCATCGGTCCAAACCAGGAAGGCGACGCCTACGATCCGGCTGAGGACCTGGGCGGTCACGCTGAGGAGGATGCTGCCCACCAAGAAGGCGACTATCCCCATCAGCACGCCCTCCGCCCGGTCACACCACGGCCACCTCCGGGCCATCACCGCCTCCCTCAGTGGGCGGTCGGGGATGCCGACGCGAGCCACCCCGGCATCCCCGATCCTCCCGCCACCCTACTTCGCCAGGCCGTAGATCTCCTTCAGGGTCGCCTCTGCCCCGACAGACTTCGCGAACGCCTGCCGGACCGCCTCGCTCCGCTCGATGAAGGGCTTACGGTCGGGGGTGGTGACCTTGATCCCGTACTTCGAGCTCAGAAGGTCCCGGGCCACCTTGTCCTGCTCCACCTCCAGCTTAACCTCGTAGGCCGCCGCCTCGGCGCCCGCCGCCCGGACCACCTCCTGGTCGGCCTTGGACAGCTTCGCGAAGTTCTTCGCGCTCATGAGGAAAGGCCGGATGGTCACGCTGTGCTGGGTCAGGGCCACCGCCTTCGCCGCCTCCGCCCATTTCGCCGTGGTGAAGGTCAGGGATTCGTTCTCGGCGCACTCCACCACCCCGGTCTGCAGGGCGTTGTAGACCTCCGCGTAGGCCACCACGGAGGGGACGGTCCCCAGCCCCTTCCACGTGTCGATGACCACCGCCGACTGCCAGACCCGCATCTTGATGCCCTGGATGTCCCCGATGGAGTTGATGGCCTTGGTCCGGCAGATCATGTTCCGCACCGATCCGCCGAAATAGCCCAGGACCACCACCTCGCCCTTCTTCTCGATCACGTCCGCGTAGCGCTTCCCGACCGGCCCGTTGGCCACGGCATCCCGGTGGGCATGGTCCTTGAACAGGAAGGGCAGGTCCAGCAGGTCGATCTCCTTGATGAAGGGGGAGAGATTCCCGGGCGACGTCACCACGATGTCCAGCGCCCCCCGCTTCACCTGCTCGAACATCTCGATCTCGCTCCCCAGCACGCCGTCCGGGTACACGTCCACCTTGACCCGTCCGTTGGTCCGCTCCTTCACCTTGTCGGCGAAGTACAGGGCCCCCTTGGTGAAGGGGTAGTCCTTCGACACCATGATCCCCGCCCGCAACGTCACCTCCGGCTGCTGCGCCACCGCCGTTCCGACCAGCAGGATCAGTGTCAGTGTTCCCATCCCCATACCGATGATCAGGCGCTTCATGGCCCTCCCTCCTTCTGTTCCCCGCGACGACCCGCCGCGAGCGCGGCCCCACCCATCGTGACGGGCACGGCGCCGCTGGCCGTTCCCGCCCGGTCGCACCTCACATCCGGGTCCGCAGAATGGCGTGCCGGATCTTCTTGATGTTCTTCACCACGTCCCGGTGGTGACGCACCCCCACGCCCACGTACAGGACGTCCACGATGGCCATGGCGGCGATGCGTGAGGAGAGGGACTCCCGGCGGTAGGCCGTCTCCCGGGCCATGGTGTGCAGGGCCACGTCCGCCAGCTTGACGATCGGCGACGGGCCGTAATGGGTGATGACGATGATCCGCGCCCCGGCCGCCTTCGCCACCTGCAGAACCTCCAGGAGATCCCGGTTGTGACCGGTATGGCTGACCGCCACCACCACGTCTGCGCCTCCCAGCAGGGCGGCGTGGATCAATTGCAGGTGCCGGTCGGTATACGCCACCACGGGCGTGCCGGTCCGCATGAACTTGTGGGCCGCGTCCTGGGCCACCATGCCCGATCCGCCCATGCCGAGGAAGGTGATCCGCGACGCCGCGCTCAGCAGGTCCACCGCCTGCTCGACCGCCTTCTCGTCCAGCACCTGGAGCGTGTCGGAGAGGGTCTGGATGTTCCCGTGCAAGACCTTCCGGGTGATCTCGCCGATGCTGTCCCCGACGGCGGCGTCCTCGTGGATGTCCGCGGTCGGTGAGGCCAGGTCCTGGGAGAGCCGGATCTTGAAGCGGGGGAAACTGCCGAAGCCCAGCTTGCGGCAGAAGCGGCTCACCGCGGCCGCGCTCGTCCGGCTCCGGCGCGCCAGGCTGGTGACGGACCCCAGGATGACCGCCTGGGGATCCTGGAGGATCGCCTTGGCCACCATCTGTTCGCCCTTCGACAGGGAGCGGAACCCGCTGCGGATGCGGACGAAGCACCCGGGAACGTTGCCGCGGGGGACGATCTGCGGGGTCCGGCGGGATGAAAGCATGCGGCAGACTACATCGCACTGAAAAGTTGAGTCAACATTTTTCTTGCGGGTCTGAAACTTTTTTCCAGGGTGCTTCCCGGCGAGGGGAGGTTGTCTGACCAAGCGGGTCCCGGTCGAGGGGGTGGAAGGACCGCGGGCGATGGATGTCGCGTGAATTCTGGACGTTCGGGCGGGAAGGATTGGACGTGGAGGCGGCCTCGGCGACTCCCCTACCCGCTCACCGCGCCCGAATTCGGAAGCAATGGTGAATGCGCGGATTGCGCGAAAAATCGGCGTCAATAGTCGCCCGGGTGATATCTTGGATTTCAAATGCATTCTGCGTGGTCGCATCCATTTTGAAACGGCGGAAGTTGTTTGAGAAGATCATCGTGCCGCCGGGTGCCAAAAGCTTCATGGCTTTTTTGATCAACCATGCATGATCCCTTTGCACGTCAAGCGTCTGACGCATGCGCTTGGAATTCGAAAACGTCGGCGGATCCAAGAAAATGAGATCAAATGGACCGTGCGCCGCCTCCATCCATACCAGGCAGTCGGCGTCGATCAGGGAGTTGGTCCGACGTGAAAGCCCATTGAGTTCAAAATTCTTTTCGGCCCATGCCAAATACGTTTTGGACATATCCACGGTCACGGTTGAGCGGGCGCCCCCTTTTGCCGCGTAAACACTGGCCGCGCCGGTGTAGCCAAATAAATTCAAAAAACGTGTCCCGTGTGCCAACTGCTGTATCAGCGCGCGTGTGCGCCGATGGTCCAAGAAAAGACCGGTATCGAGGTAATCGGACAGGTTAACGAGGAACCGGCAGTTCCCCTCCCGCACGGCGTGGAATTTCTCTTGTGCGTCAAAACGCAGGTATTGGCTGCGGTCCCTTTTCCGCCGTCGTATTTTGAGCATCACATGGGTTTTGGGTACGTCCAAAAGATCCGGCAGTTGCCCCATAACGCCGCGCAAACGGGCGGCGGCCCGCAGCGCATTGATCGTCGCCGGCGCCTCGTACTCCTGGACGTGCACCCATTGCTCGTAGACGTCGATGGCTACGGCGAACTCGGGCAGGTCGGCATCATAGACTCGAAAACATGAAATGCCATGTTGTTTGGCCCAGGGCCTCAAACGTTTCAGATTTTTTGCCAGCCGGTTGGCGAACATTGTGTCGCCGGATGGCGAGAGCGGGCCGTGAGGCTTCACCACGGCGGCCGACGCTCCCTTTGCCGATTCCGTCAACGACTCAATTGCGGCCGCGGCGAGACGAATCGGCACGCACAACAGACGGCAGGGTAACGCCCCATTGAAAAACCGATGCGAACGGGGGGCCCGCAACCCCAAGCGCTTGCCCAAAATCTCGCTCGCGGTGAGCACGTAGGCTGTCCAACCCGGGAACTTGGTCTTCAACTCCACGCCCAACCGCGTATAGAGAACCTTGAGGGCATCCAACTCGCCCAGACGCTCGCCGTAGGGCGGATTCATGATCACGACGCCGGTTTTGACGCCTGTGGGAGCTTGACAGTTGGCGATATCACGCCTCTCGATATGCACGAGGCCGCGCAGGCCTGCCCGTTCAATATTCGCCGTCGCCGCGCGGACACTCTGCGCGTCCACGTCGTATCCCACCACGATCGGCGCATGGCGGCGGCCGTCCTCTTGACGGTGCCGCGCTTCTTGGCAAAGCCGCAGCCAAAGCGCGGGTTCATGGCCGCGCCAACCCAGGAACCCAAAATATTTGCGCCCCAGTCCTGGCGCAGTATCGGTGGCCATCCAGGCCGCTTCGATCGGTATCGTGCCAGAGCCGCACATCGGATCCACGCAGGCGCCGCCGGATGATGCGATGGTGGCCCAATCGGCCCAAACCAAAAGACCTGCCGCCACATTTTCTTTGAGCGGCGCCTGTCCCTGGGCCAACCGGTACCCGCGCCGGTGTAAACTGTCTCCCGACAGGTCAATACTCAGACTGGCTCGGGCCTTATCCACATGGACGCGCAAACGCAGGTCCGGCCGCTCAACGTTCACCGACGGTCTCTCGCCGCACACGTCTCGAAATTGGTCAACCACCGCATCCTTGACGCGTTGAGCAGCAAACAGGCTGTTGGTAATACCCGAGTGGCGCAGGCTGACA
>METI01000044.1 GCA_001771285.1 candidate division NC10 bacterium RIFCSPLOWO2_12_FULL_66_18
TGGTGCCGGCGAGCCGGCTCGGCCAGACGGATGGCCAGCAGAGCTTCTATGCGGGCATAGAGTTGGCGGCAATCAATTGGCTTCCGCAGGTAGTCGCGCGCTCCACCCCTCAGGGCCTCGATGGCGACCTCCTCCGACCCGAACCCCGTCATCAGGATGACCAGGGTTGAAGGGAAGAAGCGCTTGATGATCTGAAGGAGTGTCGTGCCGGCTAAGTCAGGAAGCCTGTGGTCGAGGAGGATCAGGTCGAAGGGGTGAGCGCTGAGGGAATCGAGGGCGGCCGAGGCGGTTGCGGCCGTCTGGACGGCGTAGCGAAGAGCGAGGGCGGCTGTCAGGGCCTCCCGCACCCCGGCGTCATCGTCAACGACGAGAATGGTACCGGCCGACCCCATTAGGATCCCTCCCCAAGGTCCTTACGGGTTTCGTCGAAGCTCGACCTGATGCTATACTATGCGGACTTTCGCGCGCTCGGCTGTTGTTGCTATTTATTCGCCTCCGATTGCGCTTTTCAGCGGTAGCATCTGGCAGGAGCCTGACTCCCTTGCTCGTCTTCGCGTGCCACCTGGTCTGCCGGACCGACGCCGGAGGGGCATTCTCATGTGAGATTCCGTCCGTTCGGGGAGGTGTAGCTGCTAGTTACCACGGCTCCGAGTCGGGCCGCAAGAAGAAAGATTTTCCAGGGTGGGTTCCCTCGGCCGATCCCGGGAAATCGCGTTGACTCGAACTATCCCTTGTGCCACTCTTCACCGGCTCTGAGTGAATACTCCGTATCTCAGACCAGCACCCGCTTATCCTTTCGAAGAGGCTCCCATGCTGATCGTGGTGCCGGACGACAATCCCCCGGCCATGGCAGACACCCCCGCCCTGGAACGATTGCGGCGGATCGGCGAGGTCCGGATGTATGACTCGGATGCCACCGATCCGACGGTGCTGACGGATCGGCTGCGGGACGCAGAGGTGGCTGTGAACATCCGGGGGCGGACCCGGTTCACGGCGGACGTCCTCCAGGCCTGCCCGAAGCTCCGGTTGATCTCCATCTGGGGCACGGGGACGGACAACGTAGATCTCAAGGCGGCGGCAGCATGCGGGATCAGTGTGACCAACACGCCAGGGGCGAATGCCATCGCGGTGGCAGAGCATACCGTGGCCCTGATGCTGGCCGTGGTGAAGCAACTCGCACCGGCTGACCAGGCGATTCGGCAGGGTGACTGGCCCCGGAACCTGGTCCCCCAGCTTCGGGGAAAGCGCCTCGGGACCATCGGAACCGGCCTCATCGGACGCGAGGTCGCGGCCATGGGCAAGGGGCTAGGGCTGGACGTGGTGGCCTGGACGTTTCACCCCGATTCGAGCCTTGCCGCGAGGCTTGGCTTCCGCTACATCGAACTCGAAGAGCTGCTACGCACCTCGGACGTCATCTCGCTCCACCTGCGGGCGACCCCGGACACGCACCACTTCCTGGACCGGGCGCGCCTCGCCCACGTCAGGCCTGGCGCGATCCTGGTCAACACCGCCCGGGGCAGCCTGGTGGACGAGGCGGCACTGGTGGAATGCCTGCGCGAAAAGAAGCTCGTCGGCGCCGGGCTGGACGTCTTCGAGACAGAACCGCTCCCGTCGGGGCACCCTCTGACGACCCTGCCCAACGTGCTCCTGACCCCGCACACCGCCGGCATGACCCCCGAGGTCATCCAGATCGGCCTGGCCATGGCCGTCGAGAACATCGAGAACTTCCTGAAGGGAAAACCCACGCACGTGGTCGCGCCGACCTAGAACAAAAGGCGTTCGGCTGTTCGGGCGTTCGTGAACAACCGAACCATCGATCCCTCGAACTACCGAACGGTCTTCCCGCCTGCGGCCGCGGCGCCGAGTCCCGCGGCGCGTCCTGTCGCCCACGCCCAGAGAAAGTTGTATCCGCCGATTGGGCCGAACGCGTCGAGCATCTCACCGCAAAGGAACAGGCCAGGATGCTTTCGGCTCTCCATCGTTCTCGGATCGATTTCCGAAAGGCTCACCCCGCCGCCGGTCACTTCGGCCTTCTTGTAGCCTTCGTCTCCCGTCCACGGCAGCACGCCGCGCACGAGCGTCTCTATCACGCGGAGCCGCTCATCACGGCGCAGCTCCGAGAGCACGCGCGCCGGGTCTACGCTCGTCATATCCAGCAGCGCCCTCGCGAGCCGATCCGGCAGCTCCGCTCGCAACGCACCCGCCACAGTGCGAGACCCTTGGGGGCGCAGAGCCGACTCCCATTCCTTTTCGCCGAGTCCCGTCCACCGCACGAGTATACGCGCCTGGGACGCCTTCTCGGCGCGGGAGCGCACAGCGACATGGGATACATCGAGCACCACCGGTCCGCTATAGCCGTGATGCGTGAAGAGAAATCCGCCGGTCGCCGTGGCGGTCCGCTCGCCTGCGCGAGCGGTGAGCGTGACCGGCAGCGACACCCCCGCAAGCTGCGCGAACGGAGCCGGCTCCGCGGTGATCGGGGTGAGCGCCGCGTACGTTGGGTGCACCGTATGACCTAGCCGCTCGGCAACCGTGAGGCCGAGCCCATCGCTTCCCGTGTTCGGGACAGACAGCCCACCCGTCGCCACGATCACAGCATCCGCTTCCAACGGCGGCGCCCCCTCCCGGTCTATCCGCCAACCCGCCGCGGAGGGCGCGAATCCGGTAACCACCGTATTCATCATTATGCGCACGCCTCTGCGTACCGCGAGCGCGAGCAGTCCGTCCCGCACGTCGCGGGCGCGGTGCGATGCCGGGAAGAGTTTCCCCGACTCCATTTCTTCAACGAGCGGGATTCCCAGTTCGCCCTCGAAGAAGGCGATCTGCTCTCGCAGAGGCCATGAACGGACCATCTTGCGCAGAATGTTGGGTGAGGAGTCGGTTACGAAGCGAGACTCGTCGACCCGCACTGGCAGGACGTTACATCGGCCGCCGCCGCTGATGAGAATCTTGCGTCCGCCGTCCTTGGTGCGCTCGAGAAGCAGCGTCTGCGCGCCGGCGGATGCTGCGAAGATCGCCGCCATCGATCCGGCCGCACCTGCGCCGATCACCGCAACACGCCGCATTCAACTTCCAGTTGTGAGAGTGTGTGGCGGGGCTGCCCGCGGATCCCCGCCGTGGTTCGTCGGGTCTCGCCGCTATCGTACTATCGAATATCTGGTTTCCGCATAGCACCCCGCAGTCCTCGGGGGCGACACCGAAAGCGGTTCTGCGCGGGCTCGAGGGAAAACCGCCGACCGAACGGCGCGGAGGCCGGATGTGTGCGGGAAGGGATCTCGGGGAGCGAGACTCCCACCAAATGCAAAAGCGGGAGGCCTCGGAGGGAAGCGTATCGAAGGTGTTGCTGGGTGTCAACCGCAATAGCCGGAAAGACGGTGGGCGCCAGACGGGCTGTCCGGTGCGAGTCCTGCGTGGCTCCCCAACAAAGGCAAATCTGGGGACTGCGAGCAGAGGGTTTCGCTGGCGTGAGGACCAACGACGAAATTTAGCGGCCGGCGGGGGAGATCCCAAAGCACCAGGCTGCAACTGAAAACGTCTTCATGAATTTAGGACCTCAGGCCGACTCCCCGCCGGTTCGCTGGAACGCGGGATTAGGCGGTCATAAAGCGGAGCTCACAGTTGACCGGCAGCTTATTTCAGTAGGAGAAGGCTAAGCGATTGCCGGGACTCGCTGCTCGCCTCGTCGTGGATCACTAGCGTTCAGGGATTATCACCTTCACGCGGCCGACCACTCCGCTTACCAGGCGCACTTTTATGCCGTGAGGGTGAGTGGCCGAATTGGTGAGAATCTCGCGAACGGTTCCTTCTGTCAGTTTCCCGGAACGCTGATCCTGTTTCTGGGCGACCTGCACCCGGGTTCCCGGGTTGATGTCAACTCGTTTTCTACCGTCCATCTGAAATCTCTGAGCCAGTTGGTCGAGCGCCCTCGCAGCCTAACGTCAGCCATCAGGCGCGCCGTTTGGTGTCGCCTGCATGGCATGGTTGGTCTCTCTGTCTTTCTGAAGTTCCAGTATCAGGAATCGAACGACATCAGGAACTGTGGTCTTCTCGCGCTTGAATCCTGCTTCCTGTTACGGGGTGCGTTTCTGTTGCTTGTCCTGCTTCCTTTTTGTTTTTTGGTCCTGTTTTTGTGTCATCTGTTTCTGACTCTTGTTCTTATCCTTCTTGCCGCCTTTGTCTCCCATTGTGTGCCTCCTCTCCTGTTGTCAGTCATCTGCTCACCGTGAGGGGCGCTGCCGCGTCCCCGCCGCTGGCCCACGCGTTGGGTTGTCCCGGGACCGGAAATAACTCTATCGATGGTCTTCGCGGGTGTCAAGCGACAATGCCCCCGTCTCGCTAATCTAGCCGTTCAGTACAGGTGTTGATTGTGATCTGCCGTCGGATGATAAATCCACGACTTACTTGCCAGAAGAGGAATTGGGATCTCAGGACGGAATGGGGGACAACGGAATGGGGAGGAATAGGGGACGTTGCAGTCTACGTCGTCTTGCGTATCCTCGTCAGAAGCCCCTCCCACTCCCGCGCCTGCGCCGCCCCCCGGCGGGCCGCCTGGTAGACCACGGCCGGGTGGAGGCCCAGCACCGGGGCGAGGGGGCGCCCCGGGTGGCCGAGGCACTCCACCCAGAGGTAGGCGATCCCGGCGCGGGCGCGGGTGACCGCCGGAGTGCGGCCGCCCCCCTGAAGGGCATCGGGGGCGATCCCCACGTGCGCGCAGACGCGGCCGACCAGGGTGGCGAGCGCGAGCCGGCGCGCGGGCGCGGGGTGGGCGATCTCGACCTCCCGCCGGAGCTGTTCCACGAAGCCGGGGCTCCCGAGAATGCGCTCATCCCCCGCGTAGGCCTCCCGCCCCCGGCGGAGGGCGGCCACGGCGGCCCAGCCGCCCAGGCTTCGGATGAGGCCCCCACCCTGGAGCTCGGGGCGCCGGCCCTGAAGGAGCCCGGCGCCCACGAAGATCCGGTACGCCCGCTTGGCGCGGGTGGGTGTGGGGCCGAACTGCCGCAGGATCGTTCGCGTGTCCTGCCAGGGCCGGGCGACGGTCCCCAGGAGGGCGCTGTGGCCGGTCCAGGGATACCGATCGAGGGCGCGGAGGGTGGGCACCACCGGCGCGCGGAGCGGGTTCAGGTGGAGGTAGCGGACCAGTTCCAGGAGGTAGGGCTCCTCCTCCACCACGAGGGACTTGTACCGATTCTGGAAAAGGTGCCCGACGCGCTTGTGGCGGCGGTTGAAGGCTCCCGCATAGCCTGTGAGGAGGCTTCGCATGCTCCGGGCGAGGGGTCGCGTCCCGGTGCGGACCAGGAGGTGCGCGTGATTCGGGAGCAGCGCCCAGGCATAGACGCTGAGGGCGCCTTGCGTCGCCAGGTCGGCCAGACGGGCGACGAAGGCGGCCCGGTCCCGGTCGTCGCGGAAGATGGTCGTCCGCTCGATCCCCCGCACCATGACGTGGTGGAGGGTGTCAGGAGCATCCAAGCGGGCCTGGCGCGGCATTGGAGCTCCAGATTAGCACAAGGCGACCAAGACTGCAACGTCCCCTAGTACGTCCCCTAGTACAACTAGTACTAGTACAAGGCAGGGCTCGAACTGAAAACCATTCGGCAAGGTGCAATTCCCCCAACGTGTCAGAGGGATTCCTTCTTGCGACAAAGGAGGATTTTTGAGAAAGTAATGCCTCGCGCCTGTCCCAATTCAGTCGCAGAATCGATCAGCGGTCGTTCGTCACCGAATGAAAGGGAGGAAGTCGTGAACCCCTACGCGAAGTACCTGGAGAATCGCGATCCACTCACAGTCGCGGCCGCCACTCCTACGAAGATCGTCTCTCTGATTCGCGGGCTCACCCCCAGGCAGCTTGCCAAACGCCCGGCTCCGGGCAAGTGGTCGATTCAGGAGATCATCAGCCACCTGGCGGACACCGAAATGGTCATGGGTTGCCGGGCGCGTTGGATCGCGTTCGAGGATCACCCCACACTCGTCCCCTTCGATCAGGAGAAGTGGGCCACCGGCCGGGCGCGCGAGAAGGAGTCGGTGACGGAAACCATCGAACGCTTTCGTCTCCTGCGGAGATCACAGGTTCGGCTGTTTCGCCTTGCCTCCACGAAGGACTTCCGGCGGACCGGATTCCACCCGGAGCGAGGGGTCGTCACCCTGCGGGTGCAATTGGAAACGCTCGCCGGCCATGACTTGAATCATCTGGAGCAGATTCAGCGTCTGGCAGCACAGCACAAGACGAGGCATGAGCTGTAGGCGGCGCAGCTCATCGGGCTTGACCAGCCCAAGGTCTCCGCCCTCATGAACGGGCGCCTTGCCGGCTTCTCCAGTGATCGGCTGATGCGGTTTCTGGCGGCTTTAGGTCAGGACGTGGAGATCGTCGTCAAGGCGGGGTCGCGCGGACGCCTGCGCGGTCAGATCCGCGTCGTCAAGGCAGCGTGAAGACGAGACCAGGCGAGATGGGTACCGGATGGGGAGAGGCAGGCTTCCACAGGTGAATTCGGAAAGCCTTCGATTCGGCGGAGGGCCGCTCTGTTTCCGGGGGCGGGGGGCGCTGAGGGATTAGCACGAGAAGTGTCTCGGGTGGGCCATAGAGAGATTTGACTAATAACGCAGCGTCCCCTCCGTAGGAGCCTAGCTGTGACCGGGAAAGCCGGTCGGGGATGTCAGGAGTGCGCCGCGGCTTTGACAATGCGCCGTCGGAGGGGATCAAGCGCGATGGACTCCGGGGGCGCGATGATGAGCATGGAAAAGTCCGGGTGACCGGGATTGAGGAGGTAGTTGGCGTGATGGGGAACTATGGCACTCGGAATCCGGAGGATCAGGGACTCGCCAGATGCCACCCATCCGTCGCCCACCGCCTGGACCATCGGGTCCCGATTGGGGGCGTGCCAGGACGGCGGGAGGGTCTGGAGATCGACCGGCTGAACGGCATCCGCCGGGAGCGTAACGGCAAAGAGGTGGTAGACCGGGAGCGCCCGGATCGATCCCACCTGGACCAGTTGCTCGAGGGCCGCTGCGGACACGTAGTCCGCGAGGTAAACCACCCGGACTCCCTTTGAGTTCCAGCGGCCGCCGTAGAGGCGCGCCCCGTCGCCGCTGAAGGCGCGGGTGGCGTCGCTGGTGGTGGTGATCCGCCACGCGGTGGGCACTAGGCAAACACTCCGTCCTCGATGCGGCCCAGGGCGTCTTCGACTTCCCGAGCGCCGAGTTCGGTGCTGGCGAGCTCCAGGGGGACGGCCTCGCCGAGCGTGGGCTGTCGGCTCGTCATCCACTCCTTGGCGAGGGCCCGGTCTCCATTGAACAGCGTAGTCGCGCGGTGCATCAGGCGAGCTCCGCGCAGGAGCCGGTCCGATTCGTCGGCGCGCAGGCGGCCGGCCTCACGGCGCCGGGTCAGCGTCCGCTGCGGAATCTGGACGAGCAGGATGACTTCGTCCGTGCTCAAGGCGAAGGTGCGCTGAAGCCGTTCGAGCGCCTTGAAGGGGATGCCCTCCTGGATCTGGCGGATCAGGGCAGGCGTGTGCGATGTGAGACCGAGGATCCGTGCGTACGCATGCCGGCCTGCACCTGCCGGGAGGGGCGTGGTCACCCGGAAGGCGCGGTCGACTTTTCGCTTGATCCCTTTGAGAGACTCGGCCATGGCGACCCTCCTTTCATCTGGCCATATCATACACGCCAGTTGGCCACCGGTCAAGCGGGCCTGCCCCCATGGGTGTCCACCGACCCTGGGGATGCTTCTCCTCGCCCCAGCGGTCGCGCTGGATTCCGATACGCGAGCTGCGGTCGACCATGCGCCGTTGTGGCAACCGGATCTCGGCACACGACAGTCACGGCCCATACCCGCGGTCATGTCACGTGGGCAGTCCGGCGGGGGGCGGCGATGGCTCCCGCCTGGCGGCGTGAGACCGATGGGTGGTGTAGATAAGGAATCAGACTTTTCGACCAACGTAGTATATCTCGCATGAAGCAGGCATCCGAGGACAGAC
>METI01000045.1:0-8925 GCA_001771285.1 candidate division NC10 bacterium RIFCSPLOWO2_12_FULL_66_18
GTACGTCCTGGCGCCCTACCAGTTGGTCAAGGACCATCGCACGGGCGAGGAGACGGGCAACGTCACCGCGGTGCTGGACGGCGACCTGGATCGCTTCATCGAGTCGTTCCTCTTCACGCCGCCCGAGAAGGCGACCTAACCCGAACCGCCAAGACGCCAAGGTCGCCAAGAGATGATCTTGCTGTCTCCCGAACGGAAAACGCGAAACCGGGTTCTTAGGGGGTCTTGCAGTTTCCGTGACTCTGCCAAAATGCCGCGTCCCCCCTCGGCGTTCTTGGCGCCTTGGCGGTTAATTTTTTCGGAACGGGGTTCGCATCGCGGGAGGTGACCCATGCCGGACGAGGATGTTCGAGCGGAACTGGAGCGGTTGCGCGCCGAAAACGAGGCGCTCAAGGCCAAGGTGACTCGACAAACGTCCATCAAGGTCAGTGAGAAGGGCGCCGTCTCGGTCTACGGCCTGGGACGTTTCCCCGTGACGTTGTACAAGGAGCAGTGGCTCAAGCTCCTGGCCATGGCCGATGAGATCCAGCGGTTCATCGCCGAGAACGAATCCCGGTTGAAGGTCAAGGGTACCTAGCCCCCGGCCCGACGCTCCGGCAGACGCGTCCGGTCGTCCGGGAATTCGACGGTTCGGTCCGGCGGATGCGCGCGAACAGCCGAATGCTCATCCTTGACTGCCCTTGGGGCGACCCCTATAATCGCCGCACGTTACGTAATCTCAGCGTTCAGCTATCAGCTTTCAGCTTGCAGGCGGACAACGAGGGCAATTGCCTTCGCCTTCCGAATTCCCGCGCTAGCCTTTTCCGAGGCTGACGGCTGACTGCTGAAGGCGACCTGGCAATCTTCCGCCCGATCATCTGGAGGACGTGTGGACGAGGCGAATGCCTTCATCCGCGAGCGATTGAAGAAGCTGGAGGAACTCAGTCGCGACGGCATTGATCCCTACCCCAGTACCTTTCCCGTCACCCACCTGGCAGGCGACTTGACGAGCCGTTACGCCACCGCCGATGAGGCCGCGCTGGCGGTGGCCGAACCCGTGACACTGGGCGGGCGGGTCCTGTCGCTGCGCGGGCACGGCAAGGCGTCTTTTGCCCACCTCAAGGACCAGACCGGCAAGATTCAGATCTACGTGCGCCAGGACGTGGTGGGCGAGTCGGCCTATCAGCTGTTCCGGCGCATCGACGTCGGCGACTTCCTGGGCGTGCGGGGGCGGCTCTTCCGGACCAAGACGGGCGAGTTGACGATCCAGGGGGAGCATCTCACCCTCCTGGCCAAATCGCTGCGCCCCCTGCCCGACAAGTGGCATGGCCTCAGCGACGTGGAGGTCCGCTATCGCCAGCGCTACGTGGACCTGATCGCCAACCCGCCGGTGGCGGAGTTGTTCCGGCGGCGGGCGCACGTCATTGCCGAGATCCGCCGCTTCTTCGATGCCCGCGGCTTCCTCGAGGTCGAGACGCCGATGATGCACCCCATCCCGGGGGGCGCCGCGGCCCGGCCCTTTGTCACCCACCACAACGCCCTGGACCTCAGCCTCTACTTGCGCATCGCCCCGGAACTCCATCTCAAGCGGTGCGTGGTGGGCGGGCTGGAGCGGGTCTACGAGATCAACCGGAACTTCCGGAACGAGGGGCTGTCCACCCAGCACAACCCCGAGTTCACCATGCTGGAGTTCTACCAGGCCTACGCCGACTATCAGGACCTCATGGCCCTGACGGAGGAGCTGCTGCCCCAGGTCGTCCGGGCCGTCTGCGGCAGCGACACCATCCCCTATCAGGGGCGCCAGGTCTCCTTCGCCGCGCCGTGGCCGCGCCTGACCCTGGAAGAGGCCCTGGTGAAGCTGGGCGGCTTGAGCTCCCAGGAGGTCCAGAGCGAGGACGGCTTGCGGGCCGCCGCCGAGGCGCACGGCATCCCGGTCAAGCCGACCTGGGGATGGGCCAAGCTCCTGGTCGAGCTCTTCGAGGCCCGGGTGGAGGAACAGCTCGTCCAGCCCACCTTCGTCACCGACTTTCCTGCGGAGCTGTCACCGCTGGCCAAGGCCCGGAGGGACGATCCCCGCTACGTGCAGCGCTTCGAGCTGTACGTGGCCGGCCTCGAGATTGCCAACGCGTACACCGAGTTGAACGACCCCCGGGAGCAGCGGCGCCGGCTGGAGGCCCAGGCCAAGGCGCGGGCCGCCGGCGATGAGGAAGCCCACTGCATGGATGAGGACTACCTGCGGGCGCTGGAATACGGGCTGCCGCCCACGGCCGGCGAGGGGATCGGGATCGACCGCCTGGTCATGCTGCTCACCGATTCCCCTTCGATCCGCGACGTGATCCTGTTCCCGTTGCTCAGGCCGGAAGTCCGGGGCCCCGAGACTACGGAAAATGACCAATGACCAATGACCAATTCCCAATGCCGGTACACCCCGGCCCGTGGAGTATCTTCCCTGTTGGTCATCCCGCCTTGGCGGGATTGGGGTTCGGTCATTGCCCCCGGCTTTTCGCGAACGGGTTCGCGAAGAGCGGGGATGGGGGGTAGCGGTCGGATGGCCTGGTCCCTGCCGTACGAGGTCTTCATCAGCCTCCGCTACCTGAGGGCCAAGCGGCGGCAGCGCTCCCTCTCCGTCATCACCTTCATCTCCATCGCCGGCGTGGCCGTGGGGGTCATGGCCCTCATCGTGGTGATGGCGGTGATGAGCGGGTTCGAATTCGATCTCCGCAACAAGATCCTGGGGACGAACGCCCACATCTGGGTCCTGCGCTACGGCGAGCGGGGGATCGAGGACCCGGGCGCCGCCCTGGCGGCCGTGCGGGAGGTGCCGGGCGTCAGGGCGGCCTCGCCCTTCACCTACAACGAGGTGCTGTTGACGGCCGCTGGGCGGAGCGCGGGCACGGTCCTGCGGGGGATCGACCTGGCCTCGGCCGTCGAGGCGACCGACTTCCGCAAGACACTCAGGGGCGCGAGCGAGGAGCTGACCGCCGCCATGGCCAGCCCCCGCCCCGTCTTTCCCCCGGAGGGGATCGTCCTCGGCTCGTACCTGGCCAGCAGCCTGGGCGTGAGCGTGGGAAGCCCGGTGGACGTGCTCCTGCCCCTGGGCGGGGACCTCTCTCCCCTGGGGGTGATGCCCCGCATGCGCCGGTTCACCGTGGTGGGCATCTTCCAGGTCGGGTTTGCCGAGTTCGACTCCAAGCTGGCCATGGTCGCCATTCCCACCGCTCAGCAGCTCTTCCGCATGGGGCCCGCCGTCTCGGGCATCGAGGTCAGGGTCACAGACATCTATCGGGCGGCCGAAGTCGCCGAGACCGTCCGGGCGCGCCTCAAGTTCCCGTACTTCACCCGGACCTGGATGGAGCTGAACCGGAACTTCTTCTCGGCGCTGCGGGTGGAGCGCATCGTGATGTTCGTGATCCTCACCATGATCGTGCTGGTGGCGGCATTTGGAATCATCAGCACGCTGATCATGCTGGTGATGCAGAAGCGGAAGGAGATCGCCGTCCTGAAGTCCATGGGCGCCACCGGGACGAGCCTCACGACCGTCTTCATCGTGCAGGGAATGATCATCGGGGCGGCCGGGACGATCCTGGGGCTCCTGGCGGGCCTCAGCATCGCCCGGAACCTGGATCCCATTGTGGCGGCCGTGGAGTGGATCTTCGGGTTCAAGGCCTTCCCGCAGGAAGTCTACCTGCTGGACAAGCTGCCGGCCCGCATCCTGTGGCCGGACGTCGTGGCGATCACGGTCACGGCCTTCGTCATCACCTTCCTGGCGACGATCATTCCCTCCCGGCAGGCGGCGCGGGTGGATCCGGTTGTCGCGATTCGATACGAGTGAACCCGATGCCAAGAAATTTCGCAATTCGCAATTCGCAATTCGAAATGGTGCGATGAGCGTCGAGGTTCTCGTCCTAGACGTCACCAAGAGCTTCCCCCGAGACGGCGAGCGGGTGGAGGTGCTCAAGGGGATCAGCCTGCGGATCGCCCCCGGGGAGCTGGTCGCCATCGCGGGACCCTCAGGGGTCGGGAAGAGCACCCTGCTGCACCTCCTGGGGGCGCTGGAGCGGCCGACCAGCGGCGAGATCCGCTACGGCGAGACGGCGCTGTCCAGTCTGAGCGATTCGGCTCTGGCGGAGTTCCGGAACCGACAGGTGGGCTTCGTTTTCCAGTTCCATCACCTGCTGCCCGAGTTCACCGCCCTGGAGAACGTCATGCTCCCCCTGCTCATCCGGCGCTGCCCTGCGGTCCAGGCGAGAGAGCGGGCACGGACCCTCCTGGGCCAGGTCGGGTTGGGGGAACGGCTGCGACACCGGCCGGGGGAACTCTCCGGCGGTGAGCAACAGCGCGTGGCCATGGTGCGGGCGCTGGTCGGGGAGCCGGCCGTCCTGCTGGCGGACGAGCCGACGGGGAACCTGGACAGCAAGACCGGGGAGGAGACATTCGAACTCCTTCGCCAGCTGAATCGCGAGCGCCGCCTCACCAGCGTCATCGTCACCCACAACGAGGCGCTGGCCTCTCGGGCGGATCGCGTCCTGCGCATGCTGGACGGACGGATGATGGAGTAGGGCCGAGGGCCGGCACGGGCCGGGCCGCCGGGGCGGCGAAATTTGCCCCTTTCCGGCCCGGGACTCGTCAGGTATAATGCGCCTGCTGTCAGAGCCGCCCGGTCCCGAGCCGTGCCCCGACGCAGGCGGTCGAAAGAGGAGGTCACGAGGAGCCGATTATGTTTGAACGATTCACCGAACGTGCCCGCAAGGTGATCATCCTGGCCCGCGAAGAGGCCATACGACTTGGGCATAATTTCGTCGGGACGGAGCATCTGCTCCTCGGCCTGATCCGCGAGGGGGATGGCCTGGCCGTCGCCATTCTCAAGAAGCTCAACGTCAATGTCTCGGCCCTCAAGGCCGAGATCGAGAAGATCGTCGCCGTCGGCACCGAGTTCTCGCCGGCCGGGGAGATCCCGTTCACCCCGCAGGCCAAGAAGGTGCTGGAGTACGCCATCTCCGAGGCCCGCTCGCTGGGCCACAACTACATCGGGACGGAGCACCTGCTCCTCGGCCTGATCCGCGAGGGAGAGGGCATCGCCTCCCTGGTCCTCCGCGACTTCGGGGTGAGCGTGGCGGCCGCCAAGGCGCAGGCGCAGGAACTCCTGGGCGAGCAGGCGTCCAAGCAGACCTCCAGCACCCGGACCCCCGCCCTGGACGAGTTCGGCGTGGACCTCACGGCGCTGGCCCGCCAGGACAAGCTGGATCCGGTCATCGGCCGCGAGGCGGAGATCGAGCGGGTGGTCCAGGTCCTGAGCCGCCGGAAGAAGAACAACCCCGTGCTGATCGGCGAGGCGGGCGTGGGCAAGACCGCCATCGTGGAAGGGCTGGCCCTCCAGATTGTCAGCAGCACCGTGCCCGAGATCCTGCTGCGGAAGCGGGTGGTCCAGCTGGACCTGGCCGGCATGGTGGCCGGCACCAAGTATCGCGGCCAGTTCGAAGAGCGGCTCAAGGCCGTGGTGAGGGAGATCCAGCAGGCCAACAACATCATCATGTTCATTGACGAGCTGCATACGCTGGTGGGGGCGGGGGCGGCCGAGGGGGCCATCGACGCCAGCAACATGCTGAAGCCGGCCCTGGCCCGCGGCGAGCTCCAGTGCATCGGCGCCACCACCATGGACGAGTACCGGAAGTACATCGAGAAGGATCGCGCCCTGGAGCGGCGGTTCCAGGCCATCCACGTGGGACCGCCCAGCGTGGATGAGACGATCCGGATCCTGCGGGAGATCAAGGACCGTTACGAGACCCACCACCAGGCCATCATCACCGACGAGGCGGTGGTCGCGGCCGCGCGCCTGAGCCAGCGGTATATCGCCGACCGCTTCCTGCCCGACAAGGCCATCGACGTGATCGACGAGGCCGGGGCCCGCGCCCGGCTGAAGGGGATGGTTCTGCCTCCCGAGCTGCGGGAGATGGAGAACGAGGTCGAGCGCCTTCGCGCCCAGAAGGAGGACGCCATCCGGACCCAGGCCTTCGAGGTGGCCGCCCGCCTGCGCGACGCGGAGCGGAAGCTCCGGACCGAGTTGGACGAGCGCAAGGCCAACTGGAAGGACCAGCGGGCCAAGTCCAAGACGGTCGTCAATGAGGACGACATCGCCTACGTGGTGGCCAAGTGGACCGGGATCCCCCTCCAGCAGCTCGAGGAGGCGGAGTCGGCCAAGCTGCTGCACATCGAGGAGGACCTGGCCAGGCGCGTGGTGGGGCAGGAGGAGGCCATCAAGGCCGTGGCCCGGGCCATCCGCCGGTCCCGGGCCGGGGTGAAGAATCCCAACCGTCCGGTGGGCTCGTTCATCTTCCTGGGACCCACGGGCGTGGGCAAGACGGAGCTGGCCCGGGCGCTGGCGGAGTTCCTGTTCGGGACCGAGGACGCCCTGGTCCGGGTGGACATGTCGGAGTACATGGAGCGCTTCTCCACGTCCCGGTTGATCGGTGCCCCGCCCGGCTACATCGGCTACGATGACTCCGGCCAGCTCACCGAGAAGGTACGCCGCCGCCCCTTCTCGCTGGTCCTGCTGGACGAGATCGAGAAGGCGCACCCGGACGTCTTCAACCTGCTGCTCCAGATCCTGGAGGACGGGCGCCTGACCGACAACTACGGGCGGGTGGTGGACTTCCGGAACACGATCCTCATCATGACCTCCAACCTCGGCACCCGGCAATTCACGCTGCACACGAACCTGGGGTTCGCCAAGGGGGGGGACGAGGCCCACTCGTACGAGAAGATGAAGGAGACGGTCACCAACGAGCTGAAGCGGGCCTTCAACCCGGAGATGCTGAATCGCATTGACGAGGTGATCATCTTCCACCCGCTGACCAAGGACCACATGCGGCAAATCGTGGACCTGATGCTGCACCGGCTGGAGCAACAGCTCAAGGAGAAGCGGATGAGCCTCCAGGTCGAGGGGGAGGCGAAGGAATTCCTCATCGAGCAGGGCTTCGATCCCAATTACGGCGCGCGACCGCTCCGCCGGGCCATCCAGCGCTACGTGGAAGACGCCCTGGCCGAAGAGGTGCTCAAGGGCCGGTTCGGCGAGGGCGGGACCATCCGGATCCGAAAAGGCGAGGGCGCGACGTTGTACTTCGAGGTAGCCGAGCCGGTCGAGGCGCCCTCGTAACCCTCACCGCCAAACGCGACAGCTCGCACACATTGCCCCTCCGGGGGCAATTTGTGCATGGGGCCTCCGATCCCCGGGGATCCGCTTCCGCCTTCAGGATGACCGGCGTCGGCGGGGGGCGGCAGGGACCGGGATCCCTTCCTCCTGGGCGCCCCGGACTGAGCACTGGGCCCTGATTTTCTGCTTGGCTTTTGTGAAGGATGGTGATAAGGTCCGCCGACATTTGCCAGCGGATGCAGGATTCCGTTCCAGGTTGCTCGTTCGCCACAGCGAGAGCCCGTGACGTCGCTGCTACGCGTTCGGCTGCCCGTCCTTCTCTGCAGTTGCCTCCTCTTCCTCGCCCCACCCCGGGGGGCAGGGGCGCAGGATCAGCCCCTCGTCACCCAGATTGACGTGGTCGGGGCACGCAAGGTCGAAGAGGCCACCGTCCGCTTCAAGCTCAAGAGTCGCATCGGGGATCCCTATTCGCCCGAGGTGGTGCGCGAGGATATCAAGGCCCTCTACGGGTTGGGCTACTTCGAAGACATCGTCGTTCAGGCCGACATCTTCGAGGGGGGCCTGAAGCTGACCTTCGTGCTCCACGAGAAGCCCAGCATCCAGAGCATCCGCATCGTCGGGAACCGGAAGCTGGCGGTGGACAAGATCAAGGCCAAGAATGACCTGGTGGAAGGCGCCATCATTCCCCCCGGCGCCCTGCCCAAGAACGCCGAGAAGATCCGCCTGTTTTACGAGGAGGAAGGCTTTTACCAGGCCCAGGTGGAGGGGCGCGAGGACCGGATCTCCCCGCAGGAGGTGGCCGTCACCTTCAACATCGTGGAGGGGGACAAGTTCGATGTGGGTGAGATCCGGATCGTCGGCAACCGGTACCTGAAGGAGAAGGACATCAAGAGCCGGCTCCAGACCTCGGAGCTGTACCTCTTCTTCTTCGGCGGCACCCTGAAGCGGGAGGAGATGCGCCGCGACCTGGATCGTATCCGGGCCTACTACCTGGATAACGGGTTCCTGGACATCGCGGTGGAGGAGCCGGAGATCCAGCTCGATGCGCGCCGGAAGAAGCTCCGAATCCTCATCCGGGTCGAGGAAGGTCCCCAGTACCGGATCAGTGATCTCAGCATCAAAGGCAACAGCCTGCTCTCGGAGGCCGAGGTCCGGGGTCTCATCAAGAGCCGGGCGGGAGGCATCTTCAGCCGGGAGGCGCTGCAGGGCGACGTGGTGGCCATCACCGACCGCTACGCGGAGCGCGGCTATCTCTTCGCCGACGCGGCGCCCGTCACCGATGTCAAACGGGCCGAGAGCACGGTGAACGTCGCCCTGGAGATCACCGAGGGCCGCCAGGCCTTCATCAACCGGATCGAGATCACGGGGAATGCCCGGACCCGGGACAAGGTGATCCGCCGGGAACTTCGCCTGGTGGAGGGGGATGTCTTCAACAGCACTCTGCAGCAACGCAGCCGGCGCAACCTCGAGAACCTCGGATTCTTCGAGGAGGTGAAGCTGGACACCAAGCGGGCGGCGGCCGGGGACCGGGTGGATCTGACGGTGGACGTGAAGGAAAAACCGACCGGTGCCTTCACCATCGGTGGCGGGTACAGCTCCGTGGACGGCCCCATCGCCGTGGCCAGCATCTCTCAGAGTAACCTCTTCGGCCTGGGAAAGCGCGCCGCCCTGACGGGGCAGATCGGGCAGCGGGCCAACCGGTACAACGCCCTCTATGGCGACTCCCACTTCCTGGATAGCGACTTCCTGATGGAGGTCCGGGGCTTCGAAAACCAGACGCGGTTCCGGAGCAACCA
>METI01000045.1:8972-25188 GCA_001771285.1 candidate division NC10 bacterium RIFCSPLOWO2_12_FULL_66_18
ACCTACCAGCGAGTGCACATCCAGGACGTGGAGGACTCGGCCCCGTCCCTGGTAAGGCGGCAGGCGGCAGAGTCGGGGGGCGTCTCCAACACCAGCTCCCTGGCCTTTGCCCTGACCCGGGACACGCGCGACTCCTTCAGCGATCCGACCCGGGGCCTGCGGGCCCGGGCCGCGTTCGAGTACGCCGGGGGTTTCCTGGATGCGGACAACAACTTCACCAAGTACAGCCTGGAGCTGTCCCAGTACTGGCCGCTCTGGTGGAAGTTCGTGGGGCATGTCCGGGGCAACGTCGCCTACGGCGAATCCTTCGGCGATACGCCGACCCTGCCGGTGCAGGAGCGCTTCTTCCTGGGCGGCGTGGGCAGCATCCGCGGCTTCCGGAACTTTACCATCAGTCCCCGGGAGACGGAGGGCGGGGACGGGATCACAGGCGGCAACAAGGCCTTCTTCATCAACAACGAGGTCCTGTTCCCGCTCTACGAGGCCTTGAAGATGCGGGGGCTGGTCTTCGTGGATTTGGGCAATGTGTTCGACGAACGGAGCAATTTTAAATGGTCGGTCAAGCGGTCGGCCGGGCTCGGCATCCGCTTCACCTCGCCCATCGGGGCCATCCGGCTGGAATACGGCTTCAACCTGGCTCCCGAGAAGGGGGAGCGGGCCCAGGTGCTCCACTTCAGTGCCGGCACGGCCTTCTAGCAGCGTTACCTGGTGTCACCCGGCCAGGGCGCGTCGAATCCCCGGCCCTCGTCCGCGGCATCAGGTGAGGGGACGATTCCGGGGTTGAGGATCCGGGAGAGAATGGGAGGCAGGGAACGTGAACGTCGGGTTCCAGAGAGGCAGGGGGGCGGTGCTGGCCGCGGCGGCCTGGCTGCTCCTCCTCGGGTGGACAGCGCCGGGATGGACTGCGCAGAGCGTCCACATCGGCGTCGTGGATGTGCAACAGGTCCTGAATCAGTCTCAGCGGGGAAAGACCATCAAGCAGAAGCTGGACCAGGAGATGGCATTACGCCAGAAGGATTTGGATGCTCGGCAGCAAGAGGTGGTGAAGCTGCAGGCCGAGCTGGAGAAGCAGGCGCCGGTGCTGAGCGAGCAGGCCAAGCGGGAGAAATTCGAGGTGATCCAGCGCAAGGGCCGCGACGTCCGCCGCATGGCGGAGGACGCCAATCGGGACCTCGACAAGCGCGTCGGCGAGGCGGAGATGGAGGTCACCCGGGAGATCTTCTCCGTGATCCAAGAGTATGGCAAGGATCAGGGATATACCATCATCCTGACTCTCGAGCGCCGGACGGTGGCCTATAATGCGGCGGCGGTGGATATCACGGCCGAGATCATCAAGCGGTACGATTCAAAGCAGAAGTAGGCGGAGAGCCGAGAGCCGAGAGCCGAGACGGAGCGGGTGAGGAGCTGAGGACTCCCGGCGCATTGTAGACGCACAGGATTTATAGGCAGGACAGGGGAAACGGGACGCCGTGCGACTGGGAGAGTTGGCGGAGCGGTTGGGATGCCGGCTCGAGGGGGATGGCGGGCTGGAGATCAGTGGCGTGCGCGGCCTGGAGGACGCGGGCCCGCAGGATCTGACCTTCGTGGCCCAGGAACGGTACCTCTCCCGGCTGACTGGCTCGGCTGCGGCGGCCGTGATCCTTGCCGAGGGCTGGCCGCCGGCGGATCGCCCCGCCCTTCGGACCTCCAACCCCATCCTCGCCTTCGCCCACGTCCTGAGCCTGTTTCATCCGGCACCCGTCCCTGTCCCCGGCATCCATCCCACCGCGGTGGTGGCGCCCGACGCCCGCGTGGCCCCCAGTGCCAGCGTGGGCCCGCTCACCGCTGTCGGTTCGGGCGCGGAGGTTGGGGCTGACACGATCCTGGAGACCCACGTGGCTGTGGGTGCCGGGGTCCGGATCGGGCAGGGCTGCCGGATCTTTCCCCAGGTCACCCTGCGGGACGGCGTCGTGCTGGGGGATCGGGTGACCGTGCATAGCGGGACCGTGATCGGCGCCGACGGCTTCGGCTACGCCCGGGACGGCCGTCGCTACGTCAAGATCCCCCAGGTCGGGCGCGTGGTGATCGAGGACGACGTCGAGATCGGGGCCAACGTGACCATTGATCGGGCGACCCTGGGCGAGACCCGCATCGGGCGCGGCAGCAAGATTGACAATTTGGTCCAGATCGGGCACAACGTCCGCGTGGGGGCCGACACGGTGATGGCCGCGCAGGTGGGCATCTCGGGCAGTTCTCGCATCGGGTCCCGGGTCACGCTGGCGGGCCAGGTGGGCGTGGTGGACCACGTGGAAATCGGCGACGACGTGATCGTGGGGGCGCAGGCGGGCGTGACCAAGGACATCCCCCCGGGCTCCGTGGTCCTGGGATCGCCGGCCATTCCCCACGGCGAGTTCAAGCGACGACTCGCAGCGACCGCGAGGCTGCCGGAGATGCGCAAGATCCTGCGCGCTCTGGAAGAGCGCCTGGCGGCCTTGGAGGCCCGCCTGGCAAGATAGGGGGCAGGCGGAGGGAGCAGAGCATGTTGGGCCAGAAGGAGATCCAGGAGTGCCTCCCGCACCGGTACCCGTTTCTCCTCGTGGATCGCATCCTGGAGCTGGAACTGGGCAAGCGCGTGGTCGGGATCAAGAACGTCACGATCAACGAGCCGTTCTTCCGGGGGCACTTCCCCGATCACCCCATCATGCCGGGCGTCCTCATCCTCGAGGCCATGGCCCAAGTCGGCGGGGTGCTCTTGATGCGCAGCCTGGACGCGCGGGCCGAGAAGAAGGTCATGTACTTCACCGGCATTGACTGGGCCCGGTTCCGGCGCCCCGTGGTCCCCGGGGACCAGATTCGGTTTGAGGTTGAGATCCTCCAGCTTCGCCGCCAGATGTGCCGGGTGAAGGGCGCCGCATACGTGGATGGGAAACTGGTGGCGGAGGCGGAGATGAGCTCGGTGGTCGTGGATCGCGATCCGACGGGGCCGCCGGACGCTCCCCTGGCGGTTTAGCAGGATGCGGAAAAACTCCTTATTGCCCAGGCTGCTCAAAAAGGTCCAGATGCAAGGCGGCGCGCGATGCGAGGTGCGAGGCGTACTTAGTCCGTACGTCGCAGCGCCGCGCGAGCGCGCCAACGCCGCAGATGGGCCTTTTTCAGCAGCCTGTTAGGGGCGGCACGTGGTGACCGTCCATCCCACGGCGCTGGTGGAGCCCGGCGCGGAGCTGGCGGCGGGTGTCCAGGTGGGCGCCTACGCCATTGTCGGCTCCCAGGTGCGGGTGGGGCTTCGCACGTGCGTGGGCAGCCACACGATCCTGGAAGGCCGGACGGAGATCGGCGCGGACTGCCGCATCGGGTCCCACGTGATCATCGGGGCCCCGCCGCAGGACGTGAAGTACCACGGGGAACCCACCCGGCTGGTCATCGGCGACCGCACCCTGGTGCGGGAATTCGCCACGATCCACCGGGCCAGCACCGGCGGCTCGGGCGTCACCAGCATCGGGCCGGAGAGCTTCATCATGGCCTATGCCCACGTGGCCCACGACTGCCAGCTGGGGGAAGGGGTCATCATGGCCAACCAGGCCTCGCTGGCGGGGCACGTCGAGATCGGCCGGTGCGCCGTGATCGGGGGCATGAGCGGCGTCCACCAGTTCGTGCGGATCGGCGAGTACGCGTTCCTGGGCGCGTGTTCTGCGGTCCTGCAGGACATCCCGCCCTTCGTCAAAGCCCAGGGAAACCGGGCCAAGCCCTTTGGCCTCAACGTGGTGGGGCTGCGGCGGCAGGGGGTTTCGGCCGAGGCGATCCAGGCCCTGAAACAAGCGTACCGCATCGTCTTCCTCTCCGGCCTCAATACCTCCCAGGCGCTGGCGCAGTTGGAGCAGGAGCTCAGCGGAACCCCCGAGGTGCAGCGGTTCGTTGACTTCATCAAGCGGTCCCAGCGCGGGATCAGCAAGTAATCGCCGATGGAGGCGCTGGGAATCCTCGCGGGCAGCGGCCGGCTCCCCTTCATCGCCGCGGCGGAGGCGCAGCGCCAGGGCCTGCGCGTCGTTGCCGTCGCCATCAAAGACGAGGCCGACCCCGGGCTGGCCGCACAGGTGGACGCCATTCACTGGGTCCACGTCGGGCAGTTGGGTGCCGTGGTCCGCGCCTTTCGCCAGGAGGGGGCGACCGATGCCATCATGCTGGGGAAGGTGGAGATCACCCGGCTCTTCTCCCGGGCTCGCCCGGACCTGCTGGGGGCCAAGGTCCTCCTGAAAGCGCGGGATCTGCGTGGGGACAGCATCCTGGAAGCCGTCGTGGATGCCCTAACGGCGGAGGGGATCCGGGTCTTGGAGACGCCGCGGTTTCTCGGCCCCCTGCTGATCCGCCCTGGGCAGTTGACCCGGCGGGGCCCCACGGCGCGGGAACAGCGCGACATCGTCCTGGGCCGGGACATCGCCCGACAGATCGCCGGCCTCCGGATCGGGCAGACGGTGGTCCTCAAGCAGGGAACCGTGCTGGCGGTGGAATCCGTCGAGGGGACGGACGCCGCCATCCGGCGGGGCGGGGAGCTGGGTCGGGGTGGGGTCGTGGTGGTGAAGGTGAGCCGCTCCGACCAGGATCTCCGGTTCGACCTCCCCACCATCGGCGCGGAGACGCTTGCCGCCCTGCGGGACGCCAGCGCCACCGCCCTGGCCCTGGACGCAGGGCGCACCCTGCTTCTGGATCGGGAGCAATTCGTGGCCGGAGCGGACGAGCTGGACCTGGCAGTGGTGGCGGACTGAAAACGAAAACGTTCGGCAGTTCGGGCGTTCGGGAGTTCGGTGGTTCACTCAGGTCCGATGAACACCCGAACACTCGAACCACCGAACCGTCGAACGCCATTGAGGCCAATGGACTCGACCGAGCCGAAGTTGAAAGTTGCCGTTGTGGGTGTCGGCCACCTGGGGCAGCACCATGCCCGGATCTATACCGAACTGCCCGGCGTGGAGCTGGTGGCGGTGGTGGACGTCGCCGAGGGGCGCCGGCGGGAAGTGGGCGGGCGGTTGCGGGTCCCGGCCGTGGCGGACTATCGGACGCTGCTGGGCAAGGTGGACGCCGTCAGCGTGGCTGTTCCCACGCGGCTGCACCACGAGATCGCCCGGGACTTCCTGCTGGCGGGGAGCGATGTCCTGGTGGAGAAGCCGATCACCCGAACGCTCCGCGAGGCGGACGATCTCGTCGCCGCGGCCGGCGACCGCATCCTGCAGGTGGGTCACAGCGAACGGTATAACGGCGGCGTCCAGGCCCTGGCCACGCACGTTCAGGAGCCCGGCTTCATCGAGGTCCACCGCATGGGACCCTTCCCGGGTCGCGGGACCGACGTGGACGTGGTACTGGACCTCATGATCCACGATATCGACATCATCCTGACCCTGGTCAAGTCGCCGGTCACCGCGGTCAGCGCCGTGGGGGTGCCCGTGGTCTCCGACCAGGTGGATATCGCCAACGCCCGCGTGGAGTTCGCCTCGGGCTGCGTGGCCAACCTCACCGCCAGCCGGGTGAGCGGCGAGCGACTGCGGAAGATCCGGGTCTTCCAGCGGGACACCTACTTCGTCCTGGATTACGCCAGCCAGGAGTTGCACCTGTTCCGGACGACCTCCGCCGACGGGTCGGGGAAGTCGCGGCTCACCCGGGTGGACATCCCGGTGGCGCGAGTGGAGCCGTTGCGGCAAGAACTCTCGGAGTTCGTGCACAGCGTGCGAACCCGCCGCCCGCCCTTGGTCTCGGGCGAGGCTGGGAGGGAGGCGGTCGCCGTGGCGGCGCAGATCATCGAGCGCCTCTAACCCGGATAATTCACGAACGGTCCCGTGAATTCTCCGGACCAACGCTGGTGGATCGGTGGATGGGTGAATTCGTGAGTGATGAACGCCGCAGGCCGATTGAGTGAACCACGGGTTCACCCCGCCACGGCTCCACCGATTCACGGATCGCCAGCCGGGCCCCGGATCCTGATCGTGGCGGGGGAAGCCTCCGGCGATCTGCACGGCGCGCGCCTCGTTGCGGCGCTCCGGCGACTGGCCCCGCAGCTCACCCTGGAGGGCATGGGTGGGGCACAGATGCGGGACGCCGGCGTGCACCTGCTGGCCGACGCCGGCGACACCGCCGTGGTGGGGCTCACCGAGCTGTGGGAGAAACGGCGGCCCCTGCGGGATGCGCTCCGGCGCCTGCGTGCGCACCTCGCGATTGCCCATCCGGCCCTGCTGATCTGCATTGACTTCCCGGACTTCAACCTCCTGCTGGCGCGGACGGCTCATCGCCTCCGCATCCCGGTCTGCTACTTCATCAGCCCGCAAGTCTGGGCGTGGCGCCGCGGCCGGATCCGGACGATCCGCCGTCTCGTGCGGAAGATGCTCGTCCTGTTCCCGTTCGAGGAAGCGATGTACCAGAAGGCCGGCGTGGACGTGACGTTCGTGGGGCATCCCCTCCTGGACGCACTGGCCGACGTGCCGCCGCGAGAGGCCTGCCGGGCGGCACTGGACGTAGCGGGCCCCTCCCCGATCCTGGGACTGCTTCCCGGCAGCCGTGAGGCGGAGATCCGGCGCCACCTGCCGCTGCTCTTGGGAGCGGCGGCCCGTCTCGCCGGGGGCCGTCCCGATCTGCGGCTGCTCTTGGGGCTGGCGCCCTCGCTGGAGGGCCGGGCGGTCGAGGCGGCGGTCGCGGCCTCGGGAATCCGGCCGACGATCATCCATGGACGGACCCACGAGCTGATCCGTGCGGCCGATCTGGTGCTGGCGGTGTCGGGGACGGTGACCCTCGAGGCCGCCATCCTGGGAACGCCCATGGTCATCACGTATCGCGTGGGGACGCTCTCCTGGCTCCTGGCGCGCCCGCTGGTCCGCGTGCGGTTCATCGGCCTGCCGAATCTGGTGGCAAACGAACGCATCGTCCCGGAGATGATCCAGTTCGAGGCCACGCCGGAGCGACTGGCCGCCACCGCGGCGGCGATCCTGGAATCGCCCGAGCGCCAGGCCCGGATGCGGGAGGCGCTGGCCGAGGTCCGGTCGCGGCTGGGGGCGCCGGGGGCGGCCGAGCGCGCCGCCCGGGAAGTCCTGGCGCTCCTGCCGGCATCATGATGGCGATCGGGTCAGCATGAGCAGACACTGGCGTTCTCTCAGAGATTGGCCGATCAGCCTGACCCTCGGTCCCTGGATCGCCAGCTGGCTGATACGGATCGGCATGGCAACGCTTCGCCGGCTGGATGTCGGCCGTCACCATCCAGAGGCGTGCTGGGCCAGAGGGGAACGGGTCATCGTGACCTTCTGGCATGGGCGGCTCCTGATGATGCCGTTTGTCTATCCAGGACAGTCTGCCGCGATCCTCATCAGCCATCACCGGGACGGCGAATATATCACCCGGATCGCAGAGCGGTCGGGGTTCAGGGTGGTCCGCGGGTCGGCCACGCGCGGCGGGGCCCGGGCCTTCAGGCACCTCATCCATGCGCTGCGCGATGGCAGCAACGCGGTCATCACTCCGGACGGCCCGAAGGGGCCACGGCAGCGGGCGAAATCCGGCATCATCGAGTTGGCCCGCCTGTCGGGGATGCCCATCCTTCCCGTGGCGTTCGGAGCCTGGCCCCGGACCATCCTGAAGAGCTGGGACCAGTTCCTGGTCCCGCATCCCTTCGGGCGCGGGGTGTATGTCTGGGGCGAGCCCATCTACGTGCCGGGGAATGCCGACAAGGCTGCACTGGAGAAGTTCCAGTCCCTGCTGGCCGAACGATTGGACGCGGTGGTCGCGGAGGCGGACACGCGGGCCGCAAACGGATGAAACGCGTTCGAGTGTTCGAGTGTTCGGTGGTACGATTCCGAAAAGAACAACCGAACACCCGAACACCCGAACCACCGAACGTTTTTGGAAGCATGATGTACTGGTTCTACAGCCTCGGGCTCGGCGCCATCTTGGTGGGGGGACTGCCGGTCTTCGTGGCCCAGGCGATCCTCCGGGGGAAGTACCGCCGCGGCCTGCCTGAGCGCCTGGGGCGGATGCCGGCCTGGGCAGGGCCGGTGCCACCGGTCTGGTTGCACGCGGTCTCGGTGGGCGAGGTGATGGCGGCCACACCGCTGGCACATGAGCTTGCGGAGCGTCGGCCGGATCTCCCGCTCCTGGTCTCCACGGTCACGGATACCGGCCGCAACGTGGCGGAGCAGCGGTTGCCGGCCAAGCAGTTCGTCTTCTTTCCCGTGGATTTTGGGTGGGCCGTCGAGTCGGCGCTGGACCGACTCCGACCGCGGATCGTCCTGCTCACCGAGACGGAGATCTGGCCGAATTTCCTCCGCGCCTGCGGGGCCCGTGGCATCCCCGTGGTGCTGATCAACGGCCGGATCTCCCCGCGCTCGTATCCCCGCTATCGTCGGGTGCGCCGGCTCTTTGCACGCGTGCTCCAGGGGATCCGGCTCTTCTGCATGCAGACGCCCGAAGACGCGGCACGCGTCTTGGACCTGGGCGCGCCGGCGGAACGGGTCCACGTCGTCGGCAACCTGAAATTCGACCTGGCGGTGACCGGCGATCCGCAGGATGGCTCCGCGGTGCGCCAGATGCTCGGGCTGCCGCCGTCACTGCCCATCCTGGTGGCGGGCAGCACGCATCGCGGGGAAGAAGCGCCGGTGCTGGGGGCGTTCCAGGCGGTGCGCCGCGCCGTCCCGGACCTCACTCTGCTCCTGGCCCCGCGCCATCCGGAGCGCCTGGCAGAGGTGGAGGGGCTCCTGGAGCGGGGCGGCCTCGCCTGGGTCCGCCGCAGTCGCCTGCCGGCGAGTCCGGCTGCCCCTGTGATCCTGGTGGACACCATGGGCGAACTCGCCCGGCTGTACGCCGCGGGAACGGTGGTCTACGTGGGGGGGAGCCTGGTTCCGATCGGCGGCCACAATGTTCTGGAGCCGGCGGCCTACGCCCGCCCGGTGCTGTTCGGTCCCCACATGGGCAACTTCGCCGAGATGGCCAGGTTCTTTCTGGAACAGGGGGCGGGCATCCAGGTGCACGACACGGACGGGCTGGCGGCAGTGATCCTCCGTCTCCTGCAGGAGCCGGCTGCGGCCGATCGGATGGGGGAGGCCGGTCGGACCATCGTGGACACTCACCGGGGCGCCGGTCGGCGGACCGTGGACCTGCTGGAGGCGCTGCTGTGAGCCTGAGCGCCGCCATCAGGGGCTACTCGCTGGGCGCGATGCAGGCCGGAGCGCCCACGCCGGGCCAGCGCGTCTGGCGGCTGGTATTGGCGGCCACGGCAGCCGGATATCGCGCGGGTGTCGGGGTCCGCGCGTGGACATTCGCCTCCGGCCTGCGGGGTATCCGGCGCTTGCCCTGCCCGGTCATCTGCGTCGGTAATCTGACCGTGGGGGGAAGCGGGAAGACCCCGTGCACGATCGCCCTGGCGCGCTGGTTCCGCGCGCGGGACCGGGCCGTCGGGATCCTCCTCCGGGGCTACGGAGGCCGGGAGTCCGGGGTCACAGTGGCAGCCGACGATCAGGGCGTTCGCGCCCGATGGGAATCGGTGGGTGACGAGGCCATCCTGCTGGCGCGGCGGGTGCCCGGCGTCCCGGTCGTCGTGGGCGGCGACCGCTTTCGGGCAGGCCAGGAGGCCCTGCGGCGGTTTCGACCGGATGTGCTTCTGCTCGACGACGGGTTTCAACACCGGCAACTGCATCGCGACCTGGATCTCGTCATGGTGGATGCGACCGATCCGTTCGGCGGGGGATGGCTCTTGCCGCGGGGGCGACTGCGGGAGCCCGTGGTGGGGCTCCGCCGCGCGCATGCGGTGATATTGAGCCGGACGGATCAGACCCCGGACCTCGCGAGCCTGCAGCGCTGCCTGGAGCAGATCGTTCCCGGCGCGCCGCAGATCCTCACCCGCCACCGCCCGTTCCGCCTGACCGATTGTGCCGGCGGCGCGGCGCATCCGATGGAATCGCTCGCGGGGCGGCGGGTCCTGGCGGTCAGCGGCATCGCGAACCCGCGAGGGTTTCACCGGACGCTCACGGACCTCGGTGCGGCGCTCGTCGGGACCGCGGTGTTCCCGGACCATCATGTCTACGGGACAGCGGATCTGCTGCGGGTGGATCGGATGGCGCGGGACACGCACGCCGAGTTCGTGGTCACCACGGAGAAAGACGCCATTCGATTGTCAGCGCAGGACGAGGCCGGGACGCCGGGCCGGCCGCTGCTGGTGCTCCAGGTGGAGCTGGAGATCACTGACGGCGTGGAATCGCTCGAGCGGCTGCTGAGGGGTTGCGGGGAGGCGGGTCGTGGCTGAGCGGTCCCGCTGGAGCCCGGCGGCACTCCTGGAATGGGGGCTGGTCGTGTGTCTTGCCAGGACGTTCGCCTGGCTCCCGGAATCGGCGGCGTACGCCCTGGGGGAGGCGGCGGGCCGCCTGGCCTACCGGATCGACGGGCGACACCGCGCCATCACCCTGGAGAATCTCACGCGGGCCTTTCCCGGGACGTCCTCGCCCCCGGAGGTCGAGGCGCTGGCCCGGGCCGTCTTCGAGAACCTGGGGCGAACGGCCGTGGACGTGGCGCGCTCGGACCGCCTCCTGCGCGGCTCGAGCCCGGAGGCCGTGCGTATTGACGGCCTGCCCCGGTTGCAGGAGGCGCGGCGTCGGGGCAAGGGGGTGCTCATGATCGGGGCCCACTTTGGCCCGTGGGAGTTGCTGTCGCTGATCGCCGCCATTCGCTACGAGCCGGTCCACGTGGTGGCGAGGCCCCTGGACAATCCCCGGCTCGACGACATGCTCACGGCCCTGCGGGAGCGAGGGGGAAACCGCGTGATCCTGAAGCGCGACGCGATCCTGGCGATCCTCCAGGCCCTCCGTCGGGGCGAGACGGTGGGGTTCATGATCGACCAGCACATCAGCGAGAAGGATGGGGTCGTCGTGCCCTTCTTCGGCCGGCCTGCCTCGACGGTCTTTGCCCCGGCGCTCATCGCCATGCGATCGGGGGCGGCTGTCCTGCCGGTGGGGATCATCCGGGAAGGACGTGGGCGATACCGGGTCCGGGTCGCTCCAGAGGTGCCCGTGCGGCGGAGCGGAGACCTGAGGGCCGACCTGGTGGAGAACACGGCGCGCTTCACGGCGGCCATCGAGGCGTTGATCCGGGCGCATCCGGATCACTGGTTCTGGGTACACCGGCGGTGGAAGACGCAGCTCCCGCTGGACCCGAAACTGGGGACGGGGGTCGGGGGCCAGGGGTCGGCGGTCGTGGCTGCCGTCTCGGATTCCGCATGAGGTCGAAGGCCCGGAAAGGCATTCGAGCGTTCGGGTGTTCGGTGGGTCCGGAGTCTCGGGTTTCTGGGTTCCCCAGAACGACCGAACTCCCGAACCCTCGAACGACCGAACGTTTTTCAATGACACCGGCATGATTGACATCGACCCGCAAGAGATCCGACGAATCCTGGTCCGGGAAGTGAGCTGGGTCGGGGATGCGATCCTGACACTGCCGGCCCTGGAGGCGCTGGATCGCCTGTTTCCCCAGGCCGAGATCACCGTGCTGGCGAACGGCTGGGTGTCCGGCCTGTTCGCAGGGCACCCGGCCGTGGACGCGATAATCGCCTACCGGACCGAGGATCTCCACCGGGGAATTCGTGGACGGGTGCGCCTGGCGCGGGAGCTGTCCTCCGACGGCTTCGATCTGGCGGTGGTGTTTCCGAACTCCCTGGACGCAGCCCTGATCCCCTGGCTGGCCCGGATCCCGCGGCGGGTGGGCTATCCGACCGACGGCCGGCGCTTCCTCCTCACCCATCCAGTTCCGTTGCAGACCGCACCGGCGGGACGACACCAGGTCGAGCGCTCCCTCGACATCGTCCGGGCGCTGGGCGGCGATGGGGGACCATCCCTCCGCCTCCCGGTGACGCCTGAGGCGCGGGAGAGCGGTGAGCGGCTCCTCCGCGACCACGGCGTTGACCCGGCCGATCCGTGCGTGGCGCTGAACCCGGGATCGATCTACGGGAGCGCCAAGCGGTGGCCGGTCGAGCGGTTCGCGGCGGTGGCGGATGGCCTGGTAGATCAGCGCGGGGCGCGGATTCTCCTGATCGGTTCGGCAGGGGAGCGCCCGATTCTGGAGCAGGTCGCCGCCGGGATGCGGCGGCCGGCCGTCAACCTGGGGGGACGGACCGACCTGTCCGCGCTGGTGGGCCTGCTGGAGCGGGTGCGACTGCTCCTCGCCAACGACACCGGCGCCATGCACATCGCGGCCGCGATCGGCACGCCGGTCCTGGCCGTCTTCGGCCCCACGGACGCAGAGGCGACGGGACCCTTGGGAGGAGGCGCCCGGATCGTCCGGGAGCCGGTGCCATGCAGTCCCTGCCTGCTGCGCGAGTGTCCCATTGACCATCGCTGCATGACCCGCGTGACCGTGGACCGGGTCCTCCACGCCGCCCTCGAGGTCCTGGATACCAATCGCGGTTCGCGGCCACCCACGCGGTCGCGTGGGTCCCCGGCTCGCGGCTCTTCGGCGGCGTTTCTGGACCGCGACGGTACGATCATCGAGGATCTCGGCTACCTGGGCGATCCAGCAAAGATCCGGTTCATCCCGGGCGCGGTGGAGGCCCTGCGGGCCCTCCTGCGGGCGGGGTTCCGACTGGTCCTCGTGACGAACCAGGCCGGTGTGGCGCGAGGCCTGATCAGCGAGGCGGACGTCCGCCGGGTCAACGATGGTCTGGCGGCCCTCCTGGCCGAGGCGGGAATTCCCCTCGACGGGATCTACGTCTGTCCCCACCATCCGGAGTACGGGCCGCCGGAATACCGGCGCGACTGCGACTGCCGCAAGCCGAAGCCGGGGATGATTCAGCAAGCCGTTCGCGACCTCGGGCTGGAACCCGCGCGGTCGGTGGTCATCGGGGATCACGTCAGCGATGCGGCGCTGGCGCGGGCATTCCCCGGGATGCGGGGGATCATGCTGCGCACCGGGCACGGAGCCGAGCAGTGGCAGAAGATCCAGAACGGGGAGCTGGCTCGCCCGGAACACGTCGCGGATGATCTCCGGGCGGCCGTGGAGTGGTTCCTGGCCCAGGCAGGAGGGCGGGATGTCGTCGGTTCCCATCCGGCTTGACGGCGCGCAACGGATCCTGCTGGTCAAGCCGAGCGCCCTGGGCGATGTGATCCACACCCTTCCCGTGGCGGCCACCCTCCGCCGCCGGTACCCGAATATCCGCCTGGACTGGCTCGTCGAAGAAGAAGCCGCGGACCTGGTCAGAGGGCACCCCGCTCTGAGCGGGGTCGTGGTGTCTGGGAGACGGCGGTGGCTGCGGCAGTTCCGGAATCCGGTGCAGATCCCCCGCACGCTGGGAGAGGTCGGGCGCTTCGCCGTGGATCTTCGGCGCCGGCGTTACGACGCGGTGCTGGACCTCCAGGGGCTGTTCAAGAGCGCGCTCTACGTTCTGGCGACCGGGGCGTCCATCCGGGTCGGTTTTGCCGAGGGGCGGGAAGGGGCACCGCGGGTCCTCACCCATCGGGTCGTGGCGCCGCCCCAGCCGGTCCACGCCGTGGACCGGTACCTGGCGCTGGCCGCGGCTGTGGATGCGACCGAGCCGGTTCGCGAGTTCCACATCGCCCTGGGTCCGGAGGATCTGGCCGCGGCGAGATCCCACCTGGCGGCCAGCCGGGTACCCCCTGGGTGTCCCCGCGTCGTGTTGCACCCGGCGGCCCGCTGGCGCACCAAGCTGTGGGAGGTGGAGCGATGGCGCGAACTGGCGGCGTCGCTCCTGGCGGAAGGGATGGGGGTGATCCTCACCGGCAGCCGGCAGGATGAAGCACTGGCGGCGAGAATCGTGAACGGTCTCGGTCCGCCGCCCCAGTCGCTGGTGGGGCGACTGACCCTGAAGGAACTGGTGGCCGTCCTGCGGGACGTGGACCTCATGATCACGGTGGACTCCGGGCCCATGCACATCGCCGCCGCGGTGGGGACCCCGGTCGTGGCCCTGTTCGGACCCACCGATCCCCTGCGGACGGGACCGCTGGGGCCGGGGACCGTCCTGCGGCGCGAGCTGCCATGCAGCCCCTGTTTGCGCCGCCGCTGCCGGATCGCGGACACCTATCGCTGCATGCGCGACCTCGGCGTCGCCGAGGTCCTGCAGGCGAGCCGAGAGCTTCTCCGCACCCGTGCCCGACTCTGATGAAACCGCAAATGAACGCAAATGAACGCAGATGGTCCTCCCCGGCGGACTCCGAATGCTCGAGACTGCCATTGGCGTCAATTGGCGTTCATTTGCGGTTGCATGTGCTCTCCCTCCTGGTCGGGCTCCTCGCGGTGCCGGGGCAGGCGCTGGCCGGGCAGACACCCGAGATGGAGCGCCTCTACCGCGAAGGCGAGCAGTTGGTCTACGATGTCAGCTGGATGGGGATCAAGGGAGGGCAGGCCACCCTCGAGGTCCGCGGCGTGGTCCAGCTCAACGGCCAGCGGGCATATCACCTGGTGACGACGGCGACCTCGGGACCCGCGCTCTCCAAGATCTACCGGGTGGACGATCGGACCGAATCCTATATCACACTGAACCCGATGCGGGCGCTACGGTTCGAGAAGCACCTGCGGGAGGGCCGCTACCGGCACAGCAGCCAGACAGACTTCGACCACGAGAAGGGGGTTGCGAGCTTCCGGTACCTGGATTTCGGCCGAGTCCCGCGGGAGGTCTCGCGGCTGGAGGAGGCGGAGCGGTACGGAAAATACGTGAACCAGGAGTTTCCCCTCACCCCCGGTGCCCTGGATGAGCTGTCGGTCCTCTACTATGTGCGGACCCTGCCCCTGGCCTCAAGCACGACGGTCGTGACCAGCGTGTTTGCCAGCAAGAAGAATTGGGACCTGGAGGTCAAGGTGCTGAGACGAGAACCGTTGGAGACGGCCCTGGGCCGCCGAGAGACGGTGGTGGTGGAGCCCCTCCTGAAATTCGAGGGCATCTTCCAGCGGAAGGGGCGGATGATCGTCTGGATGACCGACGACGCGGAGAGGATTCCGGTGCAGATGAAGAGTGAGATCATCATCGGCAGCTTCGTGGCGAGCCTCACCCGGAGGGAGGTCGGAACCCCCCAGGCACGCCCGGCCGTTCCGGGAGGGCCGGCGCAATGACGGTCATGCCCGCCTCCCTGGTCACGGGCGCCGCGGGATTCATCGGCTCGCACCTGTGCGAGCGCCTCCTTCAGGCGGGTCATCGGGTCGTCGGCCTGGATGCCTTCACCGACTACTATCCCCGGGCGGTCAAAGAGGCGAACCTCGCCACGCTCCGGACTCGCCCCGACTT
The DNA here is from genome assembly GCA_001771285.1 of candidate division NC10 bacterium RIFCSPLOWO2_12_FULL_66_18. Classification (GTDB taxonomy): domain Bacteria; phylum Methylomirabilota; class Methylomirabilia; order Methylomirabilales; family 2-02-FULL-66-22; genus 2-02-FULL-66-22. The sequence continues at coordinate 24,190 of METI01000045.1, forward strand.
CCGGTTCCTCGAGGTGGATCTGGCGCGGGCGGACCTCGCGCCGGTCGTCGCCGAGGCCGATTTCATCTTCCACCAGGCCGGACAGCCTGGCGTCCGCGCGAGCTGGGGCAAGGAGTTCGATGTCTACGTGGAGGACAACATCCGGGCGACGCAACGCCTGCTCGAAGCAGCCCGGGGATCCACTCGCCTGCAGCGGCTGGTCTTCGCGTCGTCTTCGTCGGTCTATGGAGAGGCCCGCGATCTGCCCCTGCGTGAGGAATCGCCGACGCGCCCATATTCTCCGTACGGCGTGACGAAGCTGGCGGCCGAGCATCTGTGCGCCCTGTATCACAGTAACCACGGACTCCCCACGGTGGCCTTGCGCTATTTCACGGTGTACGGCCCCCGGCAGCGGCCGGACATGGGCTTCCACAAGTTCATCCGGGCGGCGCTGAGCGACCGTCCCATCGTCCTGTACGGGGATGGGGAACAGACGCGGGACTTCACCTACGTGGCGGATGCGGTGGAGGCGAACTGGCTGGCCCTGGCCCCCCGCGCGGTGGGGGAGGTGTTCAATGTCGGGGGCGGCTCGCGCTGCAGCGTCAACCAGGTCCTGGCCAGCCTGGAGGAGATCCTGGGGCGGCCCATCCGCCGCGACCACCGCCCGACCCAGCCGGGCGACGTCCGCCACACCTGGGCAGACACCACCCGCGCCCGCGAGGTCCTGGGGTTCTCGCCCCGCGTTTCCCTCCAGGAGGGTCTGGCCCGCCAGGTGGCATGGCTCCGGATGACCGCCCCCCCGGAGAGCGGATAGCTCTCGCCTCGACATCCACCTTTCTCGCACCTCCACCTCGCTGCCAGGGCAATCCAGATTCCCCGACGGTCCATCGGCCCTATCGGGGCAGCTTCCTTCCTGCCTCTTCGCTTGGACCGAAAGGACCGTGTCCCGAGACAATCTCTGGAAAGACCTTGACGCTCCCCATCGGTCCAATTCAACATGTATCGGTAGCAACCTACGAG
>METI01000045.1:25220-27002 GCA_001771285.1 candidate division NC10 bacterium RIFCSPLOWO2_12_FULL_66_18
GCGGCCGCGCCCCGACAGCGGGCGCTGGATGAGGTGCCTGATCCTTGGAGGGGCGAACTTGTGGGACCATCGGGGGCCGTGATGGATCGAGCGGGCCCCACTGCGGGGGCCGGGACGAACGGGGAGGGGGAGGAGGAGCGTCATGAAGCGCATGGGGTGGATTTCGATGCTCGCCATTGCCCTGGTATGCATGGCGACGTCAGCCAGCGTCGCCGGTGAGGTCATCAAGGTGGGGTTGCCCCTCCCGCTCACGGGCATCCATGCCAAGTTTGGCGAGGCCATTCGGAATGCCTACCTGCTGGGCCTGGAGGAGATCACCACGGCCGGCGGCGTGACCAAGGGAGCGTTCAAGGGGAGCAAGATCGAGCTCCTCATCGAGGACACGACCAGCAAGCCGGAGGTGGCGCGCTCGGCGGTGGAGAAGTTGATCACGCGGGACAAGGTTCCGATGATCGTCGGCGAGTATTCGAGCTCCAACGTTTTCGCCGTGGCGGCCGTGGCCGATAAGTTCCAGATCCCGTATCTCTCCCAGACCGGGGCGGCCGACAACATCACGCAGCAGGGCTGGAAGTGGGTCTTTCGGGTCAATCAGCCGGCCAGCGAGTATGCCGGAGGCCTGCAAGACTTCTTCCTCAAAGTCGTGAAGCCCAAGAGCATGGCCATCCTGTTCGAGAACACCCTCTTCGGAACCAGCCTCTCCAAGGCGGTGCAGGAGTGGACCAAGGAGGTGGGCATCGAGGTCACCAACTTCGAGCCGTATGAGGCCGGGGCCATTGACTTCAAACCCATGCTGCTGAAGGTGAAGGCCAAGAATCCGGACGTGATGTTCATGGTCTCTTACCTCATGGACGCCATGCTCCTGATGCGCCAGTCCAGGGAGCTGGACATCAACCCCAAGATCTTCGCCGGGGGCGCCGCCGGCTTCACCATGCCTGAATTCATCGAGGGGGCCAGGGGGGCCGCGGAGCTGGTCTACTCCGCCACCCTGTGGGCGCCCGACGTGAAGTACAAGGGCGCCAGGGAGTTCTACGACAAGTACTATAAGAAATACGGGGTGCATCCGGAGTACCACTCCACCGAGGGATACGCGGCGGCCTACGTCCTGAAGGATGTCCTGGAGCGGACGAAGTCGCTGAAGAACGAGGACCTGCGGGAGGCCCTGGCCGCGACCGACATGTTGACCCCCTTCGGGCCGGTGAAGTTCGAGGCCTACAAGAAGTTTATCAACCAGAACCGCCTGCCGACGTTGGTGGTGCAGATCCAGAAGGGGAAGCTGGTGACGGTCTGGCCGAAGGAGTTTGCGGCGGCGGATTTCGTCTACCCGGTGCCCAAGTGGGCCGAGCGGAAGTAGGGTAGGCGGGAATCCAGCAATGGGAGGGCGCGGGGTGGGCATACCGCTCGCCCCGCGCCATTGCTGAGGGACAGCGGAAGGGGCACATGGATTTGACTATCCTGCTCCAGACCGTCCTGGCCGGCGTCCTGGTCGGGGGGCTCTACGGCCTCATCGGCATGGGGATGGCCATCAACTTCGGCGTCCTCCGCATCATCAACCTGGCCCAGGGAGAGCTGTTGATGGTCGGCATGTATGTCTGCTACTGGGTCTTCACGCTCTGGGGCCTCGACCCGCTCCTCTCCCCCGTGGTGACGATTCCGTTCCTATTTGTGCTGGGAGTCGTCATCCACCGGTTCCTCCTGACCCCGCTCATCCGGGCGCGGGCGCTCCCGGAGAATCAGATCCTGCTGACGGTGGGGGTTGGGCTGGTGTTGACCAACGCGGCCCTC
>METI01000046.1:0-813 GCA_001771285.1 candidate division NC10 bacterium RIFCSPLOWO2_12_FULL_66_18
CCCAGGCCCAGGATCGCCCCGACGGCGAACCCCAGGATTCCCACCAGGGACACCGCGACTCGTTTCATGACCTGTCCCCCCTCGTGTTGGTGGTCCGCCCGCAGCGGACTCACCGCACTGACAGCTTGATCAACCGGAGCATATTGTCTCGGAGCACCATCCGCTCCTCGTCGGGCGTGAGCTCGGCCGCTTGCACCCGCAGGATCTCCGGCCCCGGATGCACCATGGGGGCGTCCGAACCGAAGACCACGCGGTCGGCCCCGACCTCGCGGACGGCCTGCCGGATCTTGCTGTGGAACGCCATTCCGGTGGTCCCCAATATCACATTCGGCAGCCGTTTGGCTACTCGAATCGCGGCGTCCACGTATCCCATCCACTGGAGGCCCATGTGATCCATGATGACGGGGACGGTCGGGAACAGCTCCGCCACCTCGCCGATCTCCCACGGAAGGCTGTAGGGGGCGTGCCCCGAATGGAACAGCGCCGCGATCCCGAGGTCCGCCGCCTTCCGCATGAGGGCGTGGACCATGGCCGACATGGGCTGGAAGGCATGCAGGATCGGCTGGAACTTGATCCCGCGGAAGCCGTGGTCCCGGACCATCCGCTCGAGTTCGTCCAGTCCCTCTTGACCGTGGTGCGGGTTGATCCAGGCGAAGCCCACGAACCGATCCGGGTACCGCGCGATTGTCATGGCCAGCCCCGCATTGTCGGGCCGGAGGCCCGGGGCCGGAAAGGCCACCGCCCGCTCGATGTGGTGCTCCCCCATGAGGGCCAGGATGTCCTCCACGCTGCCCCGGCGCTCCGGCGGCCCCC
>METI01000046.1:867-2313 GCA_001771285.1 candidate division NC10 bacterium RIFCSPLOWO2_12_FULL_66_18
TAAAGAGCATCTGCGTTCATTTGCGTTCATCTGTCGCGCCATAGGCGGACCCGCCCAGATCGCAAGCCTTACGACCTGGCAAGACCCGCCACGGGCGGGCGGTTGCATTGGTTTGAGGCTCTTGCTAATCCACGAACGTGCAGCCCCGCTCCGCGAGCGTCTTGGCGACCCAGTCCGGGATCAGCTTGCCCGCCTGAATGTTGGCGACGGTCTGGTGTTCCTTCTCCACGACCTTGGCCGCGCCCTTCCGCACCTCGTCCCAATCCTCCCGCGGGATGACCACCACGCCGTCACCATCCCCCACCAGGATGTCCCCCGGGCGGACGGTGACGCCGCCGCAGGTCACGGTGAAGTTGACCTCGCCCTGCCCGTCCTTGAAGGGGCTGTTGGGCGTCGCGCCCCGGGCGAACACCGGCAGGCCGACCTGGCAGATCCCGTCCACGTCCCGGACCATCCCGTCGGTCACCACGCCGGCCACCCCTTTGGCCTTGGCGATCAAGCTGGTCAGGTCTCCCCACGTCGCCGCGCCCTGGAAGTTATTGGTCGCGATCACCAGGACGTCACCCGGCTGGGCCAGGTCCAGCGCCTTGTAGATGACCAGGTTGTCGCACGCCCGGATGCGCACCGTGAGCGCCGATCCGGCGAACTTCATCCCCGGCCCCACGGGCTTGACGCCGGGATCCATGGCGCCGAAGCGGCCCATGGCGTCCACGATGTTGCCGGTCGGATACTTGGCGAACTGCTCGAGGAGATCCTTCGGTGCGCGCTCGATCTTGGTCCTCACACGGAATCCTATCCCAGCCATAAATGCCTCCTCACTCCCCCCTCACCTCGCCTCTCCCCACCAGGGGGAGAGGAACAGAGAGTTAGACGACCCGGTCGTGGATCGGCTCCCCGCGGGCAAAGCGCTGCAGGTTGGCAAAGATGGACTGCATCTTCTGCCGTAGGGCGTCCACGGTCCCGGCGGCGATGTGCGGCGTCAGCACGACGTTATCCATCTTCAGGAGCGGATTGTCCGGCTTGATCGGTTCCTGCTCGAATACATCCAGGCCCGCCCCGGCGATAATCTTGCCCTCCAGAGCCTTGATGAGGGCCGGCTCGTCCACCACGGCCCCCCGCGACGTGTTGATCAGGACGGCCGACGGTTTCATCTGCTCGAATTTCGACGTGCTCAAGAAGCGCCGGGTCTCGTCCGTCGTCGGCACGTGGAGGCTGACGATGTCGGATTGCCGGAGCAATTCCGGCAGGGACACCGCCACGGCATTCCAAGCGTTGGCCGCGGGGGGTCGCTCCCCAAGGTACGGGTCGTGGTACAGGATCCGTGCCTCGAAAGCGTGGGCGCGCTGGGCCACCGCCTGGGCGATCCGGCCGAACCCGACCAGGCCCAGGGTCTTGCCCGCCAGCTCGTACGAGGTGGATCGCAGCCCCCACTGCAGCCACGTTCCC
>METI01000046.1:2363-11331 GCA_001771285.1 candidate division NC10 bacterium RIFCSPLOWO2_12_FULL_66_18
CAGCAGGATCGTGTGCTCCGCTACGCCCACCGTCGTCCCGGCCGGACACAGGCCCAGGGGGATCCCCCGCGCCTTCAATGCCGCCTTGTCAATCCGCTCGTGGCCCACCCCCTGGTGCTGGACCATCTTCAATTTCGACGCGGCGTCGAGGTCCTCGGCCGTGACCGGCCAGTCCGCCACCAGCAGGAAATCCGCCTGGTGCAGTTGCGCCCGCCACGCCTCCTGGGTCTCGCCCTCCAGCGTGACCAGGCGCCAGCCGGCGGGCATCTGACTGCGGATCACCTCGTAGACGTCTGCCGTCGCGCGGTTCCAGTACACCACCGTGTAGCTCATCGGTTCCTCCAGCGGATCACCGTGTTCTCCCGGGCCGAGTCGTAGGCGCGGAATGCGATCTCCAGGGTTTTCAGGTTGTCGGCCCCATCGGTCTGGAACGGGGCGCCGGTCCGCACGCACTCGGCGAAGTGGTTGATGGCGCCCCAGTACATCCGCACGTAGTTGTCGGTGGTGTCCACCGGGATCCGCTCCACACGGCCGTCCGCCCGGTGCAAGGCGAGGCGCCCCTCGGGGCTCAGGAACATGGACCCCTGGGTGCCCTCCACCACGAAGGTGTCATTGGCGGTTCCGGCCGGGTACCCAGAGGAGGCCCAGCTCGAGTCCAGGAGGCCGAGCACCGGGCCCTGGTTGAGGATCAGCGTGGCGACCGATTCGCCCGCCACGTTCCTGGCCGGACGTCGGGTCTGGGCGTAGAGGCTGTCCACCTCGCCGAAGAGGAATCGCATCGTATCAATGTGATGAACCAGGAACTCGATGATGAGAAGCTGCGGCATGGTCGTGAAGCGGGGGAAGCGCGGGAGGCCGAAGGTGTCGGGATATTCCGGCGTGGGAACCACGGCCGGGCCTCGCGTGCCGAGGCGGGCGTAGAACGGCTCGCCGATCTCCCCCGCCCCGACCCGGCGCTTGATCTCCTGGTACCAGACCCGCCAGCGCCAGTTCTCGTTCACCATGAAGCGGACGTTGCTGCGCGTGTACAGGTCCACGATGGCCCGGGCATCCTCCAGCATCCCGGCCAGCGGCTTCTGGCAGAGCACCGGCTTCCCCGTGGTCACGAGCTGCTCGGTGACCGTCCGGTGCGTCATGTGCGGGGTCGCCACGTCGTAGGCGTCCACCTGGATGCCCCGGATCAGCTCCAGGACACTGGCAAAGGTCCGCCCGATCCCGAACTCCCGGGCGCGGGCCTCGCGCTTGGCCGGGTCCGGATCGCACAGGGCGACCACCTCCGCCCCGGGGACCAAGCGCCAGGCCTTCAGGTGGAACTCCGAGGCGAAGCCGCAGCCCAAGAGGGCTACACGCAGTGGACCTTGTGCCATAACTCACTCCTCATACCGGGGGACTCTTTCTTTACCTCTTGATGACCGGAGAAATCAAGGAGATTACAAACGATGTTCCTTGTCCTATAGAAGGAGCGGGGGGATACCCGGGAAACAGTCCGCGACCACGATCGGTGTGGGTGGGCACAGGAGGGGCAGCAGGATGCGGGGGATCCAGACGCAGGGGAAAACTCAACCCACGGCCCGGCGGACACGAGCCGTCCCCCTGCCGGAACGGCTCGCTCACCAGGACATCCGGATTACGGCAGGCGCCGGGAGGTCAAAGCCGGCAGGTGTCAGGTGCCGGAAAGATAATCCAGGGCCGCCGCCACGCCCCCCCGGGTGAAGGGAATGCCGGCGAGGGCCAGACCCATCTCCACCCCGCTCAGGGTCCCGGCGAGCATCAGATCGTTGAAGTCCCCCAGGTGCCCGATCCGGAAGATCTTGCCCTTCAGCTTTCCCAGGCCGGTGCCGAGGGACATGTCGAACCGCTCCAGGATGACCTGCCGGAGGGCGTCGGCATCCTGGCCGCCCGGCAGCATCACGGCCGTGAGGGAGCTGCTGTATTCCTCCGGGTCCAGGCAGACCACCTCGAGTCCCCAGGCCTTCGCTGCCCGGCGCGTGGCCTCGGCGTGCCGGGTATGGCGGGCAAAGACGTTGTCCAGCCCCTCCTCGAGCAACATGTGAATGGCCTCGCGAAGGCCGTACAACAGATTGGTCGCCGGGGTGTAGGGAAAGAACCCCGCCTTGTTGTCCTTGATCATCGGCTCCCAATCCCAGTACGACCTGGCCAGCCGGGCCGTGTTCGCCGCCACCAGGGCTTTTTCGCTGATGGCGTTGAGGCCGAGGCCGGGCGGCAACATGAGACCCTTCTGCGAGCAGCCCACGGTCACGTCCACGCCCCACTCGTCATGCCGGTACTCGATCGAGGCGAGGGACGAGATCGTGTCCACCAGGAGGAGCGCCGGATGACCGACCTGGTCCATGCGGCGGCGCACCCCGGCGATCCTGCTGGCCACACCCGTGGAGGTTTCGTTGTGCACGACCGCCACGGCCTTGATGGCGTGGCCCCGATCCTCGGCCAGCTTCGACTCGACCACGGCGGGGTCCACGCCATGGCGCCAATCGCCCGGAACGAAGTCCACCTGGAGGCCCAGACGCACTGCCATGTTCCGCCACAGCGTGGCGAAGTGCCCGGTCTCGAACATCAACACCGTGTCCCCCGGCGACAGGGTATTCACCAGCGCCGCCTCCCACGCCCCGGTGCCCGACGAGGGATAGATCACGATGGCGCCCGTGGTCTGGAAGACCTGCTGCAGCCCCTCGATGACCTCGCGGGCAATCCGCGCGAACTCCGGCCCCCGGTGGTCAATGGTGGGCCGGCTCATCGCGCGCAGGATCCGCTCGGGCACGTTCGTCGGCCCAGGGATCTGGAGAAAATGGCGTCCACTCTTGTCACCCATCCAGCACCTCCCGGCTCTCGTCTGCACCTCCGGGTTCATCCGGATCACAAAAACGCCAGCCCCCCCAACCGGAGGGGCTGGCGTTTTCCATCCCCTCGCTTCTCCCGAATGTTCCCTGTGGCTTCTTCGTGCGCGGCGGCGATGCCCGCCACGAGTCCCACCATCCCTTCACCCCAATGCAATCACGTCTCACGGCGTCTGCGTATTTCTCGTCTTGTTGCTCTTGCGCTCGGTGAAACAGCATTTCCGGGTGGATCCGCTCAACTGACGACCGCTGTGGCCTCGATCTCGATCAGGAAGTCCGGATTCGCCAGGTCAACTCGGACCGTAGCCCGGGCCGGTGGCTCGATGGGGAAGTAGGTCCGGTACACCTCGTTCATCCCGGCGTAATTCGCGAGATCCGTCAGGTAGACGGTTGTCCGGGTCACGTCGCGCATCGTCCCGCCGGCCGTCTCGACCAACGCCTTGATGTTCTCCAAGACCTGCCGCGTTTGCGTGCGAATATCGCCTTTTCCGACGATCTCTCCGCGTTCGTTCGTGGCGACCGCCCCGCCGATGAAGAGGAGGTTGCCAGCCAAAGTGGCCTGCGATAGGGGCAGGGTGGATTTCGCCACCTTCGGGGTGTAGATCACCTGCTTGGGCATTCGGTGCCCCCTTCCTTTACGCTGCGTGGGTGGACTGGCTGACGGACGAGGCACCACTCTCCATCTTTCCAGGCCGAAGGCCGAGTCGAGATACGTGCCACTATCTGGTTGTCCCTCCGTCCGGGCTACGCTGGGTCCAGGTCGGGTCGCGGTGCCACATGGCGATGTAGGTGTTCGCCCCCCGGCCGATGTCGGGGTCCTTGCCGGCGATGCGGACCTTCTGCGCCAGCGAGTCGTCCAGCTCGCGGTGCGTGATCACCATGTGCGGGGCGTAGCGGGAAATGTTCGCTTGCAGATAGGCGATCGCCCGGGGGATGTATCGGTGGGGGGACAGCGCGCCGGCAAACCGCTGGTTGGCGAATACGGTTTCGAACGCCCCTGCCTCGACCCCAGGGATCCCGCCGTGCGCGGTGGTGATGTAGGTCCCGTTCCGGTCCAGGACCTTCTCCAAAAACATCCGGTTGGTGGCGGCCGCGCCGACGTACTTGTGGCCCGCCGCGTCCAGGATCAGGTTGAAGGCGCGGCCCTTCTCGAGAATCGCCAGGCCCCGCCGGATTGCCGCGGTGGAAAAAGCGTCTGGATCGTCCGGGTCAACGAGGTAGGTGTTGCCCTGCGGGAGCCCCAGGCGCTCGGCCGTCATCGCCAGCCGGTCCGCATCCACGTCCGCCAGGAAGAGATCCACCCCGTCCCGCCCCCGTTCCGCCAGCGCCGCCTCGGCCAGCCAGTAGGCGATCCGGCCGCCTCCGCCGATCAGAAAGAGGGCGGGGCGGAATCCCTCCTCCCAGGCGTGGAGCTTTGCCACGCCCCGGATCGCCATGAACGCGCAGGCCAGTGCGTCCGCCTGCGTGAGCACGGCGAGGTCTGCCTCGCCTCGCAGGCGCGACCGATCCAGCGGGAGGAGCTGGGTGTGCCGGCCCACCATGATTCCGCCCCGGCGCTCGACGGGGTCGTACACATAGGAGCCGGGCACGTGCCGCAAGCCGGTCTGGCGCAGCACCCAGCTCTCATTGGCCGCCCCGATCCCCTGGAAGAGCGTCCCTTTCGAGCAGTCAATGCCGGGTCGCTTCTGGACGGCACACGGGTAGCAATCCGGCTCCCCGCACCCGATGTTGATGTCGTACACGTACCAGCCGCCCACCTCGATGCCGGCGCGCTGGGCGGCGACCGAGGCGCCCACCACCTCGACCACCTGTTCATGGCCGGGGACGACCGGCTGGGTGGCCGAAGGGAGGCGGAAGCCCGGGGGGAACTCCTCCTCGCAGCTCGCCGTATCGCTGGGACAGCGGCCCACCGCCAGGGGCCGCAGGACGACGTTCCATGGGCCGTCGTCGTCGAAGAAGCGGGGCACGTCCACTTCCCGCACCTCGGCCTGACCCCGGGCGGGGAAGACGATCGCCCGTTGGGTTTTCGGCAGATCGAGATCTTTCAGAGCCATCCTGTGTCCTCCGGCGCTGAAACAGAACCCCGCGGCGCACGGCGGTCACCCGGAAGACGTGACCGACGCGCCAAGGCCCACCGCTCGGCAGAACCAGACCGGAGACCGGCGCCGGCTCTACCAGGCGGTCCTCATCGTTCCCACTGTCCCCGATCAGGGCACAACGGGTCCCACCGACTCAGGTCTCCGCCGGGCGCCTTCCGAGAAGGACCCCGTCCTTGAGGAGCGTCTTCTGCAGCAGCGAGACGTCCAGTTTCTTGGGCACGGTCCCGGTCCTCACCGCAAGGGCTGCCGCCGTCCCGGCCGCCTGGCCCATGGCCGAGCACGGTCCCATGCCACGCGTGCCGGACTGCGCCTCGAACGTGGCGGAGATGCATCGTCCGGCCACCAACAGGTTGTCCAGCCCTTGCGGCAGGAGGCTCCGATACGGGATTTGGTACCCTGAGTTGTACGGCAGTTCTTGCTCCTGGGGCAGCTCTTCCTCTATGCTCGCCTGGCCCCAGCCCTTGCCGTGGATCAGGATGTCGCCGCCGGTCGCGTCATGCAGGTCAGGTGGATACGCGCCCATGCCCACGACGTCATCGAACTCCCGCTCCGAGATCATGTCCTCGACAGTGAACACGTACTCGCCGATCAGCCGCCGGCTCTCCCGCACCCCGAGGTCGTACACGTGGGTGAGGTAGGCGTTCTCAAACCCGGGAACGTGCTCCTTCAGGAACTGTGTGACCTCCATGGCCTGCTTCCGCAGGCGCATGGTCCCGGCCGTAATGTCCTCGGGGTCCAGCGAATCGATCGCGGTGTGCGTACAGTTGATGAAGATGTCCCCTGGCGTGCCGTGGTAGTAGACGCCGAACAGCTTGGGAAAGCGCTGGGCGACCTCCGGAAAGACCTTCCACGGCGTCCAGTACTTCGGCTTGCCCCGCAGGGGGGCGTTCAGGAATTTCCAGGGTTCCTTGTGTTCTGTGTTGATCCGCTCCTCCATGTACCGCTCGACCGGCTCCAAGTTGACATTCCCGACCCGGAAGATGCACGTCACCGCTTGCTGCCGCTTTCCGCCGCCGCGCTCAAAGGGTGCGCCGACAGAGGCGGCAAGATCGGCATCGCCCGAGGCATCCACGAATGTCTTCGCCTCGAGGCGAACGACCCCGGCCTTGTTTAACACCTCGGCCCCCTGGACTAGCGTCCCCTCCCGGAAGCCGCGGATGAACGAGGTGTAGAGCCAGAGCTTGCAGCCAGACTCCTGGATCATCTCGAAGGCCACATGCTTGAAAATCTCCGGGTCCATCGAGGCCGTGCTGGAGATCCACCGGTCCACGTTCTTGAAGAACATGTGGCCCAGACCTCCGCCCAGCTTCACCACCCGATCCAGCAGCTCCTGGGGGATGCCCGAGACGACCTGGCGGTCCCGCCCGTCGAAGAACCCGCCCAGATTCATCCCGGTGGCGATGTTTCCTCCCAGGTGACCTGCGCGTTCCACCAGGAGGGTCTTCGCACCCTGCCGCGCCGAGGCGATCCCTGCGAACAGTCCCGCCGTCCCTCCGCCCATGACGACCACATCCCATTTCGTGTCCATGCGTTGCTCCCCTTACCGGCCGGGCCACCCGGCAGGCGGGCCAGATGTTGGGTTCCGTCGGGTTGGCCATGACATTGTCTAACCCCTGGACGATCCTTATTCTCTCAGCCCTTGGCCGCCTTCAAGACCTCCTCAAGAGTTTTCCACACCGACCGCATAGCCTGCTCCGGCGTCTTCCGTCCCAGCAGCGCCTCATGCACTTCGTCGCCCACCGCCTTCACGATCGTGGGCTGCTGTGGAATTGAGAGACCGGCTTTCGCTGTCGGGAGCGACTTCAGGAGCGGTTCCCAGGCGAGATACACCTTCTTGAATTCCGGGTGCTCGATCACATCCCTCCGGGTCGGTCCGTTCGCCGCCTTCACCGCCGCCGCCAACTGGGCCTCCTGGCCCACCATGAACTTCGCCGCCTGGTAGGCCGCCTCTTTCCTGGCATCCGAGACCCACTTGTTGACGCCGAAATTCCATCCACCAATCGCATCTCCTCGCGGGCCAACTAGCTCCTTCTGCGGCAGCTTGGGGAACAGTAACGAATAGCCGACCTTTCCTGCCACCTTCGACTTGGACGGGTCCTCCACCAGCGTTACCCGTGGGGAGAACATAGTAGCCTGGCCGGTGACCCCCTGCTGGAAGCCCGACAAAACGTCGAGGATCCCCCAGGTCATCACACCTAGAGGAGCTAACTTGTTGTCAATCCACCGCTTCCAGGCCTCCAGGATTCGAGTAGCCATCACCCCATTGGGCTCAAACGGGGCTACCGCATCCTCCGTTTCGTTTAGCCAGCGCCCGCCGTACACGTAGAGCCAGTCCTGGAACTCTTGATAGGTGTTATCCGCTCCGCCCAAGTGCAGGCTGACCCCGAACGTGTTCTCCTTCTCCTTGAGAATCCTGGCGTTCTCCTCATACTCTGCCAGCGTGTTCGGGATCTTCAGCCCATGCTTTTCGAATAGATCCCTCCGGTAGTAGAAGAGCGAGGTCACCCCGACTCGGAACGGCAGCCCCACTACCTGCCCCTTCCATGTCCCCATGTCCCAGTTGCGGCCAAAGTCTTGAGGCGCCGGACCATGCTTTCGGGCATACGGTGTGAGGTCCTCGACAAAGCGATACATGGCCCCACGCCAGCCATGCTGGACTGGGATTAGGTCGAAGGCAGTACTCTTGGCAACAAACTCCGCCATGGTCTTTTCAAACTGCGCCTCCCACGGGATGGGGGTCATGACCACCTTGATGCCGCTGCCCTTCTCGTACATCTTCAGGGCCACCTCCGCCGGCGGCCCCATCCCCCCTTTCTGGATGAGGGCGGAGAGTTCGCTCACCCGCTCCGCACCTCTCGCATAGCCCGCCAGGCCCAACACGCTTGTCCCGGCAACCCCTTTCAGAAACACACGACGCGTCGTCTTCATGGCTGTGCCCCCCTTCTCGTCAGGCTACCCCTTCTTGGCTTCCTTCATGATGCCGTCCATCTCTTTCCACGCGGCCTTGACGGCGTCTTCGGGTTTCTCCCGGCCGAGCAGCACGTTGGCGATCCGGTCGCTGACCATCTTGCTGATCTTCGGCTGTTCGGGCACGCTGACGCCGCTGTGGAAGGTCTCCAGGCCCTCGCGCAAGGGCTTCCAGGCCGGGTAGATCTTCTGGAATTGCGGATCTTCCAGCACGTCAATGCGGCTCGGCCCGTTGGCCGCCTTGATTGCCGCCGCCAGTTGGGCCTCCCGGCTCACCATGAATTGCACGGCCTTGAACGCGGCATCCTTCCGCTCGTCCGAGATCCACTGGTTGATCCCGAAGTTCCAACCGTCCCCCTTGTCGCCTCGCGGCCCGATCGAGTTCTTGGCAGGGATCTTGGTAAAGAGGAGGGAATAGCCCACCTTCCCTGCCACCTTGGACTTCGTGGGATCTTCGACAAGGGTGACGCGAGGGGAGAACATCATCGCTTGCGCGATCAGCCCCTGTTGAAAGGCCGTGAGCACGTCCAGGATGCCCCAGGTCAGGACGCCCTGGGGCATCCATCCCTTGTCGAGCATCTCTTTCCAGGCCTTGAGGATCTTGATCAGCAGCTCGCCATGAGGATCGAAAGGTGCGAGTTCCTCCTGGTCGGGGTCCTTCAAGAATCTTCCTCCGTACGGGAGATGCCAGCATTGCACATCGAGGAAGCTGTTCGGGTCGCCACCCAGTTGGCTCCCGAAGCCATATACATTCTCCTTGGGAGAGGTCAGTGCCTCCGCATTCTTCAGGAGTTCCTCCATGGTGTTGGGAACAGACAGCCCCTTCTTCTCGTACAGATCCTTTCTGTAGTACAGGAGACCGCTGGTTCCCAACCGGAACGGGAGCCCAATGCGCCGCCCCTTCCATTTGCCCGCTTCCCAGGCGTTCTTGGGAAATGGCTTCCCGTCCACGTTGTACTTCCTGACGTACGGCTCCAGGTCTTCAAAGAACCGATACATGGCCCCGCTCCACCCGTGGTTGGCGGAGAGGACGTCGAAGCTCGTGCT
>METI01000047.1:0-151 GCA_001771285.1 candidate division NC10 bacterium RIFCSPLOWO2_12_FULL_66_18
CACCCGCTCGACCTCCCGCTCCTGGAGGGCCCGGAGGATCTTGGCCTGGAGGTCCAGCCGCATGGAGCCGACCTCGTCCAGGAACAGGCTCCCCCCGGTGGCTAGCTCGAACTTCCCCACCTTGGTGGCGATGGCCCCGGTGAAGGCCCCC
>METI01000047.1:190-7708 GCA_001771285.1 candidate division NC10 bacterium RIFCSPLOWO2_12_FULL_66_18
GGGATGGCGGCGCAGTTGACGGCGACGAAGGACTTGGAGGCCCGCTGGCTGTTGTAGTGGATCGCCTTGGCCACCAGCTCCTTCCCCGTCCCGCTCCTGCCGTAGATCATCACGGTGCTGCGGCTGCCCCCCACCTGCTCGATCAGGCTGAACACCTCCTGCATGGCCCGGCTCTTCCCGATCAGGCTCTCGAAGTGGTACCGGCTGCGTACCTCGTGCCGAAGCGCCGTGACCTCGTGCCGCAGGCGCCGCTCTTCCAGGGCCTTCCCGATGGTGAGAAGCATCTCGTCGATCTTGAACGGCTTGTTGATGTAATCGTAGGCGCCGTCCTTCACCGCCTGGACCGCCTGGTCAATCGAGCCGAAGGCCGTCATGATGATGACGATGATGTCGGGGTTCAGCTCCTTGATGGCCTTCAATGCCTCCATCCCGCCGAGCCCCGGCATCCGGACATCCGTCACCACCAGGTCCACTGGCTCTTTTTCCAGCAGGGCCAGGGCCTGGGCCCCATCCCCCGCGGCGGCGACCTGGAAGCCGTTCTTCTCCAGGACCTTGGCGAGCAGGTCCCGCATCTGCTCCTCGTCATCCACGATCAGCACGCGCTCCTGCGATGTCATGCCGCGACCCCCTCTACGGGCAGCCGGATGGTGAAGGTGGTCCCGCGTCCCACCTCACTGGCTACCTCGATGGTTCCGCGATGGTCCTCCACGATCCGCCGGGTGATGGCCAGCCCCAGGCCCGTGCCCCGGCCCACCCCCTTGGTGCTGAAGAAGGGATCGAAGATCCGGGGCAGATGCTCCGCCGGGATCCCGATCCCGGTGTCGGCGATGATCACCTCGACCGCGGGGGGAGCGGGCCGGCCAGCCCGGCGCGGGAAATCCCCCGCGGAGACGGTGCGGGTCCGGAGGGTGAGTGCGCCCCCGGCCGGCATGGCGTGCCAGGCGTTGATCACGATGTTGAGGAAGGCCTGCTCCAGTTGGTTCTCATCACCCGCGATGGCCGGGAGGTCAGCCTGCAAGTCGGTCGTGACGGTGATCCGCTCCTTGGCGATCTGGTGCTCGGTCAGGCCCAGAATCTCTCGCAGCAGATCGTTCAGCTTCACCGCCTGAACCGCCATGCGGGTCGGGCGGGCGAAGTTCAGCAGTTGCTGGATGAGCTTGGTGATGCGGTCCGTCTGGGCGACGATGATCTCCAGCTCGCGGGGGCGGGGCCGGTCCGGCCCCCACTCCATCATCAGGTATTCCGCGGAGCCCGAGATGACATTCAGTGGAGTGCCGATCTGGTGGGCGATCCCGGCGGCCAACTGGCCGACCACCGCCAACTTCTCCGCCTGCTGCACCTCGCGCTCCAGCGCCACGCGCTCGGTCACGTCCTCGATGGCCAGGACCGCACCCTCCACCTCTCCGGTCGAGCCGCGCAAGGCGCTCCCCCGGATGTTAAAGACCGCCCGGCCACGGTGCCGCGTCTCGTGTTCGAAGTTGAGCAGGCTGAACGTCCGCTGCTCCCCACGGAGAAGCCGGTCCACCTCCTCACGCAATCCCTCCCGCTCGAAGGGAGGAAACACCTCGAACAAATTGCGGCCCAAGACCTCCGACTCGGGGATCCCGTAGCGCTCGACGATTGCCCGATTCCAGGTGCGGATCCGGTACGTCCGGTCCAGTCCGATGATGCCGTCGGTCACATTCTGAATGACGCTCCGAGTGTACTCGCTTTCCTGGAGGAGTCGCCGGCGCGCCTCGTCCAGATTGCGCGCCAGGAGATTGAATGCCCGCGTCAGCCGGGCCACCTCGTCCCGGCCGGGAATGGTGACGTCCTCTGGCACTTCCCCCCGGCCCAAGGCGGCGATCCGCCCCATGAGCCCGTGCAGCGGGAAGCTCACCGTGCGGCGGATCGTGACCGAGACCAGGAGCACCAGGACGACGGACACCACCGCCAGCATGCCCAGGAAGTAATTCCGCTCGCGGTCGAGGACCTCCTGGAAGTTCTGCAGACTCACCGAGACCCGGAGGCCACCCAGCAATTCTCCGCCTCCCATCAGCGCCACGAAATGGCTTCGCACCGGGGTTCCGCCCTGCCGTTCCGTGAGGCCCACGCCGCGAGGGAGACTCGACAGCGAGGCGAGTTCCTGCCGTCCGATCGCGCCGGCGGCTGTCGCCAGCCCCCACGTCAGGATCGGACGCCCCTGCGAATCGTAGACCACCAGGCCGAACCGGCGCTGCTCCAGGGCAGACCGCTCCACGATGCGCTGGATGTCGGCCGGGTTGCGACGCTGGAGCGCCTCGCCCACGGCGATGGCCAGGGTGTTGGCGATCCGCTCAGCTTGCTACCAGACCTCCCGCTGGTGCACCTCCCGCTCTCGCCGCAGGGTCACGGCCGCAAAGAAGATCAATACCAGGAGAAGTGGGATCAGCAGCCACAGGGTCAGCTTGGTCCCGAGGGTCATTCGGTCCCTCCCCGGAGGGGGAGCCCGAGGGCTCGGCTTCCGATAGCGTCGGCCCGTCGCGAGTGGGCCTTGGGGCAGATCCTCGTCCCGACCCTCACGGGACGGGCAAAGACGCACACCGGCATGGCCATCCCGGAGCCCGACGATTCAATGCCCAGCCTGTCCGGGCCCCACCACGAAGGGATCAACATCTTCCCTCACCTTTTCACGGTTTCCTCTAACTATAACTGATGCGCCCCACTGCCGCAACGATCACGGCAGGGATGTCCCATACTGGACACATTGCCCCACCGATGAGACCTCTCCATCGCAGTGGAGGTGCAATCAACCCAAAAATTTCACCGCCAAGACCGCAAAGATCGCAACGAGTCGCCAACTCTCATCAGGTCAGAGGAGCTGCCGGACCGAAATCTTCCGAACCGCCTCTCCGAGTTTTCCCTTGTCAGTGCTCTGAATAGGGGGCGTTTCTTTGCGAACTTCGCGCCCGCCTGCCCCGCCTGGCGAGTCAGCGCGGGCAGGCAGAGCGGAGCGGCGGGCAGGTGTTTTGCGGTTACACTGCATTGTTCGGGCTGATAGCACTCGGACACCCACACACTCGGACACCCGCCTTGACGAAGGGGGCCAGCAGGCATATCGTTGGAACGAAACTTCATACGAATCGGACGGGGGGGCCCTCAACCCGCTCGACAAATTCCTCGTCCGGGACAGCAAGGCTCTGATCTCCAAAATCCGGGCGGCCGAGACGGCAGGAGGAATGTCATGGACGCGCAGGAGGTCGCCACCCTCCGTGAAGGCATCGCAGAGAAATACCGCAAGGTCGCCATGTCTCCCGAGGGCCTGTTCCGGTACCCGACGGGCGAGGCGAGCGCCCGGGGCCTCGGGTATCCCCCGGATCTGCTGGCCGCCGTTCCCCACGCAATCCGCGAGCGGTTCGTCGGCGTGGGGAACCCCTTCGCCCTGGGGCCCATCTCCCCAGGGGAGGCAGTGCTGGATCTGGGGTGCGGGGCCGGCTTTGACGCCCTCCTGGCCGCGCAACTCGTGGGGCCCGCGGGCCGGGTCGCCGGGATTGACCTCTCGCCGGAGATGCTTGCCGTCGCCGAGACGGGGCGCGCCGATGCCGGATTTCCACAGGTCGAATTCCGCGAGGCGAGCGTCGAGGCGCTTCCGTTTCCGGATGCGTCCTTCGACGTGGCCCTGAGCAACGGCGTCCTCAACCTGGTCCCCGACAAGCCCGCGGCACTGCGCGAGATCTTCCGGGTCCTACGGCCCGGCGGCCGGCTGCAGGCCTGCGACATCGGGCTGGTCGGTGACAGTCTCCCTCCGGACAAAGCCCGCTGGTCCGACTGAATCGCCGGCGCCGTGACGAGGAAGGTCTTCCTCGCCATGCTCGAAGACGCCGGCTTCGGCGACGTTCGCTTCGCAGGAACGGGTCCGTACCGCACCTCAGGCCACACGCAGGCCACCTTCTACACCGCCCGGAAGCCTGGTGGCGGTTCGTACCCTCAGGCTCAATAACAGACAGTAGCCCCCCGTCGGACTTGTCCGTGACGGCGGTCACCTACCGCCAGTCCCCCTCGTGTATGCGGATGCGCCAGGGACCGCCTCCTGCGCGCCTCCTCATTGTTTCGCCGGACACGATCCGTAACCATCCGACGCCTCCCGGGCGACCCACAAGCGGGGAGAAGCATGCAGAAGAAGGCCGCAGCTCTCTCCGCCGGAGCGGCTGCGGGATTCAGCGTGATCTGTTGCATCCGAGGAATGGCGTGCTATGCTCTTGACCTTCCGCCGGCGATTCTTTCCCTTCTCATGGCTTCTCGGAGGACCATCGCAATGAATGTGACCTCGGTGTCGGAACTGGTTGCTGATCTTCGGACGCTTGGCCTCTCGCGCGGACTCACCTCATGCCTGCCGGATGGTGCCCGGCCACCGGAAGAGATGCTGGACCGGTGGGCCCGGGCGGCCGCCCTGGCCGATCCGGAGCCTCGGCAGGCGGCGATCTGGGCCATCCGCGAGGCGGCGCGTGCGAATGGGTTGCTGCCGGCCTCGATTCACGAGCTGTACGCGGCGCGAGGGCGGGGAGAGTGGGGCGGACGAACGGTCCCGGCCTTGAACCTGCGCGGGTGGACCTACCAGACCTCACGGGCGGCATTCCGGGCCGCGCGGAAGCTCCAGGCCGACCTCTTGATCTTCGAGCAGGCGCTGGCCGAGATGGTCTACGCCGATCAGCGGCCGGCGGAATACACAGCCGCCGTCCTGGCCGCGGCCCTGCGGGAGGGGCACCGGGGGCCGATCTTCCTCCAGGGGGACCATGTGCAGGTCAACGCCGCTGCCTACGCCAGGGACCCGGCGGCCGAGGTCAGACGGCTCACCGATCTGATCCGCGAAGAGATCGCCGCGAGCTTTTACAACATCGATGTGGATGCCTCGACCGTCGTGGACCTCTCGTTGCCGACGCTGAAAGAGCAGCAGCGGCTGAATGCCGAGCTGACGGCCCGCTTCACCCGCACCATCCGCGAGATGGAGCCGGCCGGCATCACGATCTCGGTGGGGACGGAGATCGGCGAGGTCGGGGCCCACAACACGACCCCGGACGAGCTGCGGGCCTTCATGGCAACCTACCCCGCGGCGCTGGCGGCGCGGGGCGGTGGCGCGGGCATCAGCAAGGTCAGCGTCAACTCCGGCACGACCCACGGTGGGGTGGTCCTGCCGGACGGGAGCCTGGCGGAGGTGCGCGTGGATTTCGACACGCTGTCGGCGATCTCGCGGATGGCCCGCGAAGAGTTCGGGCTCTCCGGTGCGGTTCAGCACGGTGCCTCCACGCTGCCCATGTCGCTGTTCTCCCGGTTCCCGGAAAGCGAGACGGTCGAGATCCATCTCGCGCTGGGCTTCAACAATCTGATCTTCGATCACCCGCGCCTCCTCGAGGTGGTGAAAGAGGAGATCCGTTCGTACGTCTTCAGCCATCACGCCGGCGAGCGGAGGCCGGGCCAGACCGACGCCCAGTTCGTCTACACCACCCGCAAGAAGGCCTGGCCCGTCATGAAGCAGCGGTTCTGGGACCTTCCATCCGAGATCCAGGAGGCGATCGGGGCGTCCCTGGAGGAGAAGTTCGGCCAGATGTTCGAGCGGCTGAACGCAGGCGGCACGCGCGAGCTGGTGGCCCGCTTCACGAAGGCGACGCCCGTTCCGGTGCCGGTGCCGCCGGCCCTGGCGGCGGCGCTGCGCCCGAACGAGTGATGCGGCCAGGCGATCGGGCGAGCGCACCTTTCGACGTCGTTGGGTTCGGGGTCAACGCCCTCGACCTGATCGGCATCATCGACGGGTATCCGGAGCCGGACACCAAGTCTCCGCTCCTGGAGTTCGACGTCCAGGGGGGAGGCGTCGTCGCCACCGCACTGGTGGCCTGCGCCCGCCTCGGCCTCAGCACCCGGTACATCGGGAAGGTCGGGACCGATTTCTGGTCCAGGGCCTCCCTCCGCACCCTCTCGCGGGAGGGGATCGACGTCCGCCACGTCCTGCGGGCCCCGGGAAGCCCGGGCCACGTGAGCCTGGTACTGGCCGATCGCACCTCGGGGGCGCGCACCCTGTTCTACCGCCGCCCGCCGGCCTACGCCGTGCGCCCGGAGGAAATGGATCGGGCGGCGCTGACGGCGGGGCGGCTCCTGCACGTAGATGGGATCGACGCGGCCGCGGCGCTCCAGGCGATCCGGTGGGCCCGCGAGGCCGGGATGAAGGTGACCATGGATGGGGAGCGGATCGTCGAGGGGATCGAGGCGGTCTGGCCCTTGGTGGATCTCCTGGTCTGCAATCCGCGCTTCGTCGGGCTCATCACCGGGCGGGCGACGGTCGAGGAGGGGCTCCGAGAGCTCGCGCGCGGCGGGCCCTCGCGGGTCGCCGTCACCTTGGCGGAGGACGGGGCGCTCGGGCTGGAGGAGGGCCGGTGGGTCCGGGTCCCCGGCTTCCGCGTCCCCGTCGTGGACACCAACGGGGCCGGGGACGTCTTCCACGGGGCGTGCGCCCTGGGTGAACTTCGAGCATGGCCCCTGGAGTGGACGCTGGCCTTCGCCAGCGCCGTGGCGGCGATGAAGTGCCGAACCCTTGGCGGCAGGCGGGGGATCCCCCGCCTGCCCGAGGTGATCGCGTTCCTGGACGCCCACGGCCGCCGGGACATCGCCCGGGCGCTGGAGTGAGCACGCCTGAAACGCCCGGGACGTGAAAGCCAGCGAGAGAAGATGGAAGGCGGTTCTCGCCGCCGGGAATCAGAACGGATGTCCCAGCTCCATGTAGAACAAGTTCCCCTCCCTGCTGAAGCCGTAGTCGAAGCTGATGAGGGTCGCCAGATTCCATGCCAGCCGAACACTCAGTCCCCCGGTGACCTTCCAATTGTTCAGGCTGAATCGCCCCACCGTATCGAAGACGCGGCCCGCGTCCACGAACGGCACGAGCATGGGCCTGAAATTCTGATTCCAGACCGTGAAATCCAGGAGGGTCCATCGCAATTCGAGATTGCCTTGCATTTGCACTTTGCCCACGAACCGGTTGGCATGGTAGCCACGGAGGGTATGCCAGCCGCCCAACCCATGCTTCTGCTCGTCAGTCGGAACGCCCATGCTGGGGAAGGCATAGAACGGCACCTCGCCAAAGTGAACGGAATAGGCGGTGTTTGCGGCCAGGACCAGCCGGGCACGCTCCGGGAAGAGACGGCGGTAACCTTGCCACCCGACCGTCACGTGCCCATAGTCGGAACTCGCGCCGAGCCATCGGGTCGTCCCTTCGAGCAGGATCTGACCCAGGACGCCCGCGGTGGGATCGGGCTCGTAATCGCGCGAGTCGTACGTGAGCCCCAGACGGAGCAAATTGAGCCAGCCTCCGTCGAAGCCTCGGATCCTGCCGTTCCGATAGTCCTCCCGGAGTAAGGTTTCCTGGTTCACGGCGCCCTTTACTTCGACGCCGGTGTAGTCGCGGGCCTCCACATGCGATATCTGGAGCCCCACCAGCGGGCGCAGCAGGCCACCCAGGTAATCCCGCTCCAGGTTGGCCGTGAACAGAACCTGCCGCTTGTCGTAGAAATTGTA
>METI01000048.1:0-9782 GCA_001771285.1 candidate division NC10 bacterium RIFCSPLOWO2_12_FULL_66_18
ACTCACGCTCAAGCTCCTTCCAGCGCGCATGAAACGGCCGGGCCGCCACGGGCGGAAGATCCCGGAACCGTGTCCACCCGGCGCCGGGTCCGGGCAACCGATCCAGGTATCCGTCACGCAGGAACGGCCGCTGAAAGATCCGTCCCAGACTGGCGGCCAGACGATACAGGACCGGCGAACGGAGGATCATCCCTGCGACCCGGAAACTCCACCGCTCCCCGCGCGGAAGCTCCCGCCCCTGCTCCGCCTCGTGCCGCAGCGTGAGGAGCATCCGCGGGATGTCGATCTTGACCGGGCAGACCTCCAGGCACGCCCCGCACAGGGTGGATGCCCCGCCCAGATTCTTCGGCTCATGCCCCAGGAAGGACGTGAGGATGATTCCGATCGGCCCGGGGTACGTCGAATCGTAGGTGTGGCCCCCGACCTCCTTGTACACCGGGCAGACGTTCAGGCAGGCCCCGCAGCGCAGGCAGTTGAGCGATTCCTCCAGCGCCCCTCCCAGTTGCCGCGAGCGGCCGTTGTCCATGATGACCAGGTGGACCTCTTCGGGCCCGTCCGTCTCGCCGGGGCGCCGCGGCCCCCGGATCAGGCTGGTGTAGACCGACATCTTCTGCCCGGTGGCGCTCCGCGCCAGGAGCTGGAGGAACACCATGAGGTCGGTGAGAGTGGGGATGACCTTCTCCATCCCCATGATGGCCACGTGTATGCGGGGCAGCGTCGTGACCAGCCGCCCGTTCCCCTCGTTGGTCACGATCACGATTGTCCCCGTCTCGGCCACGGCGAAGTTGGCCCCGCTGATCCCCATGTCCGCCTGGAAGAACTTCTGGCGGAGTTCCTGCCGGGCCGCGGCCGTGAGCGCCTCCGGATCCGGCGGCAACTGCCGCTTCACCGCGGCGGAAAACAGCTCCGCCACCTGGCGGGCGGTCTTGTGGATGGCCGGCGCGATGATGTGGGACGGGGTCTCCTTGGCCAACTGAATGATCCATTCGCCGAGGTCCGTCTCCACTACCGTGATCCCGGCCCCCTCCAGCGCCGGGTTCAGGTGAATCTCTTCCGAGGCCATGGACTTGGATTTCACTACCGACCGGACGCCTCGCTCCTTCGCCAGCCGGAGAATGATGTCGACGCACTCCCGGTCGTCCGCCGCGAAATGAATGCGCCCGCCCGCCCGCTGGATCTCGGTCGCCAGCCGCTCCAGGTGCTGGTCCAGCTCCCGGATCGTCCGCTGCTTGATCGCCCTGGCCCGCTCCCGCAACCCCTCCGGGTCCGGGAGACTCCGGAAGGCGTTCCGCCGCAGGGTGAGGAACCGCCCGGTGGCCAGGTCCAGCGCCTCCTGGAGCTGCCGGTCCTCGATGGCCCCTCGGGCCTTGGCGATGAATGCCGACCGGCTATCCGTCATGAGGATCCCGCTCCTTCAGATAGGCAACCACAGATGAACACAGATACACACAGATTCAACTGCCGGGCGCCGGAGAAAACCATATCTGTGTTCATCTGTGTGTATCTGTGGTTGCATCGCCGGCGAGGATCTCGGCGAGGTGCATCGTCCGAATCGGTTGCGGGGTGCGGCGGATGCCGCCGCCCATGTGCATCAGACAGCCGCAGTCGTTGGCCACCAGGATCTCGGCCCCGCTGGACCGGATGTTCCGGATCTTCTCCTGGAGGATAGCGTTCGAGACCTCGGGAAATTTCACCGCAAAGCTGCCCCCGAAGCCGCAGCAGTTCTCCGCGGCGGGCAACTCATGGAGGGTGAGTCCCTGGACTCTCTGGAGCAACCGGGTCGGCGCATCCGCGATCCCCAGTCCCCGCAGAAGATGGCAGGACGGATGGTAGGTGGCCGTCCCGGTGAAACGCGCCCCCACGTCCTCGCGACCGAGCACCCGAACCAAAAAGTCCGAGAGCTCGTAGGTCTTCCGCCCGAGGCCGGCCGCCCGCTGGTGCATCTCCGGGTCATCCTGGAAGAGGTGCAGGTATTCCTTCTTCAGCATGCAGGCGCACGAGCCCGAGGGGACGACGATACACTCGGCCGGTTCCAGCAGGGCGATGGTCTGGCGGGCGACGCGTGCCGCCTCCTCGTGGAAGCCGTTGTTGAACAGCGGCTGGCCGCAGCACGTCTGGTTCGCGGGGTACGTGACCCTGACGCCCAGGCGGCGGAGGAGGCGGACCGTCGCCTCGCCCACCTGCGGATAGAACAGGTCCACCAGGCAGGTCGCGAACAGCGCCACGCTTTTCGGTCCCATCAACGCTCCTCCCTCGACACGCTGTCAAATGGTCGAGGGGTCGACTCGGCAATTGGTCTCGAAACTTGCCACCACGAATTGACCAATCGACCAGTTGACTCCTTGACGTCCCGCTACACCATCAGGTACCTGCGCCGGACCTCCGCGTTGGCGCTGAGCTCCGCCATGCCCCCCTCGTACTGGATGCGGCCCTTCTCCAGGATGTAGGCCCGGTCGCTGACCCGGGTGGCGAAGTGGAGGTTCTGCTCCGACAGCAGGATCGTGATCCCCGCCTGCTTCAGGCGCAGGATGTGCTCTGCCATCGTCCGGACCACCAGCGGGGCCAGGCCCTCCGACGGCTCGTCGAGGAGCAGCAGGTCCGGGTTCCCCATGAGGGTCCGCGCAATGGCGAGCATCTGCTGTTCCCCGCCGCTCAGGCTGTCGCTGCGGCGCCGTGCCAGCTCCTTCAGGGCCGGAAACAGCTCGAAGGCCCGCTCCGCGGTCCAGCGGCGCTCGCCATTCCCCTCCACGCTCCGCCCCACCTCCAGGTTCTCCCACACCGTGAGGTCGGGGAAGATCCGCCGGTCCTCGGGGACAAAGCCGATTCCCTTCCGGCAAATGACGTGCGGGGGCTTGCCTGTGATGTCCTCGCCGCGGAAGATCACCCGGCCCGCCGCCGGGGGCACCAGGCCCATGATAGCCTTGAGGGTGGTGGACTTGCCCGCCCCGTTCCGGCCCAAGAGCGCCACCACCTCGCCCCGGGCCGCCCGGAGGCACACGCCGAAGAGGATGTGGCTCAGGCCGTAATAGGCATCCAGGTCGATCACGTCCAGCATGGCATCCCGCTCGAAATCCTGCCGCTCGCCTCAGCACAGCCCACCCAGGTAGATCGCCTGTACCTGAGGATCCTCCCGCACCGACTGGGGGGTCCCCTCGGCAATCACCCGGCCCTGGTGCATGACCATGATCCGCTCCGCCGCCGCGAAGACGACGTCCATGTCATGCTCGGTGAACAACACAGTGACCGCTCGATCCCGCACAATCTGTACCGCCAGGGCCATGAGATCCAACCGTTCCTGCGGGGCCATCCCCGCCGTGGGCTCGTCCAGAACCAGGAGTTCCGGTTCATTGGCCAGCGCGATGGCCAGTTCCAGCCGCTTCAAGTCCCCGAAGGACAGGGTGGCGCACATCTTCTCCGCCTGGTCCTGCAGGCCCACACGCTTCAGGAAATCCAGGGCCGCCTCTCGTGCCAAGCGTCCCGTCCTGGACAACAGATCTCGACTCCGCCCCTGGTGGGACAGGATCGCCACCTGGACGTTCTCCAGGACCGTCAGGCTTGCGAAGGTGGCGGTGATTTGAAAGGTCCGGCTGATCCCCCGGCGCCAGATCCGCTCCGGCGGCAAGCCGCTGATCCGATCCCCCTTGAACAGCACCACGCCGCCGTCGCAGGCGAGCTGGCCCGTCAACAGGTTCAACAGGGTGGTCTTGCCGGCCCCATTGGGGCCGATGAGGGCGCGCACCTCACCCCGGGGGAGCCGCAGACTCACCCCGGCCACCGCCTGGACACCCCCGAAGGCCTTCCATACGTCGCGGACCTCGAGCAGGGGCCCCTCAACCAAGGCTCGCTCTCATCCGTGCCCACCGCGCCTGCACGAACCCGACGAGGCCATGGGGAAACGCCACCACCAGGAACACCAGGATCCCTCCCAGCACCGCTTGCCAGTAGCCCGTGTACTTGGTGATGACGATGTCCAGGAGCTTGTAGACCGCCGCGCCCACGGGCGCCCCGGCCAGCGCGTGGATCCCACCCAGCAGGACCATGACCAGGGACTGGACGGACATCGGCATGGACAGGTAGTCGGGAAACACGCTCCCTTTCGCGAAGGCGAAGACGGCGCCGCCCAGCCCGGCGAAGAAGCCGGCCACTCCGAAGGCCAGGAGCCGGTGGCTCCGGACGTTGACACCTACGGCCTGGCAGCGCCGCGGGTGGTCGCGGGCCGCCCGCAGCGTGTAGCCGAAGGGCGAGCCCGTCACCCGCCAGAGGGCAGACAGCCCACAGACGGCCGCCAGCAATGCCAGGTAGTAGTACCGGACAGGCGCCGCCAGGCTGGCCGCCGGCCACACCCCCAGGATGCCGTTGTCGCCGCCGGTGAAATCGTACCACTGGTGAACCACGGCGAAGGCGATCTGCGCGAAGGCCAGCGTGAGCATGGCGAAGTAGACGCCCGACAGCCGCACGCAGAAAGCGCCGAAGAACAGGGCCGCCGCGGCCGCCACGAGCGGGGCCAAAAGAAAAGCCACCGGCATCGGCAGGGCTGCCTGCTTCATCAGGAGGGCCGCCCCGTACGCCCCCAGACCGAAGTAGGCGGCATGCCCGAACGACAGCATCCCGCCCGTCCCGACCAGGAGCTGGAGGCTCCCGGCAAAGAGGGCGAAGGCCAGGATTTCCACCAGCACCCACACGTAAAAAGTGGGCAGGAGCGACGGAAGCACCATCAACGCAAGCAGGATCCCGGCCCAGACCCAGCGTGGCGGCCGCAGCCTGCCGCCGACTTCCCTTCGCAGGGCCTCGCCCGCGGTCCCGCTCTCTGTCTCGGGCCGACCCAAGAGGCCCCAGGGCCGGAGAATGAGGACCGCGGCCATGAGGATGAAGATGATGGCGAGCTGAAATTCCCGCGGCAACCACAGAATACCGAAGGCCTGAAGGACGCCGATGAGCACCGCACCCAGGAGCGCCCCGAAGGCGCTTCCCATGCCCCCGATGACCACCACCACGAACGTTTCGACGATGACGGTGGAATCCATCACCGTGGTCAGGGCCACCCGTGGCATCTGCAGCGCCCCGGCCAGGCCGGCGAGCCAGGTCCCGAGGACGAACACGCCGGTGAAGAGCCACGCCTGGTTCACCCCCAGGGCCCCCACCATCTCCCGATCGGAGGTGGCGGCACGGATCAGAATGCCCCACCGCGTCCGGTGAAGCACCCACCACAGCCCCAGGGCCAACAGGGGCCCCAGGAGGAGGATGGCCAGGTCATACGTCGGAAAGAGCTGGCCCAGGATGGGGACGGAGCCGGAGAGGCCGGGCGGACTGGGCCCGGTCCTGTTCTCCGTCCCCCAGAAGAACTTCACGGCATCCCCGATCACCAGGACCACGGCGAAGGTAAGCAGCACCTGGTACAGCTCCGGCGCCCGGTAGATCCGGCGCAGGAGGCACACCTCGATGAGTCCGCCCAGCAGCGCCACGCCCAGGGGAGCCAGGACCACGGCCGCGTAGAAGCTCGCGGGCCCCAGGGGCAAAGCCGCCGCCAGGCTGGAGGCGAGATAGGCCGCCAGCATGTAGAAAGACCCGTGGGCGAAGTTGACGATGCGGGTCACCCCGAAGATGAGGGAGAGCCCCGACGCGACGAGGAACAGGAACATCGCGTTGGCCAGGCCGGTCAGGAGCTGAACGATGAAGAGCGCCATAACATGGGGGTTGGGGGCCAGGGGTTGGGGGTTGGGGATAGCCGAGGCGCCGCCCGTCCCCGCCTTACTGGGCCGCCTCCCGCATCTTCCGCACCTCGGCCTCCGACGGAAGGACCTTCTCGCCGGGGACGTACTCCCAGTTCACCATGATGCCCCCTCCGCGCCGGGCGTCGAGCTTGGTCGTCCCCACCCAGGCGCCCATGGTGGACTGGTGGTCGAAGGGGCGAAAGCTGATCGGGCCAATGGGAGTCTCGACCTTCAGGCCCTCCAGGGCGGCGACCATCTTTTCCGTGTCGGTGCTCCCCGCCTTGCGGATGGCCTCGAAGATGGACTGGAAGGTGAGGTAGCCCACCAGGCTTCCCACCACCGGAGTCCGGTCCGCCCTCTTCTGGAACTTGGCCACGAAGTCCTTGTGGGCGGGAGCCTGGATGTCGTACCAGGGGTAGCCGGTGACCAGCATCCCCTCAGGCGCCTCCAGCTTCAGGGGCTCCATGTATTCCGGCTCGCCCAGGAGGATGCCGACGAAGAAGGCCTTCTGGAACAGTCCCCGCTTGCTGGCCTCGCGGGCGAAGGCGATCCAGTCGCTGCCGAACAGGGAGACGTAAACTGCCTGGGGCTGCTGGGAGAGGAGCGCGGTGATGTACCCGCCGGGCTCGATCTTGCCCAGGGTCGGCCAATGCTCGCCCACCAGTTGCACGTCCGGCTTCAACTCTTTCAGGCGCGCCCAGAACGTCTCCCAGGCTCGGCGGCCGTACTCGTAGTTCGGACCGATCACCGCCCATCGCTTGTACGGAAGCTTGGCCGCCCGCTCTGCCAGCATGCGCCCCTGCGAGTGGGTGTTGGGCCGGACGCGGAAGGCGTACCGGTGCCCCCGGGACCACGTGAGCGCCTCGGTCAAGGGCTCCGCGGCGACGAACAGCACCTTGTTCTGTCGGGCGAAATCCGAAACCGCCAGCCCCACGTTACTGAGGAAGGTCCCGGCCAGCAGGGCGACCTTCTCGCCGAAGACGAGCTCCTGCGCGTGCGTGATCGCCTCCGCGGGATTTCCCTTGTCGTCTCGGAACAGGACTTCCACCCGGCGGCCCAAGAGGCCCCCGCCGGCGTTGATCTCCTCCACCGCCATCTCCACCGCCTGTCGGTACGGCAGCGTGAACCCGGCCGCGATGCCGGTGTACGAGTTGACCTCGCCGATGCGGATGGGTTGTTGCGCCCCGGCCCCGGAGGGAATCACCAGCAGGAAGGCAACAACGAGACCTCCGAAGACCGGCCAGGACGCGAGCGCGAGTTTCCCCGACCGGATGGGCCGAGGGAGTGGATGTCGCATGCGAGGCTCCTCCTTTTCAGGTGAAAGTCGCGCTCAATCTACGTCACCCAAAAACGGAGTGTCAAGGTAAATGGCGAAAGGCCATTCGTTCCGCTGCGCGTTTTCTTCTTCCGATGATCACGTGTCGCGTGTCCGGCTTCCATCCTCCGCGAGGTGCAGGCCCTTTCTGCTGGTCTTCCCCCGGAATAGTTGCTCCCGCGGAGACCGGTCCCTCAGAGGCGGGCGGTGCTGCGGCCGGGCCCAGCTTCGGATCCCGTTCAGATCCCGGTTCCCCGCTCTCGCTCATTCCCGCGGCGAGGGGCGCGCCGTCGCTCCTCGGCGGTTGGGAGTTCCCCGCCTTCGGGGGGATACGCCAGGCTGAATGCGTTCCCTCCGGGGCGAAAAATGGGGGCAGAACCGCCCCGCTGGGCAGCCCACTGCCACCGGTGAATCCACCAACCCATTGAAAAATCGCCTGCTGATCGCCTCTACAACCCGTTCAAAAAATTTAAAAAAGGGGCTTGACACCTCCCATCGGGGTGCGCTACAAGGGGCACCTCGCGAATCTTTGAATACGACAAACTGTTTATTTTCGATAGGTTCCACACCTTCCAATGATCTTCACCGGGTTGCACAACCTGGGGACAATCTCCCAAGACGCCGAGAAAGACGAGGGTTTCAGGTTATCCACACCTGTGGAGAAGGCTGTGGATAACTCCAAGACCGCGCTGGGAGCGGACTCCACGCACCGGGCCCTGGACCGATCTTGATATTTCAACCAGTTAGACCGTTGGACGGGCTGTGGATAAGTACTCCGGAGGGCAGCGTATGAAAGGGGCGGTGTCAACGTCGAACGCGCGGGAGATCTGGGATGAGGCCCTCTCAGTGATCCAAAACCGGGTCAGCCGGCAGAGCTTCGAGGCATGGTTCCGGCCGCTCAACCTGGGACCGGTGGAAGACGGCCGGATCAACGTCCTGCTCCCCAACCGCTTCTTCAAGGAATGGTTCGAGGAGCACTACCTGGGGCTGCTCCGGTCCGCGCTGGAGGATCTGATGTTCACCAAGGTGGAGGTGGTCCTGCTCCTCCCGGACAAAGAGGCCTCGCCCAGCGCCCTCCCCCGCGACGAGCCGCCGCAGCGCCGCGCCTCCCGCCGACCGCGGGACGCCGCCGTGCACTTCAACCCGAAGTACAGCTTCGACTCCTTCGTGGTCGGATCCAGCAACCAGTTCGCCCACGCGGCCTCGCTGGCCGTGGCCGAGCAACTGTCCAAGGCCTACAACCCCCTGTTCATCTACGGCGGCGTGGGCCTGGGGAAGACGCACCTGCTCCACGCCATCGGGCACCTGGCCCTGCAGCGCGACCCGCGGATCAAGGTCTCGTACGTCTCCTCGGAGAAGTTCACCAACGACCTCATCAACTCCATCCGCTTCGACGCCACCGTGGAGTTCCGCAACCGCTACCGGAGCCTGGACCTTCTCCTGATCGACGATATCCAGTTCATCGCCGGGAAGGAGCGGACCCAGGAGGAGTTCTTCCACACCTTCAACGACCTGTACGACTCCTCGAAGCAGCTCGTCATCAGCTCCGACAGCCTGCCCCGGGAGATCCCCACTCTGGAGGAGCGGTTGCGCTCGCGGTTCGAATGGGGGCTCATCGCCGACATCCAGCCGCCCGACCTGGAAACCAAAGCGGCCATCCTGCGCAAGAAGGCCCAGGCCGAGGGGGTCCGCCTGCCGGACGAGGTCTCCCTCTTCATTGCCAAGCACGCGAAATCCAACATCCGGGAGCTGGAGGGCTCCCTGGTGCGCCTGGTGGCGCACGCCTCCTTCACCAACCGCGAGGTGAGCCTGGAGCTGGCCCAGGAGGTCCTAAAGGACCTCACCGCGGAGCAGCAGCGGCTGCCCACGATCCCCTCCATCCAGAAGGCGGTGGCCGACTTTTATGGGGTGCGGGTGGACGATCTGCGCTCCCGCGGGCGGAACAAGTCCATCGTCCTCCCGCGCCAGGTCGCCATGTACCTGTGCCGAGAAATCGTCAAGGCCTCCCTGCCGGACATCGGGGAAGGCTTCGGCGGGAAAGACCACTCCACCGTCATCCATTCCTGCCAGAAGGTCAAGCAGAAGATGGCGGGCGAGGAGGCCTTCCGGAAACAGGTCCACGACCTGACCACTCAGCTCTCCCCGTGAGCTGTCGGCCGGGCCAGGGTCCCTGAATCCGCTTCCGAAGGCGGAGTGGGGCTGGCTGGGGCCGGCACCGCGGAACGGTCTCCGGTCAACCGCGGTCCGCTGCATGGCGTCGGATCCTCAAAAACATACGGCGGCGTCCAGAGGAATGGACGCCGCCGTTGCTATTGGCGGGGGTGCCCGTCTAGCGGCAGCGGATGTTACGCTCCCGGGCCAGCCGGGCCTCGCGGGTCCGGGGGTGCTTGGTCATCAGCTCGCAGAGCACCGTGGTGGCCCGCTTGGTGTCCCCCAGCAGCAGGTAGGCATCCCCTTGCTTGAACAGCGCGCTGGGGACCTTGGGGCTGTCCGGGAAATCCCGGATCACGACGTCGAACTCCTGGATGGCCTGCGCGTAGTTCTTCTGGCTGTAGTACGCCTCGCCCAGCCAGTACTGGGCGTTGGGCACGAGACTGGTCTTCGGGTAGCTCTGGATATACGTGTTGAAGCCCGCAATGGCCAAATCGTAGTTCCCCTTGGTGTAGTCACTCAGCGCGTTCTTGTAGACCTCCTCGGGCGGGAGGAGGACCTGCGGCGGGCGCGGCGCAGTCGGTGCGACCGCGGCGGGGCCCGTC
>METI01000048.1:9835-16989 GCA_001771285.1 candidate division NC10 bacterium RIFCSPLOWO2_12_FULL_66_18
GGCTGGGCGACCGGTGGGGTCCCTGGCGCCTGTGCCCCGGGCGGCTGGGCGACCGGAGGAGGCGTTCCGGGTGCCTGTCCAGCCGCAGGGGCGGGAGGCTGGGCCGGAACCGGTTGGGCCGGCGGCGGTCCCGCGGAGGGTTGCCCGGCTGGCGGTGCCCCTTCCGGCACCTGGCCGAGGGGCTGGCCTGACGGGGGGACGACCGGCGAGGGGGGGCTGATAGCCCGGACCTGCTGATCCAGTCCCCGCACCTGCTGGTCGAAGACCCGGACCTGCTGGTCCAGATCCTTCATCTGCTGGTCCACACCGTCCAGCCGGCGACCCACCAGGCGAACCTGCTGGTCCATCTCGTCCAGCCGGCTGTTGAGATTTCCCAGGACGAAGGCGTTCTCTTCCAGCTTCCCCTGGACGAGGCGGGTTTCCGTCACCAGCTCGTCCAGGCGCAAGGCCAGGGCCGCGCGGGCTCCCTCGCCCTCCTTCACCGTGGTCTCGAAGCGGGTGCGCAGATCCGCCTCCAGCTTGCTGAGGCGTTCATCCGTGAAGGCCCGGGCCCCCTCATTCGTCTTCGCCAGGCCCGCCACCTCTTGGCGAAGGGCGGCGACGTCCCGCCGCACCGCCTCGATGTCAGCGCTGCTGACACACCCTCCCAGTGCCACGAGGACACCCAGCAGCCCCGCGGCCATTCGCCAGCTCATTCGCGCTCTCCCGTCCAAGGTCGAAGCCACTCTGCTCTCCTTGCGATATCCCGTGGGATTCCGCGGTCGCGGGCTCCCCCGGGCAGCCCGTCAAGATGGATCCGGAGCCCGGGTCGCGAGTCCCCCGTGATCACGTCCTGCCCCCGGCGGTTCGCGGGACCAGTGGGTTAGGGCGACCAATCCGGCAGATAGTTGTCTCGTCCGTTGTTCGTCAGCCGCGTCTGCTCCGTGCCGTCGGCGTGCATCACGAAGAGGTCCCGGTGGCCCGTCCGCGTCGAGGCGAACACGATGTGCCGGCCGTCCGGAGACCAGGAGGGATCCTCGTTGCCGCCCAGGCTGGTGAGCTGCTGCAGGCCCGTGCCGTCGGGATTCATCAGGCAGATCTGGTTGCCGGCGAGCCGGCACATGAAGAGGATCTTCTCACCCCGGGGCGACCAGCGCGGCGAAGCGTTGTAGTTTCCCTGGAAGGTCAGGCGGCGGAGATTGGTGCCCTCCACGTCCACGACGTAGATCTGGGGAGAGCCGCCGCGATCGGAGTTAAAAACGATCTGCCGCCCGTTGGGCGAGAAGGACGGAGACACCGAGATGGCCGGGCCGGTGGTGAGGGGCTTCGGCGTGCCGCCGCTCTTCGGGATGAGGAACAGGTTGGTTCCGCCGCTCGCGCTCATGGCGAAGGCCAGCCACTGGCCGTCGGGC
This sequence comes from candidate division NC10 bacterium RIFCSPLOWO2_12_FULL_66_18, assembly GCA_001771285.1. GTDB lineage: Bacteria > Methylomirabilota > Methylomirabilia > Methylomirabilales > 2-02-FULL-66-22 > 2-02-FULL-66-22. The sequence goes on from METI01000048.1 coordinate 11,227, forward strand.
GACCAGCCGGGGGTGACGTTCAGGCCCCGCTGCGCCGAGAGGACGTCCCGCCGGCCGCTGTCGAAGTTGAGGACGAAGAGATCCGGGTTGCCGTTCCGGTACGAGGTGTACGCGATCAGACGCCCGTCCGGGGACCAGCGGGGCGACAGGTTGATGGATTGATTCCCGGTGATGGCCACGGGGCTTGCCCCGTCGTAGTCCATGACGAAGATCTCCTTCGCCGTCCGGGTCACGGCCGACACGAAGGCGATCCGCGTCTGGGCCACCCCCTTTTCGCCGGTGAGGTTGAACAGGATGTCGTCGGCGAAGCGGTGGATGATCAACCGGTAGAACTTGGGGTCCCCCACGTAGCGCTTGCCGAACACCATGTTGCCCGTGGTCACGTCGAAGAGGCGTCCCTCGACGACCGCCTCGTGCCCCCGGCTAGAGACCTGTCCCATCACCAGGTGCTGGACCTTCAGGGAGTTGAGGCCCGGGAGGAGCGGGCGTTCCTGATCTATCTGCACCGAGCGGGGATCGAAGGGCAGGGTCGCCGGGTCCATCACGTCGAAGATGGTGGTGAAGCGCAGATCGGCCGCCAGCACCGATTCGCCCAGCTTGCCCAGGTCCTCGCCGTTCATCGAGAAGGGCGCGAAGCCCGCGATGGCGATGGTGATCCGGGGCACGACCCGCTCGCGCAGTTCCCGCTCGATCACCTGCGCTCGGGCATCCGGGGCGAATCCCGCCAGGACAGCCGGCATCACCCAGACAGCGATCCACCGCGGCGCCCGCATCATCCCCGCTCCATCACAAAGCGATACCGGAGGTCCAGCGACGGATCGGTGAGCAGGTTGGGGAACGGGGGCAGCGGCAGGCTCTGCCGGACGGCCCGCAGGGCCGAGGTATCCAGGCTGGCGTTGCCCGAGCTCGTCTCCAGCTCCACGTCACGCACCTGTCCCGACCGCAGGACCCGGAAGCGGACCACCACGACCGTCTCGGCGGGTCCCGAGGCGCCCAGCGGGACCCAGTTCTGCTGGATCTTCCAATCCACGAGGGTGAGATAGGAGGCCAGGGCACTCCCGCCCCCGGCACCGGGTCCGCTCCCGCTCCCCGCACCGCTCGCGGTACCGGCCACCTCGACGCCGCCGCCCTTCCCGACCCCGGTGCCTGCCGACGCCACGGGCGGCGCCGGTGCCGGCACCGCGGGAGCGGCGGGCGTGAGCGGAACGGGGCCCGGCGGGGTCGGCCGCGCCGTCTCCCGCCCGGTCACCGAGGGCGGGCGCAAGGAGGGCTCGCGCTCCGGGGTGACCTTCCGCGCGGGCTGCCGCCCGGGCAGCGTCAACTCTTCTGTCGGCCGCGGCGCCGGCCGTGCGGCGGGCGCGGGTGCCGCCGGGGCAGGCACCGAGGTCGCGGGGGCGGAGGAACCGCCGGGGCCCCGCCCACCGGGGGGCGCCTCCACCAGGTTCACCGTATAGCTCACCGGAACCGTGATGTAGGTCCCCACCTGAAAACGCGGGACCAGGACGATCGCCAGCGTGAGCAGCCCGTGGAAGAGGACTGACAGCCCGAACGTGAGCCAGAGCTCGCGGGGCTGGGGTCCCGGTGCGAGGAGCCGATCGGTCGCCGCCACCATGCGTCAACTCCCGCCTGGCCTCACCGGCTCGGTCACCATCCCCACCCGGTCGATCCCGGCCTTCTTGATGACGTCCATCACCTTCATGACGGTGCCGTAGGCCACGGCCTCATCCGCCTTCAGGAAGACCGCCGCCTTCGGGTTGCGCCGCACCATGCCGCTCAACACCTTGGACAGCCGGTCCAGGCTGATGGGCTGGCTGTCCAGGAACACCCCCCGATCCCGGGTGACCGTGAGGACGAGCCGCTCCTCGGGTTGGATGGTCCGCGTCTCCGTCTTGGGGACCCGAACGTCGATCCCGCCCAGCATCATGGGGGCCGTGATCAGGAAGATGATCAGGAGGACCAGGACGACGTCCACGAACGGCGTGACGTTGATCTCCGCCAGCGCCGACCCCAGTCGGCTTTCCCCTCCGAATTCAACGGTCTTCGACGCCATCGTCTGCCTGCCTCGTGCCCGTGCGGCCATGGGACGCCCCCGGGCCCCCAGGGGTCCCGCGCTGTCCCTGCAAAGGCGTGCTCACGAACGCCCCGCCTTGGCCCTGCGGAGGCGCCATCAAGGGCGCCCCGCCTTGGCGATGACCCGCTCCGCCGTCCCCGTGAACTCCAGGGCGAACAGGTCCATGCGGGTGGCCGCCCTCTTGATCCGGTTGAGGAAGTAATTGTAGGCGATGACTCCCGGGATCGCTGCGGCGAGCCCCGCCGCCGTCGTGATCAGCGCCTCGGCGATGCCAGGCCCGACCGCCCCGAGGTTGGCGGAACCGGTCAGGCCGATGCTGTGAAACGCATCCATAATGCCCCAGACCGTGCCGAAGAGCCCGATGAAGGGCGTGACGTTGCCCGTCGTGGCGAGGAAGATCAGCAGGCGCTCCAGCCCGGAAATCTCCCGCAGGCTGGCATGGCGAAGGGTGCGCGAGACCCGGGACAGGAGATCCTCGGCCGAGACATCCAGGCCCTTGGCCGGCACGTCATGCGTCGCCGCGCCACCCCCGGGGGCGGGGTTCCCTTTCAATGCAAGGCTGAGTTCGCGATAGCCTTCCCGGAACAGGGCAGCCAGTGGGCTCTGGGGAAAGCGCCTGCAGTCCTCGTACGCGCTTTGGAGGCTCTTGCTCTCTCGGAACAGTCGGAGAAACCGCCCGTCCTGCTTGTCCGCACGCCCGAACGACCGGAGCTTCAGGAAGATGATCGTCCAGCAGGCCAGGGAGAAGAACAGGAGGACAAGCAGAACAGCCTTGGCGACGATCCCGGCCTGGAGAATCAGGTTGATTGCGCTCATCGAGAGCTTCCCATGTCTGTCTTATAGCAAAGGCTCGAAAGGGACGTCAAGCGAAAGAGGAAGATCGGACACCTGGGGGGGAACCGTCGTACGGGGATCAGGGAATATCAGACGCGGGCCGAGCCGCGGCGCCGGCGGGGCTCACCCGCCGAATGGCGATCCCCAGGCTCGGGGGATCAGGAGGAGTCTCCCCCAGGGGGATTGCCTGTCCGCGATTCCAGGAAGGCCGACAAGAGCGCGTGGGCCTCCGGGGCGAGGGCGCCAAACTCCACCCCGCTCTGGTAGACCATGCCCGTGCCGCCCGGGTTCGCCGTGGCCCGACCCACCGCCGTGGACCACACCACACGGCCCATGACTGTCACGACCTGCTCCTTGAGCGGCAGGCGGAGGTAGCAACTGCTCCCGGGGCGGAGGATGCTGGTGTGCTCCACGCGCGCGCCACCCAGGCTCAAGTCCAGGATGTGAACGTCGTGCCTCGCCGTGACGTCACCGGTCACCGCCTCCTTGAATGTGAGCCGAGCGTATCGGCGCTTGCTGGAATAATCAGGGCCCATGCCTCTCCCTCCGCGGAACCTCGGGGCACCCCCGCTCGAGGATCGTCGCCGGATCTCTCCTGCGGGGCCAGTCAGCCTCCCTCGCGAGGGCCGCGGTGCAGTCCCCGGGCAATCGTCGTCGCCCCGGGAGGGATGGATCGGCTGCCAGCGGCGAGCGGATTGAAGCGATTCCGGGCCGCGGTCTGCGGCCCGGACAGGCCAACGTCCGGCGAACTCTACTCAATGGCCTCACCCGTTGTCAACGGGAAAGCTCCTTGGGTGTCGGGGAGTTGTGCGACCCGTTGCTTCTTGCTAGACTGAGAAAGCCCTCGGGCGCCAGTCCCATTCTGCGGGTCGGCCCGCACGTGAGACGCGATCGGCCGAAGGCTGGGGAACAAAAAATTGGCAGGCACCAGCGGGAGCCGATGCCTGCCTCACGGAGCCGATTCGGTTGTCATGGTCACGCAGCCTTTTTCAGCTCCTCGGTTTTCGTTGCCTCTGATTTCCTCGCCTCACAGTCCGGGCAGAAGTAGATCCATCTCGAACCGTCGTACTCCAGAATCTGCCCACAATCGAGACATTTCGCGGGTATGCCGCTCATCCCCCTCACCTCCCCTCGTCCAGCCGTCCAGCCCACCACCTCCTTTCCTCACGGCATCGGACGTGACGACCATCTGAACCAAAAGATAGGCCATCGCCGCTGGACGTCAAGGGAAACACCACAACGCTGCCTGGAAAAGCGGTCCTCTCCGCGTCCCAGCGCTGGGTGGGGGGTCCCTCGGCTCAACGACCCTCGTGGCGCATCGGGTTCCGCAAGGCACCGATCCTCTGGATCTCTATCACTGCCACATCCCCGTCCTGCAGGAACCGGGGCGGTTTCCGGGCGAAGCCGACGCCGCCGGGTGTCCCGGTCGCGATGACATCCCCGGGCTCCAGCGTGAAGATGTGGGAGCAGTAGGCCACGATGTCCGGGATGGAGAAGATCAGGTGCTTGGTGTTGGAGGACTGCAGGACCTCCCCACTCACCGTGCACGTGATGTCCAGGACGTGCGGGTCCGGGATGTCCTCCTTCGTGACCAGCGCGGGGCCCATGGGGGCGAAGGTGTCGAAGGTCTTCCCCGACATCCACTGCCCTCCCGGCTTCCGGATCTGGTAATCCCGGGCGCTGACGTCGTGGAAGGCGGTGTAGCCGGCCACGTAGTCCAGGGCCTGCGTCTTTGAAATGTGGCGGCCCCGGCGGGCCATGATGAAGGCCAGCTCGGCCTCGTAGTCCACCTCCTTCGACACGCTCGGGAGGAGGACCGGGTCCTCCGGTCCGATGATGGCCGTGGCATACTTGGAAAAAAGGATGGGGTCCGTCGGGATCTCCGCCTTGGATTCCTGGGCGTGATCGCGATAGTTCAGGCCCAGGCAGATGATCTTGCGGGGGTTCAGGACGGGTGCCCGCAGCCGGACGGCTTGCAACGGGTGAACCATCGCCTGCGCAAGCGGACCTCCGGTGCTTTGCACGCTCCGCGCAAAGGCCAGGACCTCCTTCGCCAGGGGCAGACTCTGGTCCCAGAGATCCAGGAAGCCGCGCATATCTGCCGGCAACTCCCGATCGGCCCGAGCCTGGAAGTCCGCGGCCCCCCGCGTCGCCAGCAGCAGCGCATATCCGCGGTTCAGGTCCACCACATGCCCATCCTGTTCCGCCCCCAGACGCGTGCTCCCCTGATACTCAAAGGTCACAAGGCGCATTCCCAGCCTCCTTTTTGTTGGCGAAGACATCCCGGTAAACCCGAGGCACTGATGGATCCGCACATTTCACAGATTGCACACTGATCCGAGAAAAACCTTAAACCGCCATGACGCCAAGGTCGCCAAGGATGCGATGGTCCGATCTTTTCACCGAAGAACGCAAGACCCGGTTTCTGGGGCCTTTAGCAATTTCGTTTGTTTCCCCCAAATAGGCCATTTCCCTTGCCGTTCTTGGCGCCTTGGCGGTTGAGAATTTCGGATTGGGGTGCACAGGCTCCCAGAGGAAGCTCGCTCCGAAAGAGCCTGGCTTTTCTGCGGTTTTTTACGCGCATCGCGGACGACCCTCCACGGCAGGGATGGGTGAGGCCTCCAACGCTCTCGCAGGGCGCCGCGTTTGTCAAGGCAGTAGTGCGCGTCCGGTCGGTCCCAACGACCAATCGCTGGAGGCTTCGTCGTCCGTCGAGCTTCCCTAGCGGGGCTCCGTGGTGGGTTCAGAGTCCACATGTGAAAAGTCTGATGCCTTCGGTTCCCTACTCCATTCCGGCAGGGGCAGAAGGCTGGCCGATGGGCTCTGGACTCCCGCCGGCGACCATCGAGGCGGGCCTC
>METI01000049.1 GCA_001771285.1 candidate division NC10 bacterium RIFCSPLOWO2_12_FULL_66_18
TGCGCCGCACTTTCTCGGCCGCAAAGGGCGGCGTCGCCCCGGGACGCCGCCGCTGCAGGCCGACCTCCAGGAGCCACGCCAGCCCCCGGCCCACCCAGGTCATGCCCCCGCCCCTCTCACGACAGCCTCGTACACGGCCAGCATCTGTTTCAGGTGACCCTCGGCCGGGAAGGCCTCCGCGGCGGCGCGCGCGTCAGCCGCCCGCTCTTCCCGCTGCGCCGGATGCAGGTATGCCTCCATCCGGTCGGCCAGCCCCTGCACATCCCGGGGATCGGCGATGACCGACCCGGTGCGCCACTCTTCCATGACCTCGGCGACGCCGTTCGCCGCCGTGGTGATGACCGGCAGCCCGCAGGCCATGGCCTCGAGACACGCGTTGGAGAACGGATCGTAGATGGTGGGCAGGACGAACAGGTCGGCCGCCGCCATCCACCCTTCGGGATCGGCCACGGGTCCGGCGAAGAGCACGCGATCCGCGATGCCCAGGCGAACCGCCTGGGACCGCGCGCGACGCACGTTCCCCTTCCCCAGGACCCACACCCGGAGGTGCCGGATCCCTCGCATCCGCCCCACGGCCTCCAGCAGGAAGCGCAGGCCCTTGCGTTCGAAGCCGCTCCCCGCGAAGAGCACCACGCGATCGTCCGGACCGGCCCCGCGCTCCTCACGCAGGGCCGCGCGCACCGCCCTGCTTCGCGGGGGATGGAACCGGCCCAGGTCCACGCCGGTGTAGATCACCTGGATCGCCGTCTCCGGCGTTCCATAATACCGCAGGATCTCTTCCCGGACCATGCGCGAATTCGCAATGATCCGGCGACAGCCACCACGGAAGAGGTGCCGCTCCAGCCAGAGCAGGCTCTGGTGCAGCGGGTTGAGGCGGTCCAGCGCCCGGAGGGGACTGGCCTCCACCATCCGTCGCCGATCCAGCCAGGCCCGATGGCAGCCGTCCCCGGCGCGGTAGATGTCCGGCCGGATCGTCCGGTCGAAGCTGTGAATCAGATCGAAACCGCCCCGCCGGGTCATCCGGTGGGCGACCCAGGCGAAGCTGAGGACGCGCAGAAACGCCGGTCCCGGCAGGATGGGAACCCGGTGAAGTGTCACGCCCGGCGGGGGATCCGTCCAGCGGCTGGCGAACAGGTGCACCCCGTGTCCCGTCCCGGCCAGCGCGGCGAGGAGCTGGGCCAGGTAGCGCTCCGCCCCCCCGCTCCTCGCGTACCGCTGGCGGATGAGGGCGATCCTCACCTGGGCTCCCGGGTCGCGGTCGCTGCCGCGAGCGCCGCCCGGGCCATGGCCAGGACCTCGTCCACGGTGATGGCGCTGGCGCAGGCCGGATAGACGCATCGGCCTGCATCGCAGGCAAGACACAACTCGCCCTTGGACAGCACCCGGTGACGATCGCCTCCCGTCAGGGGCCCGCTGATCTGGGGGAGACTCCGCCAGAACAGGGTCAGGCTGGGCGTCCCGGTCGCATAGGCGATGTGCGCCACCCCGGTATCGTTCGCCAACAGCCACCCGACCCGTTGGAGCAGCGCAGGCAGATCCGGAAGCGGCAGGTCGCCGGCCGCATTCACCGCCCGACCCGGCGCCCCGGAGCGCGCCCGGATGGCCTCGCACAGCGCCCGCTCCCCCGGGGAACCCGTCAGGATCAGCCACCGTTGGCCATCCTCCAGGAGGAGGGCCCGGGCCGTCTCGGCGAAGCGCTCCATCGGCCAGCGCTTTTCCCGGATGGACGCCCCAGGGTGGAACCCAAGCAGGAAGGCGCTCGGAGGAACCCCGCGGTCGCGGAGCCAGGCCGCCACCCGCTCGCGGTTGGTGGCAGTCACGTGCAGCCTGGGGGTCAGGTCGGGGACCTCGCATCCGAGGGAGCGGAGCAGGGTGGCGACGCGGACCAGGGCATGCTCGGGATTCGGGCTGCTGCTCAGCACCTCCGGGTTGGCCACCATGAACCGGTAGATGGTGTTCCGTCCGGGAGTCCGAAAGATGATCCGGCTCCCGCCGAGGTAAATCAGGGGGATGACGTCCGGATCGTTGATATACGGGACCAGGGCCAGATCACACCGCGCTGCCCGCAGGGCCCGCAGGGTCTCCCGCCAGCGCCGGTATTTCCCGTGGTAGGGGATCACTGCGTCCAGCCGCGCATCAGCGCGGTACAGGTCGGAGAAGCTCCGGTGAAAGAGGCCGACGATCCGTGCCCGGGGAAAGCGTGCCCGGAGCGCCGGGAGAGCTGGTGTGAATGTGACGGAATCTCCCAGGGCGGTCGTCACCGCCACCAGAATGCCGCCAACCCGGTCCAGGTCCACGGCCGCCAGGTCTCGAACCATCTGGATCTTCCCAAGGCGGTTGAGGATCCAGAAGGTCCGGTAGACCACGGTGTCCAGCCCGGGGATCTTCATCGAGCCTCCCCGCTGTCCGCCAACACACCCTGCATCCCTTCGGCTGGCCCGGGCCCGCCATCGCGAGCAGCCTCCGGCCTCCGCCCTACAATGTTGATCCCCCCGCGGTAGGCGGGGTTGGTGATGGCAACGTCCACCAGGCCAGCATCGGCAAAGACCCTGAGGAGCTCCTCCGCCGTGTGGAACGTCCGATAGGGACAGCAGTGCCAGTCGTAGGTATCCGCCACGTTCCGCCAGAAGGTCCGGTGCCTCCCGAAGGACACGACCTGCACGAAGTGGTTCACCGCCTGGATGAGATTTTTCAGGAGTGGCACGTACCTGGCTGCAACCAGGACGACGCACAGCCAGTAGAGCAGCCGCTTGGGCATCCGGTTCGTGACCCGAAGGAGTGCCGCCATCCGGCGGTCCTTTGCCGTGCCCCGGGTCTCATAGAGCTGGAGGAACAGCCGGCCCCCGGCCCTCAGCAGGGGCAGCAGCACCCGAATGGCTCGATAGGTGTCCCCTGTGTGGTGGAGGACCCCGATGGAGATGATCGAGTCGAAGGACGCGTCCCGGAACGGGAGGGCAAAGATGTTCGCTTTCAGCAGGCTCACCCGGCCCACGCCTCGCGTGAGTCTCCGTGCCGCATGGACCCCGTCATGCAGGTCGAAGGCCACCACGTGGCGGGCCCCGGATTTGGCCGCGGCGTAACTCCACCGCCCCATCCCGGCGCCTGCGTCCAGCACGCGCTTTCCCGGAAACAAGTCGGGGGGGATTCGAAAGGTCTCAAATTCCCGCCAGAGGTCGGCCTCCGAGGCGTAGAGCCGCGCCACCTCCCCGTGGGTGGTCCACTCCAGACCAAAGGACTCGGCGGTGGCCCGCGCGGGAGGGGGAGCCTCGTGGCCCGCCTGCGCGGTCTGCGTATCCTCATCCATGGGCGCGCGGATCCACCCTCCCGGGTTGACCGTCTGTCTCCCGCCAGAACTCCCGGAAGACCTGGATGACCTCCTCCGGGGAAAGACGATCCATGCCGACGCGTGGAGGGTCCTCGCCCTGCCAGAGTGATCGGGGCAAGAGCACCACCCGGTGGAGTCGTCCGTATCCATGGGGACCCACCCGGTGCGCGTTGTACGGGTGCAGCAGGGCCAGCGTCGGGACGCGCACCGCGAAGCCGAGGTGCATCACCCCGGTGTCGGTGGTGATCAGCATCCGGCACCGCGCGAGGAGCGCGGCCATCTCGGGCAGGGTGAGCCTCCCGGCGACCACCGTGGCGCCCGGCCGCAATGCCTCTCCCACGGCCTCCGCCGCCGCCGCGTCCCCCGGACCGCCGGTGATGACCAAGTGAACCGGGTACTCGTCCAGGATCTTCCGCCCGAAGGAGATGAAGTGCGCGACCGGCCAGTCCCGGAACGTGAGCCGCGGACTGTGATGCACCTGCAAGGCGACCAGGGTCCTGCTCTCCAGTCCCTGCTCCCGCAGGATTCCAGCCACGCGCCGGGACGCATGGTCCGGCACCACGTACTCCATCCGCGGATCGGCCGTGTCCGCCCCCAGGGCGCGGACGACCTCCAGCGTCTGCTGTACACCCGGCCGGTCCAACCAGTCCGGGACGTCCACGGGAAGGTTGACGAGGAAGGAAAAGCGGGTCATCTGCGGCCGACTCACAATCACGCGAGATCCCGACAGGTACGCCAGCGGCCAGATGTCCGGGTCGTTGGCCCGCAGCGTGACGGCGGTGTCCGGCCGCTCGGTCCGGATCGCGAGAAGCGTCCGCAGGAAGCGGATCGGCCCCTTGGCGTGCGGGATGAGGCGGTCGATGTTGGGATTGCCCTCCAGCACCGCGCGCCGCTTCCGGTGCACCACCGCCGTGATCCGGCAGGTCGGGAAGCTCTCCCGCAGGGCCCGGATGGCCGGCGTGTCGGACAGCGTGTCGCCGATCCCGGCCGTGCTGAAGACGACCACCGAGCGGGGCGACGGCGGTTTCCCGTCAATGGAGCGAAGCGGCCGGACCGCCAGCGCGGCCCGGCAGCCGAGGCGGAGCGTCTGCAGGATGAGCCGCTGCCATGCCCGCTCGATGGATCGGATCGCGTCACGCCACATGGCTGTCGCCGGTCCCGCCGCCGTCCATCCATGTGCGGAACCAGACCTCGAACACGAGCAGGGTCCACAGGCGCATGGCGTGATTCTTCCTTCCCGCCTGGTGCGCCTCCCACAGGGCCCGCACCGCCTCGGGCCGGAAGAATTCCGGCAATCCCCGCGGGCCGAGGAGCAGCAGGTCTTCGGCGTAGGTCCGGAGCGGTCCGCGCAGCCAGGCCCCCACGGGCGCGCTGAACCCCCGTTTTGGCCCGTGCAGGATCTCGGGCGGGAGGAGATCCGCCACGGCGTCCCGCAGCACCGCCTTGCCGATCCCCCCGGCAACCTTGAGCCCACCCGGGATCGTGGCGGCGTACTCCAGCAGGACGTGGTCCAGGAAAGGGGACCGAACCTCCAGCGAGTTCGCCATGCTGGCGATGTCCATTTTCGCGAGGAGGGTCTCGGGAAGATACAGGCCGTAGTCCAGGGCGAGCGCCGCGTCCAGGTCGTCCAGGTCCGCCGGGAGACCCCGCCACCGTCGCAGGATCTCCTCGTCCCAGGCCGCGTCCACGGCCCGGCGGATTCTCTCGTGGTACAGAGAAGCCAGGCGATAACCCGGGAAGAACTCGGGGAAGAGGAGCGACTTCGCCGGCGGTGCCATCGCCTCCAGCCAGCGCCGGAACAGCCGCCCGCGGAGCCGCCCGCTCCGGAGCGACAGCGCGCCGCGCAGGGCCGGCTCAGCCAGCCTGCGTCGTGCCGCCGCCGGAATCCATCCGGTCAGGAGGTGCATTTGCGAGGGGAGGTAACGGGGATACCCGGCGAAGGCCTCGTCCCCGCCGTCGCCCGAGAGGACCACCTTGAGCGCCCGGCCGGCCATCCGCGTCACGCAGTAGGTCGGGACGGCCGACTTGTCGGCGAAGGGTTCGCCGTAGTGCCGGGCCAGGAGCGGCAGGACCTCGGCCACATCCAGCTTCACCACCGCCTCGTGGTGCAGGGCGCCGATCCTGGCTGCCATCCGCCGAGCCTCGGGGAGCTCGCTGACCCCCGTTTCCTCGAAGCCAACGGAGAACGTCTGCACCGGCCGGTCCAGGTGCCGCGCCACCAGCGCCGCCACCGCCGTCGAATCAATCCCCCCGCTCAGGAGGACACCCAGGGGGACGTCGCTTTCCAGGCGCAGCCGAACGCTTTCGTCCAGAAGGTCCCGGATGCGTTCCCGGATCTCCGGCGCCGGCGCCGCTGTCTTGGGGCCAAAGCGGAACGACCAGTATCTCTCTACTCGCGCCGCGCCCTTCTCCCACACCAGCGCGTGCGCCGGCGGCAGCTTGCGCACCCCCGTGTAAATGGTGCGAGGCGACGGGATGGACTGACAGCGGAGGTACGCATCCAGGGCCTCCGGGTCGATCTCCCGCCGCACCGACGGATCGGCCAGGAGCGCGCCCAACTCCGAGGCGAAGGCCAATCCCTCCGGCAGGCCCGCGTACACCAGCGGCTTCTTCCCCAGCCGGTCCCGCGCCAGGACGAGGCGCTCGCGGGGCGCGTCCCACAGGGCGATGGCGAACATGCCCCGGAGCTCCGCCAGGCAGCCGATCCCCAGGTCCTCGTACAGGTGCAGGATCACCTCGGTGTCGGAGCGGGTGGAGAGGACATGCCCCGCCGCCAGGAGGCGCCTCCGCAACTCGGGAAAATTGTAGATCTCCCCGTTGAAGACTACCCAGAGCGACTTGTCCTCGTTGGTCATGGGTTGGCGCCCGCCCTGGAGGTCGATGATGGCCAGGCGCCGGATCCCCAGACCCACCCCGTTCTCGACGTAGAACTGCTCGTCGTCGGGGCCGCGGTGGGCCAAGGCGGCCGTCATGCGCCGGAGCAGCGAGCCCTCCACGGGCCGCGTCCGGTCGGTATGAACCTTCCCGGCGATCCCGCACACGGTTCAGCCCCGCCCCGCTGCCGACGTCGGCGCCGACGCCAGCTCGCGATACAACGTCTCGTAGCGATCCACCATCCCTTCCCAGGAGAACACCTCCGCCCGCCGCCAGGCCGCCCGCCCCATGACGGCCGCCCGCTCGCGGTCCTCCAGGAGGCGCAGGATGGCCTTGGCCAGCCCTTCGGGATCCTCGGGTTCGACCAGGAGGCCGCTCATCTCGTCCTCCATCATCTCCACGTTCCCGCCGACCCGCGTGGCGACGATCGGCCGTCCGGCCGCCATGGCTTCGAGGGTGGCATTGGCGAAGGGCTCTCTCCGCGAGGACGACACGAACACCCGCGCGCGCGCCAGGAGCGCCGCCTTGGCCTCGCCGGTGACGACGCCGGGAAAGGCGACGCTGTCCCCGATCCCCAGCCAGGCGACCTGGCGCACAAGCTGCGGCTCCTCCGGCCCCTCGCCCGCGATGGTGAGTCGCGCTGCAGGCAGACACTGCAAGACCAGAGCGAACGCCCGCAGCAGGACGTCGAAGCCCTTCTTCGCGGTCAGGCTTCCCATGGCCAGGACCGACGGCGCATCCGCCGGCGGGCCCGGTTCCCCGTCGAGCAGCCTCACGCCGTTGTGGATGATCCGGAGCCCCTCGGCCGGAACGCCGAGCGCGCGAAGCCGCTCGGCCAGCGACTCTCCCTGGGCGACCACCGCATCCGCCGCCAGGAGCGCCCCCCGCATCCGGGCGCGGAGGCGCGGGTCGCGATCGATCCACTCCCCCGGCAGGATGTCGGCCCCGTGCGGCCGGATCACGAGCGGCGTACCGGTCACCCGCTTGTAGGCGGCCCCCACGTATCCCGCCGGGTAGGCCCCGTGGCAGTGGAGGACGTGGGGTCGCCGGCCCCACGTCTGGAGGAAGAGCTGCGCCAGCGTCTGGCGGGCGCCGAAGCGCTTCGAGGACGGCCGGGCGTACCGGCGCAGCCGATAGCGCGCCGCCACCCGGTTGTCCCTCCCGCGCACCCTGGGGGCCCACACCGTCACCTGGTGGCCGCGTTCCGTCAGCGACCCCGCCAGGGAATGGAGGAGCAGCTCCGCCCCGCCGACGGTCGGCAGGAAGCTGAACGTGTAGAACCCGAGTCGCATTCGCGTGCTCTCAGCGGTCAGTGCCTGTTCGTGGGATGAACGACCGGGGACGGGGGACTGGGGACGGCCTCCGGCCTCCGGTCTCCGGTCCCTTGACGATCCGCAGTTTACACACCAGTTTCCGCGCCGGAAAGAGGAATGCGAAGAACGTCTCGTACGTGTTCGGGGAGATGCGGTAGATGAGCTGCGCCGGCCACGACCAGCAATACCCCGGCTGGAAGCGGATCTCCTTCCGGACGACCTCGATGCTCCGGCCCGGGGGGAGATCCTTGCGCACCTGATCGAAGGAGTCCCGCGCCAGCCGCTGGCGATGGCCGGGATCGGTGTACGAATGGACCGACGAGAAGTGCGGGGTGGCGACCAGGACGCGGCACCCG
>METI01000050.1 GCA_001771285.1 candidate division NC10 bacterium RIFCSPLOWO2_12_FULL_66_18
AAGCCGAGGAAGCCCATTGGCGGCATCTCGAACCACTTCAGGTCTTCGAAGAAGGGCACGGTGTAGATCCACTTCGTGTAGGCCCAGAAGTTCCAGAGTTCCCACAGCCCGCCGCAGATGAGGCCCGCCAGGAGGAGCCGGAGGAACGGCCGGGGATCCCCCCGCTCGAACTGGCCCAGCAACGATTTTGTCTGGGTCCGCCCGGCTCGATTACAGACGGGATCCAGGAGGAACACGGCGAAGCCCCAGACCCACGGAAACGCATAGTGCGGCCAGAGTAGCGGGCTCACCAGCATCACCAGCCCGATCCCAAGCGCCAGGGCGATTCCCGATGGGCGGATCCGCCAGGGCCGCATCCGCACCCCGTCGGCAATCCCGTAGGCGCGAAGGAGATCGTAGGTCTCGAAGATGCCGGGGATGACGGTGGCGTAGGCGAAGAAAGTGAAGATGGCCCCGAAGAGGATGTCTGTCGGCACGTTGACGTAGAACCAGTTCTGGATGCGGAAGTTGAATCCCTCGAACAGGTTCCAGACGGCGATGGACCAGAACGCCAGGACGAGAAATTCCCATGGCCGGTCGCGCAGAAGGGAATGCCCACGCCGCTTCCACACCCAGGCGTCGGCCAGCACGATGTAAGACCACCACGCGATGCAATAGAAGAGGACCTGGACCGCGAAGAGCCCGAGGAACAGGCCCAGCTCACCGGCCAGGAGCGTGAAGAGTCCCACCCACCCGTACCAGGGCAGCCGTCGCTTCACTGTCTTCTCAGTCTTTTCGTGATCACTCATCCCGCCTCCCGCATTCCGAATTCGGTATTCCGAATTCCGCAATCGGATCTCCTCGGGCCCTACGCCTATTCCAAAACCTGCCCGCCGTCAAGGCAATTGGCAGGCAAGCCTGTCACCACATCCCCGCCAGTCATCACCTTTCATGATACCATTTGACATTTGCCTAAGGTCCGGGTATATGCGAAACCGTATGAACGGTACCGATATAGTCTGGTAACCTCTGACACGCCAATCCGGCTGCTCCCCCGGCGGCCACACGCCCGTTGAAGCTCCTCGTGGGCTTCGAGGAGATCGTGGCGGTGGAATGGAAGTCGTTCGGCCTGGGAGATCTGACCCGCTACCCGCTGTTCACCAAAGAGTTCCTGGCGTTCCTGAAGAAAATCATGCCGCCCCATCGCCACGAGGAACTGGTGTTCTCAATCGTCGTCACGGCTCGCAAGCCCCGAGAGGCTGCGGCCGCGTGAGGAAGAGGAGGAGGGTTCCATGTCACTGACCGAGACGGAGATCAAAGAGTCCATCATTGATACCTACACCAAGGTGGCATCCAACGGCAGGCTGGTGGCCGAGCGCTTCTATTCGCCTGAGGAGCTGCAGGGTCTCCCAACCTCCGCGGTGGAGCTGGCCCTCGGCGTCGGCAATCCGGTCCGGCATGCCGGCCTCCGACCCGGCGAGGTGGCGCTGGACCTGGGGAGCGGCGCGGGCATTGACACCCTGCAGGCCGCGCGGAAGGTCGGGCCCTCGGGGAAAGCCATCGGCCTCGACATGACGCCGGAGATGATCCGGCGGGCCCGCGCCAACGCGCAGGCGATGGGGCTCGCCAACGTGGAGATCCTGGAGGGTCCCATGGAGGCTATGCCGATCCCAGATGCCTCCGTGGATGCGATCATCAGCAACGGCGTGATCAACCTCACCATGCGGAAGAGCCAGGTCTTCCGGGAGATACACCGGGTCCTCAAGCCGGGTGGCCGCTTCTGCGTGGCCGACATGCTGATCAACGGCGAGCTGCCCGACGAGGTCCTGAACCATCCCACCGCCTGGACCGGGTGAATTGCCGGGACCCTGACCGAACAGGTGTTCGGTGAAAAGGCAGCGAAGGGTGGCTTTCCGACCATCGAGGTGTTTGACCGGCGGTCCATGACCCTGGATGAGCTGGTGGTGTATCCGCTGTTCACGGCGGAGTTCCTGGAGTGGCTGAAGCAGTCCATCCCGCCCGCCCAGCAGGACCGGATCATCTACACCGCGCACATCCGCGGGTGGAAATAGGGCTGCTCTCGTCGGGCGGCTTCGAGAAAGGAGGGATCCTTGAAAAGGAGGAAAGTCTGAACCTGGCTTTGCAGGACGCCACGTTTCACGACAAATAGGCTCAGTCGGTAGGACAAGGAGGGGATTATGGCAACCCGATGGCACATTCACGGCGACTATGTTCTCGCGTGTAACTGCGATTATGGGTGCCCGTGCAACTTCAGCGCGCGGCCGACGACGGGCTTCTGCCAGGGCGCCATCGGCTTCCGGGTGGACGATGGGGCCTACGGCGATGTGCGTCTCGACGGACAGAAGGCCTTCGTGGCCGCCAAGTGGCCGGGCGCGATCCACGAGGGCAACGGCGTGGCCGCGATCTACATAGACGAAGGTGCTTCGCCCGCTCAGCGCGAGGCGCTCGTGAAGATCATCTCTGGCGAAGCCGGGGGACTGCCCTTCGCGATCCTCGCCGCCACCTTCTCGCACGTCCTGGGCCCCCACTTCGTGAAGATCACGACGAAGGTGGCCGGGAAAGACACCGAGGTCGCTGTGGACGGGCGGATCAAGATCTCCTTCCAGCCCATCCGGAACCCCGTGACCAAGGCCGAGGCCTACCCCAAGGTCGTGATCCCCCAGGGGTTCATCTTCCAGGAGGGCGAGGAGTACGCGCTCAAGGAGTTCTGGGTCAGCGAGGGCCCCGAGCTCAGTTTCGCCCATCCTGGCAAGTGCGCGGAGCTGGCGAAGGTGCGCTGGCAGGGACCGTGAGCAATGCCGGCACGGTTCGTCGAACGCCACCGGGTGATCGTCCTGGGCGGGGTTGTCGGCCTGACGGCGCTAGGCTGGTTGGAGCTCTGGCGGCGCGCTGGCGCGATGGGCATGGACGCCGCCATGCTACGGCTCATGCCCTGGGGCCTCGCCGACCTGGGCACCGCGGTGCTCATGTGGGGGGTCATGATGATCGCAATGATGCTCCCCTCCGCGACGCCCATGCTGCTCCTCTTCTCCAGCGTCCAGCGAATGCGGCGCCAGCAGGGGGACCCGGCCACGCCGACCGGCCTCTTCGCGATGGGCTATCTGCTGATCTGGCTTGCCTGGAGCCTCTTCGCCGCCGGGCTTCAGTGGATGCTTCAGGCATTGCTCCTCCTCTCGCCGCATCTGGCGACGACGAGCGCCCTCTTGGGCGCGGCCTTTCTCCTCCTCGCGGGGTGCTACCAGTTGACACCCTGGAAAGATGCCTGCCTAGCGCAATGCCAGTCACCCTTGGGCTTTCTCCTCACCAGATGGCGGGAGGGGCCCTGGGGGGCGCTACGCATGGGGCTCCACCACGGTGCATACTGCCTTGGCTGCTGCTGGGCGCTGATGGGGCTCCTCTTTGTCGGCGGGGTCATGAATCTCCTCTGGGTCGCTGCCCTCGCCGGGTTCATCCTCCTCGAGAAGGTCGTGGCGCAAGGACCCTGGCTCTCGCGTGTGACAGGGCTCGGGCTGATCGGGTGGGGACTGATCCTGGTACTGGTAGCCGCGCCAGCAGGGACCTTCCACATCTATTCACACTGACCGGTCATTTGAGGACCATGAACCCCCGCTGCTGAGATGCCGCCGTTTCAGTAGCATGCCCCACACGTAGCTTTTCGGGTGGGGAAATCCTTTTTGGGGTATCCCGCATCCATATGTGCAGCGGGGTGCCGGCCCTGTGAGACAATCACCCAGGACCTGAAACCCCTTAGAAACATAGGTTCGGACGGGGCAGGGCGTTCTCCTCGAAGGGTGCAGTCCGAAGTGGCATACCCCCTGCACCTAGGATGTCCCGTCGAAAGAACCGAGACCCCGCTGGCCGCGGACGCGGGGTCCAGAACAGGCAGCGCAGGGCTGCCAGGCCCTCGGGAGACCTCCGGGGGTTCCAACCTGTAAGGATTGCTGGAGGAGGTTAGGATGATGAAGAAGTTCGTGAGTATCTTCGCCGCCGTCCTGCTGGCGCTGGCCGTGATCGCCCCGGCGTACGCGCAACAGCAGGCCCCGAAGGGCACCGAGGGCCCGGATATCCGCAAGCAGGAGCCCAAGGGCACCGAGGGCCCGGATGTCCGCAAGAAGGCCAAGAAGAAGACCGCCTCCGCGGCCGCGCCGAAGCCCAAGGGCACCGAGGGCCCGGATGTCCGCAAGCAGGCCCCGAAGGGTACCGAGGGTCCGGATGTCCGCAAGGGGCCGGAGAAGAAGTAACTAGTTCGTCCTGAACGCGAGCGCCGGTCGGATTCCCGACCGGCGTTTTGCTTTTCTGGACCCGGGCTTCTTCCGGAATCGGTATTGCCGGTGAATCTCAACCAGCCGGAATCTCATCGAAAGAGAAACGGGAGGGCCACCGGGTCCCGCCCCGTCCACACGAACGAGACCATGAGTCGCCCCGGCGAGTTCCGGCACGGCAAACCGCTTCACGCCCGGGGATACGGCGCTTGCGTTTTCCCGCTAGTTTGGCTATCTTTTGCCCATGACACCCCACGGGAAATCCCGCGCGCATTTGTCTCCCGTTACACGTCCACACATCCTGGCACTGGCTTTGTCCCTCGGCAGCCTTGTCGTCCTCGCCGGGTCTGCATTTTCTGCTAGCCGGAGCGACGTCGAGCTGGAGGCGAGCATCCTCCGCGCCAAGCCGGCCGTCGTCCTGATCAGCAGCGAGGTCGGCGCCGAGGTGACCATTCGCTGCGGAGCCGGCCCGGCCCAGACGGTGCGGCCCGATCCGCTCTACGAAACCGGCAGCGGCTTCATCATCCATCCGGACGGCTACATCGCCACGAACGGCCACGTCGTCGAGCGCTTCTACGAGATGAACGAGCAGGGGCTCGCGGCCGACTTCATCAAGGCGGGCGCCGCGGAGGCCTGTGGGCCGGTCCTGGCCATGCTGCCCGAAGGCGTGCGGAAGGAGCGCCTGCGGGCCATCGCCGCCGATCCCGCCAATCGAAATCAGGTTCGCCTGATCAAGAAGCTCCAGGTGCACCTGTCAACCGGGAAGATCTACGCGGCCCAGGTCAAGGCCTACAGCCCCGCGATCAATCCGAACGCCCCCCCGGGGGGTAAGGTGGTTTCCGGCGGCGGCAAGGGGGAAGTGGAGCAGTCGGGGAAGGATGTCGCCATCCTCAAGATCGAGGCGAGCAACCTGCCCACGGTGCGCCTGGGGCCGAACAGCACGGGATTGCAGCTCGGCGGTCAGATCTTCATCATCGGCTATCCCGGGGTAGTCCTCAACCACGACTTTCTCAGCCGGAAATCGGCCCTGGAAGCCTCGGTGACGGTCGGCCGGGTCTCCGGGTTCAAGATCGACATCACCGATCGCCGGGTGATCCAGACCGACGCTGCCATCTCCTGGGGGAACAGCGGGGGACCGGCCTTCGACCTCCGGGGCGAGGTCATCGGCGCAGCCACCTTCATCTCCACCACGTCGGAGGGGGACCAGGCCATCCAGGGATTCAACTTTCTCATCCCGGTGGAGACGGTCCACGAGTTTGCCCGCGGGATCTCCCTGACGCCGACCGCGGACAGTCCCTTCACGCAGAAGTGGGAGCGCGCCGTCAGCAGCTACTTCCAGGGGGACTACACGGGGGCCATCCAGCAGGTGGAGGAGGCGGACCGGATCATGCCCGGGTTCCCGGACCTCATGCGGCTGCGCTCCGAGGCCCAGATGCGGGCAGAGCGCGAGCCGAGCTTCTCTGGTCGCAGACTGACGGTGGGCATCGGCCTGGGTGCCGGCCTGGGTGTGGCGCTCCTGGCCCTGGGGGTGCGGACGACCGTGAACCGCAGATTCCGCCGCACGCAGGGACGCGTCCAGCGGATCAGCCCGGACGAGATTCGCAACCGGCTGGAGGCGGGAGCGCCCCTCGCAGTGGTGGACGCGCGCCACGGGGTAAAGTTCGACGAGAGCCCGGTCCAGGTGGCCGGTGCCCTCCGCTACGATATCGAGCGCCCGAGTCCCCAGGCGCTGCAGGTGCAGGTGGCGCCGAGCGGCGAGGTCGTGGCCTACTGCGACTGACCCGACGAGGCGAGCAGCGCCCGGGTGGCGCTGCAGTTGATGCAGGCGGGGTACAGCCGCGTCTCCGTGGTGCGCGGCGGATTCCAGGGATTGCTGGAGGCGGGAGTCTCGGTTGCGCCCAAGGACGTGACGCCCGCGCTGCCGCCCGCATCCTCGCCGGAGAGAGAGGCGCGCCCGGTGGGCAGCCCCGCATAGCCTGCCGGCTGACGGTTCCGCGCCGGACCTTCTTGCTTGCCAGCGCCGGTCGGTCCAGCGGCCGGCGCAACGTTTTTCGGCGCACTCTCACGCGATACGGTTGTCGCTGGCTCGTGAATGCCGCCTCAGGGAGACAGTTCTGGTTGTTCCGGGAGCCGAGCATGTCCATCCTGCGCCATCCGCTGCGCGTCTCGTCGGCTGCATGGGTCCTCTGGCTGCTCCTTCCCCTGTCCGTGCTCCTCATGGGCCAGGCCCTTCCGGCCGAGAGCCCGGGGCGGAGCCCGAGCGGCCTCACCGCCGAGGAAGAGGTCATCATCGGCGTCTATCGCGCCGCCAGCCCCGGCGTTGTCCACATCACCAGCACGGTGTTGAGCCAGGACTTCTTCTTCCGGATCGTCCCGGAGCAGGGGACCGGCTCGGGATTCATGGTGGATGACCGGGGGTACATTCTCACCAACAACCACGTGGTGGAGAATGCCGACAACCTCGAGGTCACCCTGGCCGATAAGAGCAAGGTCCCGGCCAAGCTGACCGGCCGGGACCCGAACAACGACCTGGCCGTGATCCGGATCAATTTGCCCCGCGAGAAACTCACGCCGCTCCGCCTGGGAGACTCCACCCACCTCCAGGTGGGCCAGATGGCCATCGCCATCGGAAATCCCTTCGGGCTGGACCGCACGGTCACCCGCGGCGTGGTGAGCGCGCTGGGCCGCAGCCTGAAGGCGGACACAGGTCGGCAGATCCGCAACGTGATCCAGACCGATGCGGCGATCAATCCCGGGAACTCCGGCGGGCCCCTCCTGAATTCCCGTGGGGAAGTCATCGGGATCAACACGGCCATCTTCACGCCCAGCGGCGGCTCGGTGGGCATCGGCTTTGCCATCCCGGTGAACACCGCGAAGAAGCTGTTGCCGCAGCTCATCGCCCGGGGCCGAGCCAGCCACCCCTGGCTGGGCGTCAGCGGGCTGGACATCACGCCCGGCCTGGCCCGCACCGTGAGCCTGCCGGTGAAGGAGGGCGTGATGATCGCCCAGGTGGCGCCAGGCGGCCCGGCCGCGCGGGCCGGCCTGCGGGGATCGCAGCGGCGCGCGCGCGTCGGGAACATCATGCTGACCGTGGGGGGCGACATCATCGTGGCGCTGGACGGCCAGAAGATCGCGACTGTGGACGACCTCACTGCCTTCCTCGACGAGCAGAAGAAGGCGGGGGACGACGTGCAAGTGGACGTACTGCGCGACGGGAAGCCGGTATCCGTCGTCGTCAAGCTGGGCGAACTCCCGGAGAGTTGATGATGGGTCGCAGTGGGATCTGGCTGGTCCCGCTCATGCTTGTCGCCCTGGCTGCGCCGGCCCCGCCTGTGGGCGGGGTGGAGGTCAACCCGCCCCTCCCCACGGCCCCGATGGTCATCGCCGGGCGGGTGAGCCTGACGGTCGAGCTGGCCCGCACGCCGGAGCAGCAGATCCGGGGGTTGAGCGGGCGGCCCGGCCTCAAATCCGGTAACGGGATGCTGTTCGTCTACGACCGTCCCCAGCCGGTGAGCATCTGGATGAAGGACATGCGCTTCCCCCTGGACATCGTCTGGATCCGGGATGGGCGGATCGTCAAGCTCGAAAAGAACGCGCCTCCGCTGACCCCGGCCGGCCCAGAGCGGATCTACACGGCTACGGCCGACTTGGTTCTGGAGGTGCCGGCCGGCTTCACGGGCCGGAAGCGGATCCGCGTGGGCGATATGGTCCGGGCCAGCCTTCCATGACCTGGCGTAACCGCAATGCTGTTCACTTAGGCTGCGAGCCTGCAGAAATCCCCCCTCGCCCCCCTTTGGCAAAGGGGGGGACGGGGGGGATTTGCTCGGGTGCTGGCGTCATTGTCGAGCCTTATGTGAACGGTATTGGGCGTAACCGGAACCACACAGGACGAATCTTGAAGAATTTCGTGATGAGGGTTGAGGAGTCGAATGAGTGATCCCTCCTTCCGGGGGCGCGGTGTGTCGGTTCCCACCGTGGTGCTGGTGGCCGCGATCTCGCTGGCGGTGGGCGCCCTGCTGGCCACGGCGTTCGGCCTGACGCGGCCGCCCACCGTCCAGCGCTTCTGGAGTGAGCCCCAACGACCGTCCGCCCCCCAGGCCGATGTGCCCCTCCCTGGCCGGCCGGATTCCTTCGCCATCCTGGTGAAGCGCCTCAAGGACACCGTGGTTAACATCAACACCACGAAGAAGGTCCGCCTGCCCAAGGATCATCCGGACGTGGAGAACCCGAGCTCCGAGAAAGGCGAGCCGCGCGATTTCTTCGACAAGTTCTTCGGAGGACGCGAGCGGGATTTCAACCAGCGCAACACGGGCTCCGGCGTCATCATCCACGCGGACGGTTACATCGTCACCAACGATCACGTCGTCGACGGCACCGAGGCGATCCAGGTCCGTCTGTCCTCAGGCAAGCAGTACCGGGCCGAGGTGGTCGGCACGGATTCCAAGACGGACCTGGCCCTCATCAAGATCCGCGCGGATGCCCCCCTGCCTGTCGCCACCATCGGGGACTCGGACAAGCTTGAGGTGGGGGACTGGGTCCTGGCCATCGGCAATCCCTTCGGCTTCGATCACTCGGTGACGGCCGGGATCGTGAGCGGCAAGGGGCGGGTGCTGGGATCGGGGCCGTACGACGACTTCATCCAGACGGACGCCGCCATCAACCCGGGCAACTCCGGGGGCCCGCTGTTCAACCTCCGCGGGGAGGTGATCGGAATCAACACGGCCATCATCCCGCGGAGCCGGTTCGGGTTCGCCATCCCCAGCAACATGGCCAAGACCATCCTCCTCCAGCTCAAGGCCCAGGGGAAAGTGACCCGAGGGTGGCTGGGCGTCGTGATCCAGCAGGTGACCCCGCCGACCGCGGACGCCCTGGGGCTCCGGGAGGCCCAGGGTGCCCTGGTATCGGAGGTGATGGCGGACTCGCCCGCGGCGCGGGTGGGAATCCGGCGGGGAGACGTGATCCTGCGCTTCCGGGGGAAGCCGGTGACGGAGGTGCGGGACCTGCCGCGGTTCGTGGCGGAAACCCCCGTGGGCACCGAGGTGGAGGTGGACATCCTGCGCGACGGCAAACCCATGACGCTCCACCTCCAGGTGGGCGAGCTGCGCGAGGAACGCCTGGCCCAGGCCCACCCACAAGATCCGGGGTTCGGCATCACGGTGCAGGACCTGACCCCCGAGTTTGCGGAGAAGCTGGGAGTGCCAGGCGGCCAGGGGGTCGCGGTGACGCGGGTGGCGCCGGGCAGCGCGGCCGAAGAAGCCGGTATTCGCCAGGGGGACGTGATCCTCGAGGTGAATCGGAAGTCCGTGAAGACGCGGGAGGCCTTCGAGGCGGTTCTGCGGCAGCGCTCCGAAGGCACCAGCCTCTTGTTCCTGGTCCGGCGCGGCGACATCACGCGGTATATTGCGATGAAAGGCAAGTGAGAGCCGAGAGCCGCGAGCCTCGAGCCGAGGGGGCGGGCTGCAGGGGAGCAGAGGGGCAGGGGAGCAGAGGGGCAGAGGAGATTGGGGGCGGGCGGAATGTGGAATTCGGAATGCGGAATTCGGAATGGGGAATGCGGAATGGCCAAAAGAGACGAGATACGAGAGCCGCGAGGCTTTCTTCTGTGCGCCGTCATCCTAGTCGTTAGCCTGTGCCTGGGCCTCGCGGCGCCTGCCCTGGCCGCCAGCCTGGCGGAGCGGGTGTTCGAGACGACGTTGGACAACGGGCTCACGGTCCTGCTGGTGGAAGAGCCGAAGGCCCCCGTGGTGACCATCCAGGTCTGGTACAAGGTGGGCTCGCGGAACGAGCAGATCGGCAAGACGGGCATTTCCCACATGCTTGAGCACATGATGTTCAATGGGACACCCACCATCGGCCCGAAGCAGTTCTCCCTCATCGTGCAACGGAACGGCGGCCAGGACAACGCGCACACCACTTCCGACTACACGGCCTACTACGAGAACTTCGCCGCGGACCGGGTGCTGTTCGGCCTGGAGCTGGAGGCGGACCGGATGGCCCACCTCCTGCTCGGCGAGAAAGAGTTCCAACCGGAGCGGCAGGTGGTCATCGAGGAACGGCGGCTGCGGATCGAGGACCAGCCGGCCAACGTCCTGGGCGAGGTGATGCGGGCGACCGCTTTCCTGGCGCACCCGTACCGCTGGCCGGTCATTGGCTGGCCCAGCGATATCGAGGGCTACACCCGGGATGACCTCGTACAGCACTTCCGCACCTATTACGCGCCGAACAATGCGACCCTGATCGTGGCCGGCGACTTCACGAAGGATGATCTCCTCCCCAAGATCCAGGCGCTCTTCGGCAAGATCCCGCGGGGGCCCGCTCCTCTGCCCAAGGTCATCACGCTGGAGCCGCCCCAGCGCGGGGAGCGCCGCGTCTACGTGAAGAAGGATGCGGAGCTGCCCCTCCTGTTCGCGGTGTACCACGTCCCCAACCTCACCCATCCCGACAGCTTCGCGCTGGAGGTGCTGGCCTACGTTCTGGGCGGCGGCCAGAGCGCCCGCCTGCACCAGCAGGTGGTATACGAGAAGCGACTGGCCTCCTATGCTTCGGCCGATTACTCCGGCGTCCAC
>METI01000051.1 GCA_001771285.1 candidate division NC10 bacterium RIFCSPLOWO2_12_FULL_66_18
ACGGTTGCGTCCAGATCCTCGGGCGTGTGGGCCGCGGAGATGAAGGCAGCCTCGAATTGCGACGGCGCCAGGCTGACCCCACGCGTGAGCAAGGCGCGGAAGAAGGCGCCGTAGCTCCGCGTGTCGGCCGTCTTGGCCGTGGTGTAGTCGGTGACGGGCGTCGCCGTGAAGAACGTGGTCAGCATGGACCCGACCCGGTTGGTCCGCACGGGAATCCGGACCGCGGCCGCCGCCTGCACCAGGCCGTCCGCCAGCCGCGCTCCTCTGGCGTCCAGGTCGGCATAGAAGCCGGGCGCCTGGAGGAGCGTCAGGGTCTCGATGCCGGCCGTCATGGCCAGCGGGTTCCCCGACAGCGTCCCCGCCTGATAGATGGGCCCCAGGGGCGCGACCTGGTCCAGGATGTCGGCGCGCCCGCCGTACACCCCGACCGGGAGGCCCCCGCCGACGATTTTTCCCAGGCAGGTGAGGTCCGGCCGCACCCCGGTGGTTTCCTGCGCCCCGCCCCAGGCGATGCGGAAGCCGGTGATGACCTCGTCGAAGATGAGCAGGGCCCCGTGGCGGGCCGTGACCTCGCGGAGACCCGCCAGGAATCCGGGCCGCGGCGGGATGACCCCCATGTTGCCCGCCACCGGCTCCACGATGACGGCCGCGATTTCCTTCCCTCGTTCCGCAAACACCGCCGCGACCGCGTCCGGGTCGTTGTACGGCAGCGTCAGGGTGTGCCGGGCAAGATCCGCGGGGACCCCCAGGCTGTCCGGGACGCCGAAGGTCAACGCGCCGGACCCGGCCTTGACCAGGAGGCTATCGGCGTGGCCGTGGTAGCAGCCCTCGAACTTCACGATCGCGTCACGCCGCGTGAATCCCCGCGCCACCCGCAGGGCGCTCATGCAGGCCTCGGTCCCGGAACTCACGAAGCGCATCCGCTCCATGCCGGGGAAGGCCGCCTGGATCAGCCGGGCCAGGTGCGTCTCCAGCTCCGTGGGCGCGCCGTAGCTCGTCCCGGCCTCGGCCGCCTTCTGGATGGCGGCCACCACCCGCGGGTGCGCGTGGCCGAGGATCATGGGCCCCCAGGATCCGACGTAGTCGATGTAGCTCTTCCCGTCCACGTCGGTGATTCGGCTGCCGCTGGCGTGGGCCACGAAGAAGGGCTCGCCTCCCACGGCACGGAAGGCGCGCACCGGGCTGTTGACCCCCCCAGGGAAATAGCGTCTGGCGTCTTGGAACAACTGTCTGGAGCGATCGCCCATGAAAAAATCCCCTCCCGGAGGCAGGCTGGCCGGTGGGAAACCCGGTCATTACACGTGAGCGGTCCCGGCCCTGTCAAGGCCGGCCACACAATGTTTCGAAGGACCGAACAACACGGAAGGAGCGTCCCGTCCCCGGGTGACGGGGGCGATGACCCTCCTCAGGGATCACGTTGGCCGGGCGAGGCCGCTGCCGGCCTCACGGTTCTTGCTGCCGCAGGATACGAGCGGCGTCGCGAGCGAAGTATGTGATGATGAGGTCCGCTCCCGCACGTTTGATCGCGGTCAGCATCTCCAGCATGACACGCTCTTCATCCAGCCAGCCGAGGCGCGCCGCCGCCTTCACCATGGCGAATTCGCCGCTCACGTTGTAGGCGGCCACGGGCACGCCGAACTCCGCCTTCACCCGCCAGAGGATATCCAGGTAGGGGAGGGCCGGCTTGACCATGATCATGTCCGCCCCCTCCTCCAGGTCCAGCCCCACCTCGCGGAGCGCCTCGTCGGCGTTGGACGGGTCCATCTGGTAGGCGCGCCGATCCCCGAACTGGGGAGCCGACTCGGCCGCCTCACGGAACGGACCGTAGAAAGCGCTGGCGTACTTGGCGGCATAGGACAGGATCGGCGTCTCCTCGTAGCCCGACTCGTCCAGCGCCTCGCGGATAGCCCCCACCCGGCCGTCCATCATGTCCGAGGGTGCCACCATGTCGGCCCCCGCCTCGGCGTGGGACACGGCCGTCTTGGCCAAGAGTTCCAGCGTCGGGTCGTTCTTGACCCGGCCCCGCTCCACCACCCCGCAGTGACCGTGGCTGGTGTATTCGCAGAGGCACACGTCGGTGATGACCACCAGGTCCGAGACCGAATCCTTGATGGCCCGCACCGCCTGCTGCACGATGCCGTCCCTGGCGTAGGCCTCGGAGCCCACGGCATCCTTGGTGGCCGGCAGCCCGAAGAGGATGATCCCCGGGATGCCCAGGGCCGCCGTCTCCTTCGCCTCTTTCACCAGCTCGTCCACCGAGAGGTGGTAATTGCCCGGCATGGAACCGATCTCGCGACGCACGTCCCGCCCGTGCACCACGAAGAACGGCATGATGAAATCATCCACCCTCAGGTGCGTCTCGCGCACCATCCGGCGGAACGTCTCCGTCTCCCGCAGTCGCCGCGGTCGGAAGATCGGGAAATACATGGAACCCCCCTCCCCGGCGTCACTCACCGAGTGACGCAAATGCGTTCGGCGGTTCGGGGCACCCATTGCATTTCGCCCGCGTGGCGGGCGGCAATGGGTCCCGGTCGTTCGATGGTTCCAGGAACAACCGAACTGCCGAACGACCGAACTGCCGAACGTTTTTTAGAAGGCGGGCGGGATCCGCCCGCGGTGCGGCACCGTCTCCACCCGGGCCTCGTGAGAGACGACCTGCGTGAGCAGCTCCTCCACATTCACCAGTTCCCGGGGGGCCCGGGGGTTGGGCTGGTAGGTGCAGAACGGCTCCTCCTCCAGGTAGTTTCCCGTGGCGCCCAGGGCGCGCGCCCGGCACCCGCCGCAGAGGACCCGGTACTCACAGATGCCGCAGCGTCCCTGGAGCAGGTTGGGATCCCGGATGCTCCGGAACAGGGGCGAGTCCCGGTAGACCTCCACCAGGGAGGCCTGCCGGACATTCCCGGCCAGGAGGGGCAGATACCCGCAGCCGCCCACCTCCCCGATGTGCGAGACGAAGCAGAAGCCGAATCCGGCCATGCAGCCCCGGCTGAACCCGTGTGCCGGGTGCGAATGCTGCGGTGCCCCGGCGCCGGCCTCACGCGCCTGGCGCTTGCGCTCCTGGACCTGGACGCGCTTGTAGTGCGGCGCGCAGGTCATCTTCACCTGGATGGGCGCGGTCAGCGAGGCGTCATAGACGTAGTGCAGGGCCTCCTCGTACTCCTCCGGCGTGACCTCCATCTGGACCGTGCCCCGCCCCGTGGGCACCAGCATGAACACGTCCCAGGCCACTGCCCCCAGCTCCACCGCCAGGCGCAGCATGCTGGTCAGGTCGTGGCGGTTGTGTCGGGTGACCGTGGTGTTGATCTGGAAGGGCAATCCCCCTTCGCGGGCGTAGGCCAGGGATTGGGTGGCCTTTGCGAAGGCCCCCGGTACCTGCCGGAACGCGTCGTGGAGTTCCGCCGTGCTCCCGTCCAGGCTCACGGAGATGCGCTGGACCCCCACCTCCTTCAATCGCGCCACGCTCTGAGGCGTCACGTTGGTTCCGCTGGGCGACATCACCACGCGCAGGCCGGCCCGGGACGCCCGCGCCGCCACGTCGAAGATATCCTCTCGCTTGAGCGGATCGCCGCCCGTGAGGATCAGGATCACCGGCCCCTGGAAGGCGGCGATGTCGTCCACCAGGCGATAGGCCTCCTCGGTGGAGAGTTGCCGGGGGTCGGGTGTGGGCTGGGCCACGGCGCGACAGTGGACACAGGCGAGGTCGCACGCCCGGGTGGTCTCCCAGGCGACCAGACGTGGGGCGCGGGCGGCATCATATCGCATGCGAGGCATCCTTTCCTTCCCGGCGGAAATGCTCGGGTATTCTAAAGACGCCAGACGGGCGCGGTCAACTGCTATCTGCGGATTGTTCGGCTTGGGGGAGCCGCCCTCGACGAGAGGATCGCGGACAGCCGACGGTCTCCCCCATTCGAGGAGGGGAGATCCCCGCCTCCCGGTGTGTTGGCCTACCGGCTTTCCAATCTTCCAGCGTCCTGGCGTGCGGCAGTCGGTGTGGGGATCTTGAGGTCGAAGGTCAGGCGGACATCGTTCTCCACCTGCTGGCCCGGACCGCGAGTCCGGTTGGTGTACCGGAGCCCTATTTCCCAGCAGCAACTGCTGTAGCGAAAGCCGGCCGTGTTCTCCAGGAAGGTCTCGGTCTGCGCGTCATACCGGGTCAGGAAATCCAGCAGGAGGGTCTTGGTCACGTGCATCTCGATCTTGGCCACCAGGCCGTGTGCCAACTGGTCCCGGACGTAGGTCGAGCCGATCTCCAGGGTCAAGAGGTCCGGCAAGCGAAACTCTACCCCGGTATTGATGGCGTCTGTCTGCCGGTCCTCGGTATTGAAGGCGAGCGTCCCCCGCAACGCCACCGCGGGCAGGGGGCTCAGGCCGGCGTTGAAGACGAGGTTGGACAGGTCCAGCTCCCGCGCCTGGGAGAACCCGGTGCCCAGCGACTGGACGGCCGTGACCGCTTGGTCCACGCGCTCGGGTGTGAGGCTCGAGAGATATACGTCCGAGAATTCCCGGGTCCTCGGCTGCAGGTTCCAGCTCTGGGCGACCTCCAGGGTCGCCACCTCGTGGCTTCGGATCTCCCCGCCCGCCTCGCGCCAGCGCGCGATCAAGCGGTTCGTGAGCTGATAGGTCACTCGGTTCTGGGCGCTGATGAAGTCGGTGGCGTCGAACTGCGGGAGCGCCTGCTGATCCGTCCAGGGGATGTATTGGTAGTTCAGGGACGGCTCCACGACGTGCGTGAGCCGGAGGAGGCCCAGGCCAGGCCCGTCGAACCGCCGGGCGAAGCGCGAGGTGAGCCGCTCCCCCAGCTCCCCCAGGGTCCGGTTGCCGCTCTCGCCGGGCCGCTCGTTCTCCGTGTAGGCCGTCTCGCGGAAGGCCGCCAGGCTGGTCGCGGTGAGCCAGGGTGTCAGCGCCACGGGCAGTCGCAGGCCCGGGTGGAAGTCGAAGCGTCCCGCATTCTCGCCCTGGTTGCGCTCGAGGTAGACCATGGAGGTCTCCCCCTCCGCCACCAGCGGCGTCTCCAGCAACTGGCCAGGAAGCCACTGGAAGCGCACCTCGGGCAGGCGCGAGGTCCGAGTCTCCGCCACGTCGGACAGGTCCCGGGTCACGTCCACCAGTCCCAGGAGCATGTACTGGGGCGTCGCCTGGGTGACGAACCCCTTGGAGGGCAGCGTCCGCTGGGTCCGGTCGGCCACCGACGAATCCACGAAGTCCCTCGTCAGGGCGCGATCGCTCTGCACCCGGACATCCGCCTTGAAGGTCCAGGTGGGCGCCAGGAGTTGGCTGTGCAGCCACTTGAACTCCGCCCGGTTCTCCTGGGGCGCCGTGGAGAGGTTGTCGTGCAGGTACCGGCCGGTCAGCTCCCCGCGGGAGTCCTCCGCCAGGATGTACCGGTACTCCCCCAGGAAGTCGAACCCGCGCTTGGCGCGATAGGTCAATGTGACCGTGGCATCCTGGGAGGGCGAGATGGCCCAGAAGAACGGCTCCTTCACCACGAAGCCGTCGCGGTTGCCGTAGCCGAAGCGCGGGACGAGGAACCCTGTCCGCCGCGGCCCGATGGGAAGGGCGGCGATCGGCGCGAACAGCACGGGAATCCCCCGCACCCAGAACGAGGTGTTGCGAGAGACCACCCAGTCGTCCTGATAGACGGTGGCCTCCTCGGCCCGGAATTCCCAGTCGGGGGCCTGGGGCTCGGGCTGGCACAGGCGGCATGTGGTGAAGCGTCCCTGCCGGAGGTGGTACTGCTTCTCCCCCTCGCGCCGGATCTCCACACCGCTGAACGTGACGCCGGGCGCCAGGAACGCCCGGCCGTTTCTGACGACACCCAGGTTGGTGCGGTAGTTGTACTCGATCCGATCCCCCTCCAGCCGGTTCAGGCCTTCCATGAGGATGACGTGTCCCGTCGCCACCAGCGTCTGGTCGTCCAGGTCCATCGCCACCTCGTCGGCAAACAGCGAGCGGTCCTCCAGCACGATGCGGACCCCGCCCCTGGCCACCACTTTCCGCTCCGCCTCCTGGTACTCGACGCTGTCCGCCTCCACCTCCACGGCGTCCCGCAGGCGCTGGAGCCGGTCCAGATCCTGCTGAAGGTCATTGGCGGCGTGGCCGAGAGGAGCAACGAGGAGGCCGGAGACGAATATGATCGCGGCAGCGGGGCGGTATCGCATGCGGGCTCCGCGCGGGAGACGGCTTGGACCCGAGGGGGACGAGGACGAGGCCTTATATCAGAGGCGGAGGTCCGAGGCAAGGGAGAAGTCAGGCGGGAACTGCCGGCGGGTCAGCGGGCTTCGATCCGCACGCGCTGCCGGGCGGCGTACTCCGGGATGATGGGTGGCGTGAAGGATCCGATGGGGACGAAGTGGACGGCGGGCCCGGCGCCCGCGTCGGCCGCCAGGGCCGCGCCGGAGATCACGGGCCAGGGGATTCCCAACCCGATCGGCCTGATCCTGCATCTCTCCCCGACCTGGGCGGCCACTCCCGCACCACCGCCCTCACCCGCGCCATCCTCGCCTCGCTATGCTGAGCCTGCTGCACCATCTTGATCCGGGAGGATAAACAATATGACAAGTAATGCAACGTCCACCTCTCCACGCGAGTGGTCCTATGAACCGCCCTTTGACGACCTTCCCGTCCCCGATCTTCTGATCGTGTAGCGGGGGCCTTGGGGCCTCGTCTGTCACGCCCGGCGTCCCAGCCCCCGGGGGTTGCACGATTCCCCTTGACCGGCCAGTCCGCCGCTGGTAGCGTCCACCTCAACCTCGGATTCCGCCTGGGTTCTGTCCCGGGCTCGGCCGTCTCAGCCATCACGAGCCCCCTGTCGTTCGCTGCTGCCGGCCGCGCCCCGTTTCCAACTTCCTATCGGGTGAGTCAGCTGGCGTCCGAGAAGGGGTGTTACGTCAAGCTGAGAGACCGGGCTGACCGGCCCCCCATGACCCCCTTTATGCTGCCTACGATCTCCTCGGATTGAAGTGAGCGATGTGCGTCGGATCGTGAATGAGGCGGGCTTACGGTGTCGCTCTTAGTGTGCGAAGCGGGACAACCGGGAGTTAAGAATGGGAAGACGCAGCGAGGTTGTTTTCGTATCGCTTACTGTTGTGCTGGTCAGCTCGTGCAGCAATGTTTCGAAGATTACAACAGAAGCAAAGACTGCGACAGCCTCGGTAGACTGTTGGACGGCGTCAATAGCAATGGCTTTGGGTGAGATCAAAGACCCTCGGGCAGTTGGGCCTTTGACTACGGCGCTGAAGAATAGAAAGCCATGGATTCGGGGGTGGGCAGCGAGCGCTTTAGGCAAGATCGACGACCCGCGGGTCGTCGACTCGCTGATTGATGCGCTGAAGGATGAGGAGCGGAATGTCCGGCAAGACGCGGCGCGGGCCTTGGGCAGGATCAAAGACCCCCGTGCAGTGGAGCCGTTGATTGGCGCGATGCAGGATAAAGACGAGTGGGTCCGAGGGTACGCGGCA
This sequence comes from candidate division NC10 bacterium RIFCSPLOWO2_12_FULL_66_18, assembly GCA_001771285.1. GTDB lineage: Bacteria > Methylomirabilota > Methylomirabilia > Methylomirabilales > 2-02-FULL-66-22 > 2-02-FULL-66-22. Next base: position 7,458 of record METI01000051.1, read on the forward strand.
GAGGCTCTTGGCCAAATCAAGGATCGCCATGCGGTTGATGCTCTCATTGCGGCACTAAACAGTGGAGGCCGCCCCGTCAAACAGTCAGCAGCGGAGGCTCTGGGCGCGGTTAAGGATCCTCGTGCTGTTGAGCCCTTGGTCGCGGCACTCCGGGATGACGACGGGTTTGTGCGAGGCAATGCAGCAGAGGCTTTAGGCATGATTAATGATCCGCGTGCGGTGGACCCCCTGATAGCCGTAGTGGAAGGTGATGCATCGTGGACGGTCCAGACCAGGGCAGCAGCAGCCTTAGGCCGGATCAAAGATCTTCGCGCTCTTTCGGCCTTGGCAGCCGCGGTGAACGGTCGGTACCCTCGTTACGAGGGCGTCAGCAACTACGCAGCATCGGCGCTACGCCAGTTCGATGATCCCCGTGCCGTTGAGCCATTTCTTGCGAGCTTGAAGGAATGGCGGAGTTGGAGGAGCGCAGAGATCTTGGGCAAGATCGGTAACCCGATCGCTGTTGAAGCCTTAATAGATGCGGTGAAATATAGACACGATTTCATTCTTCGACGCGCAGCAGCAATAGCACTCGGGGAAATTAAAGATTCTCGTGCCGTCGAGGCACTCGGTGCGGCGCTATACGATAATGATGAGCTCGTCCGGAGAAACGCAGCAACCGCGCTGGGTATGCTCAAAGACCGTCGTGCGGTGCAGCCTCTGGTAGCTGTATTGCGCCATGATCGGCAGGAGAGAGTTCGCAGCGCAGCAGCAAAGGCTCTGGGCGCGCTTAATGATTCTCGTGCGGTGGAGCCGCTAATAGATGCATTGACAGATGAAGACGGGACTGTCCGAAGCCAGTCTGCAACCGTGCTAGGTGATATTAAGGACCCTCGGGCGGTCGATCCTCTGATCAATAGACTGAAGGACAAGACGGAGGGCTGGGGTCGCATGTATGCGGCACGCGCCCTAGGCAAAATCAAAGACCCGCGTGCGGTCGAATCCTTGTTCGATGCGCTAAAAGATAAGAGCGATTCCCTTGTCCAAGAAGCGGCGGCGGAAGCGCTAGGCAAGATGACAAGTAGCCGAGCTGTTGAGCTCTTGACTGGCGCACTGGACGACGATGACCGGCAAGTCCGAGAGAATGCAGCCAAAGCCTTAGGCGAGATTAAGGACGGTAGTGCCGTCGTGGCTTTGTCGCGGGCATTGATCGATAAAGATAGGAGCGTCCGGGTTGCGGCCGTCGTGGCGTTAGGGAAGATCAGGGATCCCCGTGCAGTGGAGCCGTTGATTGGCGCGCTGATGGATGAAAAGATTGAGATCCAAGTGGATGCGATACGGGCCCTGGGCGAGATTAAGGATACCCGTGCGACGAGGCCATTGATTGACGCGGTGAGGAAGAGCACAGACGATTATATCCGAACGCAGGCGGCACTAGCTCTAGGAGAGATCAAGGATCCGCATGCGGTGGAGATTTTGATTGGCACGCTGAAGGATCAAGAGGGTCGTCTGTGTGAGTGATGTGGCTTTGTCAGCCGACAGTGTTGCGCTGGGTGGGACGATATGAGACTTGATTCCCGATCGAAAACTGAAATGACGGAGGAAGTGCTCGGGCAGTCTGCCAATGCCCGAATCTGAATGTCCATGCCATAAAAGGGCGTTGAATGTAAGTAATGGGGGACGTTCTTGACCAAGTAAACTTACCCATGCTCGGCTTCCGGAGGCGACCTGCGAGGCCCCCACCGTGGAGCGACCCGGATGGGGCCCCGCCGGCCAGCCCGTGCCCGCACCGGCCCGGCGGGTTGGACGGGTGGCCGGGGCCAGCCACCAGCGTCCTTCACCCTCGGCGAGTACGTCCCGCGCTCCGGGGGAGCGCCCTGCGCGTCCGGCGGTCGGTCCTCGCCCAGGGAGTGCTCCCCGCCGAGGTGGCTCCGGTGCCGGGCATAGACGCACCCGCCATCGACAAGAGCCTGCGATCAGCCGCAAGGGATTAGGTTTAGTTAGTCAAGAACCTTTTTGTCCGTCACCTCTGCGAGCGGAGCTGTCACCAGAGAATCAGGCTTCCCAGTGAGCGCTGTCGTTACTGCGCTCAGGAACCTCGGACACACGTCGTTCAGTACCTCAACCATCGGCGCGGTGAATGCGGTGGTGATCGATCTGCAAACCGGGAAACAGTATGGCGGAACGGACTCCCGGCGCGGGGGGGCAGTCATCGGACTCCCGAGGCCGCAAGGGAAGTAATCGGCTGGCTGCGGGGCGGCCTCCGGGCCGCCCCGCAGCAAGGAGACCGCCGCACGCAGCGGATGGCGGTCCCATTCGCGGGGAGGCAATCGCTCAGAGGTAGCAGAGGAAGCAGGGTAGGAGTATTACTTCATCTTCCCACGAGGAGGTGGCGCATGAGAAAGGCACTGGCGATTGTCGTGACGTGCCTGGTTGCGGTCGGGCTTGCCTCGGCGGCGATGGCGGGCGAGATGAAGTACGTCCTGGCGACAGGCGGGACCGCCGGAACGTACTATCCCTACGGCGGGGCCATGTCCAAGATCTGGAACTCCAAGATTCCCGGCATGAACGTGACCGCCCAGGCAACCGGGGCCTCGGTCGAGAACGTCCGCCTCATGAACAAGGACGAGGTAGAGCTGGCGCTGGTACAGAGCGACACCATTGACTTTGCCTACAACGCCAAGGAGGCGTTCAAGGAGAAGCTGACGAAGATGGCGGTGGTGGCCGTCCTGTACCCGGAATTGATCCACATCGTCGTTCGCGGCGAGCTCGACGTCAAGTCGTTCTCCGGCCTCCGGGGGAAGAAGATCGGCGTGGGCGCTCCGGGCAGCGGAACGGAGGCCAATTTCCGCCAGCTCCTGGATGTCCACAAGATGACCAAGGACGATGTCAGCACCCAATTCTTGTCCTTCGCGGAGAGCGCGGATCAGTTCAAGGACCGGCGCATCGACGCGTTCATGGTCACGGGCGGAGTGCCCACCTCGGCGATTATGGACGTGGCCACCCAGCGGGACATCAAGATCCTCCCCATTGACGACACGATGATCTCCATCATGACGAACAAGTACCCGTTCCTTGCCGCGGCCGTGATTCCTGCCAACTCCTACAAGGGCGTGACCGCTGACGTGAAAACGGTGGCGGTCAACGCGGTGCTGATCGCCCATCCGAAGCTGAGCGAGACTGTGGTCTACAACATGACCAAGGCGTTGTTCGAGAACCAGGCCGAGTTGGCGGCCGCCCACGCGAAGGGCAAGGTGTTGAGCCTCCAGGGCGCGGCCACGGGCGTCTCCATTCCGTTCCACCCGGGCGCCACGAAGTACTACAAGGAAAAGGGCGTCCTGAAGTAGGCAAGGCGCTTGCCGCAGCCGGGCAGCCCAGGAGGCTGCCCGGCTGTTTCTTTGTAGGAAGCCATGCGGAAACAATCGACGGTTTTCCTGGTGATCCTGATGGGCGCGGCCCTTGCCGCGCTCGTTTTTTGGCCACGATATCTTGTCCTCGACCTCGCACGAACGGATTCCCGCGGGGCGGTGCTCTGTGCGGAGATGCATGCCGGCGAAGAAGTCGTCCTGGCCTTCGTCCATTCGGTCAACCGGCGGCCGGTCTACGATACGATTCGCGTTGCCAGTGATCACCTGGTTGTCGTAAAGTCCGTGTTCGATACCTTCGGTGCCGGCATGCCGGAGGCTTCGACGGGAGAAGGTACGCTACGGGTCGCCGAGGACGGCTGGCTGGAGTGGACGATCAACCGGCCCATGCCCGAGGTGGTGGTCCGGATCGGGTGGGTGGCCAACCACACCCTCCGGCTGAAGGGTCGACAGGTGGCTCTGGCCGATCTGGCCCCCCCGGGAACCGCTGTTGCACTGCGCCCCAAGGCCTATTCGTGGTTTGATCTCTGGAAAGGCAGGTGCATCCGGTGAGCGACAAGAAGCAACCCAGGGAACGGCCCCAAGCCATGCGCATGTCCGAGATCAAATCGGACGTGACCGAGGAGGAACTGACGAAACTCCTCGCGAAGGTCGACAAGGAGTCCACCTTTCGCAAGCTCTCCGGATACCAGTATCGCATCGTGTACTGGGTGGCGGTCGCCTTCTCCTGTTTCCAGTTGTACACCGCCATGTTTGGGGCATATCCGGCGCAGATCCAGCGCTCCGTCCACCTGTCGTTTGCCTTCGTGCTGGTGTTCCTCCTGTACCCCTTCCGAACCAAGACCGCCGTCAACCGATTACGGGTGCGGGACTACCTCTTTGCGGCCTTCGCGGCGTGCATCGGCATGTATCTCACCGTCAATTATATGCGCTTGATGGAGACGGCCGGCGATTACACGCGGGCCGACATGGTCGTCGGCATCTGCGGGACCCTCCTGACGCTCGAGGCCGCGCGACGCGTCGTCGGCACCCCCATCGTCGTGATCGCCAGCAGCTTCCTGGCCTACGCCTATTTTGGGGCGTATCTCCCAGGCTTCCTCTCGCACCGAGGTTATTCCATCGAGCGGATCGTCTCGCATATGTACTTCACCACCGAGGGGATCCTCGGCATCCCGCTGGGCGTCTCCTCCACCTTCATCTTCCTGTTCATCCTCTTCGGCGCGTTCCTGGAAAAGACGGGGATCGGCAAGCTGTTCATTGATATCGCCGATGCCATCGCCGGCTGGGCTGCCGGGGGTCCGGCCAAGGTGGCGGTCATCACGTCCGCCCTGGAAGGCACCATCTCGGGAAGCTCGGTGGCCAACACCGTGGGTTCCGGCAGCTTCACCATCCCCATGATGAAGAAACTCGGCTACCGCCCCGAGTTCGCCGGCGCCGTCGAGGCGGCGGCCTCCACCGGCGGCCAGATCATGCCGCCCGTCATGGGGGCCGCGGCCTTCCTCATGGCCGAGTTCATCGGCATACCCTACATCGAGATCGCCAAGGCGGCCGCCATCCCGGCCTGCCTGTACTTCCTTGGTATCTTCATCGAGGTGCACTTCGAGGCCAAGCGCTGCGGTCTCAAGGGCAAAACTTGGGAACAGATCCCCCGCTTCGTGACGGTGCTGAAGGAGCGAGGCCACCTCTTCGTCCCCCTCATCGCCATCATCTACATCCTGGTGGAAGGCTTTACCCCGTCGTATGCCGCCCTCATCGGCCTCGGCCTCTCGGTCGTTGCCGGCATGCTCAAGAAGGCAACGCGGATGAGCATTCCGGCGATCTTCAACGCTCTGGAGGCCGGGGCACGAGCGGCCCTGGGAGTGGCTATCGCCTGCGCCACGGCCGGGATCATCGTCGGCGTCGTGACCCTGACCGGCCTTGGGCTGAAGATGGCCAACGGCCTCGTCGACATAGCCGGCGGCAACCTCCTCCTCACGATGTTTTTCACGATGATCACCTCCCTCATCCTGGGGATGGGAGTCCCAACCACGGCCAACTACGTCATCACCGCGACCATGGCCGCGCCGGCGCTCGTCTTGCTCGGCGTCGAGAAGCTCGCCGCGCACCTCTTCGTCTTCTACTTCGGCATCATCGCCGACATCACGCCGCCAGTAGCGTTAGCCGCCTACGCAGGGGCGGGCATCGCCAAGTCCAATCCCTTCTGGACGGGCATCACCGCCTCGAAGCTAGCCATCGGGGCTTTCATTGTGCCGTACATCTTCGTCCTGAACCCGGCCATGGTCCTGATTGGGACGACGCCGTACCTCCTGAGCGTGAATCTCGTGACCGCATGCGGTGGCATGTTCGGCATCGGGGCGGCCATGATCGGCTTCTGCGTGGCCCCAATGAACTGGTTTGAGCGCATCTGGTTCGCCATCGCCGGTCTGATGCTGATCGACCCCAGAACCGTCACGGACATCATCGGCATCATGATGCTGGCCGCGGGGTTGGTCATCCAGTATCGGAAGAAGAAGGTCTGGGTCGCGGCAGGATCACCCACCGCCACAGCCTAGTAGAGGGTTCGCTAACTGAAAGACTGGGCGGGAACAGCAACAGGCCAGAGGGCATAAACCCTCTGGCCTGTTTTGCTTTGGGACGGCCTCGCCGGATTCAGGCGTCCAGCGCGACGGCGGAGGCGCCCAGGATGCCGACGTCCCGCCCCAGGGCCGCGGGCAGGCTGGGGACCGATTCCACCGTGACCAGCCTTAATGGGTAATGGGGGTACGTTCTTGACCAAGTAAACTTACTCCTGCTCGGGTTCTGGCGGCGGCCGGCGCGACCCCCACCGGGGAGCGACCCGGATGGGGGGGCCCCGGCCAGGCCGTGCCCGCCGCGCCGGCCCGGCGGGTTGGCCGGGTGGCCGGTGCCAGCCCCCAGCATCCTTCACCCTCATCGAGAACGTCCCTCGCGCCGGGGGAGCGCCCTGCGCCTCCGGCGGTCGGTCCTCGCCCGGGGAGTGCTCCCCGCCGAGGTGGCTCCGGTGCCGGGCATAGGCGCACCTGCGATCGACGAGAGCCTGCGACCAGCCGCCAGGGATTAGGTTTAGTTAGTCAAGAACGTCCCCATCTCACAGTGTTCTGAAGCGACAAGCGCCCCGACTCCCACCTGAGAGCGGGGCGCTTCCATTCAGGCCGGACCGGTCAATTGCGGTCTTTGCCGCTCTGAAGTCTTCTGTGTGGGTTCTCGATGAGGCTTTTCTTGACTCTGGTGATGCGACGTGGTATCCGCCTGGGTGCACTCGAGGAATCTCCTGGTTGAGCCGGAACCAAGGTCCCCGCAGGGCAGCACTTGAGAAGCGGAGATAGAGCATGGCCACAAACGTGGGAAGAGACCTGCACCTGGATTCCAGGCTGCTCGCTGCCCTAGAAGCAGCTTGTGGTCGTCTCAGAGCACGGTTTCCGGTGGACCGAATTGTCCTGTACGGTTCTGCTGCCTGGGGTACTCCTGACGATGAGTCTGACGTGGACATCCTGGTTGTGCTCAAGGATCGCCCCACCCACGACACAGAAGACGAAATCTCACGCGTCATTCTCGACATCAACCTGGAGTATGACACCAACCTGAGCGAGCTCATCGTTGATCGCCAAGCCTGGGACCATGGGCTCGTTTCCGTCATGCCGATCCACGAGGACGTTGAACAGCGCGGCATCCGTCTATGACCGCCGAATACCCAAAGGCGGAGGTCGTCCGGTATTGGTGGACCAAGGCCGAGGAGAGCCTGCGTGCCGCCAGACGCGAGTTAGGAGCCGGAGATTGTGCGCTGGCTGCGCCGTGAACCGCGCCTACTACGCCTTGTTCTATGCCGTAAGCGCCCTGCTCTTCGAAGAGGGACACACATTCAGGAAGCATAGTGGAGTTCGGGCGGCCTTCAACCGCGAGATCGTTAAGGGCGGGCGGGTATCCAGGAAAAACGGGGAACTGTACAACCGCCTGTTCCGTGATCGCCAGAAGGGCGACTACGTGTCCTTTGCAGAGTTCAATCCGGAGTACGTGGAGAGGTTGCTTCAAGGCTGTGAAGCGTTCCTTGCGGATGTCCGCCCCATGCTCAACTCTTTGGGAGCGAGAACGCAGACGAAGGATTAGGGTGGTGAAAGGAGACAAGGGAAGCAACGTCCCCGTCTTACACAGGACGGCGACGGGCGTGACGTGGAGGAGCCGCGCGACTTCCCCGGTGCTGAGGGGCCTCTCATCGGACACAGGCTGGCCTCCTTTGTATTCTTAGCGAACCGCACGTACCTTTCACGCCGGGAAATTGTCCATGACGAAAACTCTGGCAGCCCCGGCCGTTTCTTGATAGCCTCCCCACGCTGGCAGTATCCCGTGAGGCGGCCCCCTGAATACCACAGAGCGCACTGCATAAACGAGGAGGACGTATGGCCATCGACGTTACGAAGACCCTGCGGAAGGCTCTTGCCGAGCTTCAGACCGAGCGGGAAAAGATTTCGCAGCAGATCGCGGCGATCCAGAAGGTGCTGGCCGCAGGCGGGTCGCGGCGGCGGCCTGCTGCTAGGCGCCAGGTCGCGAGCCGTGGCAAGCGGGCGCGAAACTCGATGAGCGCTGCCGCCCGGAAGGCCGTGAGCAAACGGATGAAGGTCTACTGGGCGAAGCGGAAGGCAGAAGCTGCCAAAGAAAAGGGCTCAGCCGGGAAGTAGCTCGATCTGGCCTTGCCGGAGTCAGGCCGGTCTCGTGAAATGGAATGTGTCCCGGCGCCATAAGAGGGGGCGTAGGTGCAGAAACACCTTAACGGTCTCCCGTGTGATAGGGGGCTTCTCCTGGATTTTGGGACCCGAAAAGATTCCTGAATGCGCTTTAGAACCTACGTCCCCTCTTCCGAACGGCTTCGAGTCCCAAAGAATCTTGGCCAAGAGCATCGCGCAGGTCGCTTCGATCTGCTCGCCGGACAGAGGTTCCCCGCCGCGCTTGACGTGCTCGGCCACAAGTGGAGCCACGAACTCTCTTTCTACGTCCTCGAACATAGACCGCACGCTGGGATCATTACCCCGACGCTTTGCCCGCAGGTCCCGCGCCTGTGCTTGAATTGGGTTTGTCTTCGATTGCAGCCATCCTATAACCCGCTTTTGGTTCTCACAGTAAGCATTGAAGGTAGGATGGCCAAGATTCAAGATCATCGCACCTCAGACGGCAACACCCGCTCTGTTATAGCCCTCAGCCGTGGAGAGCATAGTTCGCTCCGGCTCGAACTCGAATATGTAGCCAGCCCTCACAGCCTCATTCACGAGAAGGCGAATCTGTTCCACTTTCACCCGCGCTGGATCACCCGTAGTTTTACTCATTGGCTCCTCGCGTGGGGGCTCGGGATGGGCTACCTGCACCGATTCCCGCTCGGCTGCCAAGAATGTCAAGTTGCTGAGCCCCGCCTCGGCTGTCCCTTGCTTGCCGCTCGGGGAGGAGCGGGGGAGAAATGGGGAGCGGGAGAACCGGAGAATCGGAGAACCGGGGACGAGGAGACACGGGGAGACGGGGACACGGGGAGACGGAGAAACGGAGAAGGGGGGGCTCAGTGGCTTTTCGCCTTGGGTTTTCTCGGGGATGATGCTACCCTGCGTGGGCAGAGGCCGGGCGGCCAGAGGGGAAGAGTCGCTGGGAACATGAGGGACTGCACCGCACGAAGGGCTGCCCAGGATTGTGGGGGAGAGTGAAATGGCAGGCAGCGCAGTTCGGGTCCGATCAAGGCGCCGGGTGCGACGAACGGGGCAGCGGCTCCAGCTCACGGCGGTGGTGGAGCGGGACCGATTCGGCTACGTGGCGACCTGTCCGCAGCTCCAGGGCTGCTATACCCAAGGGCAGAGCTACGAAGAGGTGGTGCGCAACATCCGGGACGCGATCCGGCTCCACTTGGAGGACCGTCTGGCGAGCGGGGAGCCGCTGCCGGAACCCGGAGAGGTGACCCTCGCGATCCTGGACGTCGCCGTATGAGTCCGCGCCTGCCTCGGGTGACCGCCGGGCAGGTCCTGCGGGTCCTTCGGCGACTCGGCTTTGAGGAAGTCCGCTCGAGCGGAAGTCATCGAATCCTCCGGAACCCCGCGGGCAAGCGCGTTACCGTTCCGTTTCACGCCAGGCAGATCCTGCATCCCAAGATTCTCCAGAGCATCCTGCGGGATGCCGACCTTTCTCCCGACACCCTTCGTGATTTCCTGAAATAGACCCCGGTTCGTGTAATCCGGGACGTGTAATCCGGTAGAGTAGAGCACTCCGAGGGTAGGCCGAGCCTATCTGTTCCCGCCCCTTTCGTCTGGCGGTGCCTCACGAGCTCGACCATGCGCGAACCCTAGCGCCCCCTCATAACGTTCTTGACCAAGTAAACTTACTCATGCTCGGCTTCTGGCGGCGGCCTGCGCGACCTCCACCGTGGAGGGACCTGGATGGCGGCCCGCCGGCCAGGACGTGCCCGCTCCGGCCCGGCGGGTTGGACGGGTGGCCGGTGCCAGCCACCAGCGTCCTTCACCCTCGTCGAGAACGTCCCTCGCTCCGGGGGAGCGCACTGCGCGTCCGGCGGTCGGTCCTCGCCCGGGGCGTGCTCCCCGCCGAGGTGGCTCCGGTGCCGGGCATAGGCGCACCCGCCATCGACAAAAGCCTACGCCCGGGGGCGACGGAGCAGGTGTGGTTAGTCAAGAACGTCCCCATCTCCGCGGTCTATCCCTTAAGCGCACCGCTTGTGAGCCCCTCGATGAACCGCTTCTGGAGCAACGAGAAAACCAGCAGGATGGGAGCGACGGCGAGTATCGTGAATGCCATGAAGTGCCCCCATGAGATTCCGCGATCGTCTTGCAGAACCCGGACCAGCCCTACCTGGACGGTTCGCATATTTTCCTCGCTGGTCAGCGTCATCCCGATCAGGAAGTCATTCCAGACGAAGATGAAGATCACGACTGAGATGGCCGCCAAGCCCGGTTGGATCAGCGGCAGGATGACGCGGTACATCGCTCCGGGCACTGTGCAACCGTCCAGTAGGGCAGCCTCCTCCAGGTCTCGGGGGACCATCTCGACAAAGCCCTTAATGAACCATATGGTCTGCGGGATCAGCCATGCGCTGTACACCAGGATCATGAAGGGGTAACTGTTCAATAGTTTCGTCCGGATCGCCAGGAGATAGATAGGGATCACGATCGAAATCCCGGGGATCATACTAGTCGCCAGAATCGCGAGCAGGATCGCCTGCTTGCCGCGGAACTGGAACCGTGCGGCCGCGTATGCTCCCGGCGTCGCGGCCAGCAGGCTCAGCAGGATCGTCCCAGCGGACAATATCAGGCTATTCAAGAAGAAGCGCGGAGTGCCGCCGCGGTGCTGGAGAGCTAGATAGTGGTCGAAGGTGACCGGGTTCGGAAGCCACCGGGGCGGGTAAGTGGCGATGGTCGCATCAGTCTTGATCGAGGTGAGGAGACCCCAGACGAGCGGAGCTAGCGCCAGCACGCACCCCACGGAGAGGATGATGTAGGTGAGGGTATTGATGAACACAGGGGACACTCTCGAGGAGGCCATCGGTTAATCTCGCGTTAGTACAGTTCTGCTTGGCGGAGCACTCGGATATAGGAGAGACTGAAGACAATATTGAGAAGGAAGACGACCATCCCCACCGCCGCAGCGGCTGCCACCCGGAAGTTGAAGAACCCGTCAAGGAATACTCGCATTGTCAGCGTTTCTGTGGTCCCAAGCGGCCCCCCACCGGTCATCACGTATATGAGGGTGACCATGTTGAAAAACTGTAGCGTGAGCATAATGGCCGTGCTCATCACGGTGCTCCGGATGTAGGGCAAAGTCACGCGCCGGAAACTCGCCGATGCGGAGCAGCCGTCAATCCGAGCCGCCTCATAAAGCTCCAGTGGCACTGTCTGGAGGGCCGCGAGGAATAGGACCATGGGAAACGGATACGTCATCCACGTGTTCACCAGAACCAGGATCGTGAGAGCCCAGTCCGGGTTGGATACGAACACAACCTGGCTAACTCCCAATTGACCTAGCAAATACTTGACCGGCCCATATGAGGGATTAAAAATCCACATCCACAGACTTGCTGTCACCGCCTGCGACAGCGTCCAGGGAATGATGAGGATCGTCCGGAATGCCGCCCGAAATCGGATTGGCCGATTCAAAAGGAGAGCAAAGAGCATCCCAATGGGCAGCGTCAGGACCAGGGAACCGATCGCGTACTTCAGGGAGATGAGGAGCGCTCGAAGGAACTCGGAGTCGCGGATCAGGCGCGTGTACTGCTCAAGACCAACGAAGGCCTGCTTCTGGAGAAAGCGGGTCTCGTGCAGGCTGATGTCGACCGCGTAGTAGATGGGATAAAACGAGATGGTGAAGACGATTGCCAGAGACGGCATCAGAAGCAGGATGGGAACTACGCGATGACTGGACATGGGGCGATGAAGGCGGGGCCGGGTCAGCACTCGACCGACCCCGCCGTGCCTGGAGCTACTTCTTACCTTCCAGTGACTTGTTATACCTCTCCACCACGTCATCCCATGCCTTTCCAGAGGCGACCCCCTTCAGCACGACGGCCTGAGCTCCCTGGGCGAGGATCTGCCCGAACTCTAACCAACCTGTTGGGTAGCGGCCGGATCGACCGTTCTTGATGATATATTCCGACCATTCGCGCATGACCTTCGCCTCAGACGTCTGGAACCAAGGATCCTTGTAGGCGGACTTCCGGCTTGGCGTTTCCCCTGCCCGCGCGGTGATGACCTGAGTCTCTGGCGAGGCCATGAATTCCATAAATTTCCATGCCGCCTCAGGATGCTTCGCGTACTTCCCCATCACCAGGTTCCAGCCGATTACATTAACCGGGGCCTGCTTGCCCTTCTCGAAACTAGGTGGTGGTGCCCAGTGGAGATTCTCCCCTGCCCCTTCCGCACGGATGGTTTGGTACCGATGTGTTCCGAGGCCAGCCATGGCGATTGTGCCCGTCTTGAGTCCCTCATGAATCTCGTTGTACGTGAACTGCACCACAGCCTGGCCGCTTGCCTTGCACTTGCCCGCTAGGTCCGCAATCACCTGGAAGAACTTGCGTCCAGCGGCATTATTGACGTTCGCCCGGCCTTTCTCGTCGAATAACTGCCCGCCGGCCGTTATGATCATGTTCTCCGCCCATTCGAGCAGATAGTAGGCAGCGGAAGCTTGCGAAACGCCAAAGGCGTAGCCCATAACCTGCGGCGAGTTGATCTTCCCAGCTGCCTGGCACATTTCATCCCAGGTCGTCGGGACCTTCACCCCCGCTTTTTCCAGAAGGTCTTTCCGATACAGGAGAGTGAAGAAGCGATGCTCGGCGGGCAGCGCGAACTTCTTTCCGGCAAACACGGTACTGTTCCAGGGCAACAGCCAATCGCTTTTATCCATCTTCTCAGCAAATCTGTCCAGAGGCTGGATGGATTCGGCACTAATGTGCAATGGTAAGGCGTAGCTGTAGACCCGCGCGACATCCGGTGTGCTGCCCGCCGCGGAACCCTGAATCAGCTTGGATTCGACCTCGGCGAACCGGAGGACCTCGACCTTGACACTAATGTCGGGATACTTGGCCTGGAATCGCTTCAGGTTCTCGGCAAGAGCGTTGCCGCGCGGCGATCCATCGCCAGGCTTAAAGAAGTCCCAGTACACAATCTCGGTCTCGGCCCGGACGGTGGCGGGTACTACGAGGGACAGGATAGCCAAGCCACACAGCACCGTTCGAATCAGCCACATGATTGTTCCTCCTCTCTTCCTATTATTCCCCAATCACATGCTCTCATAGGGTCAGTGGCGAATCGTCCCGCCCACCTGAGTCAGGCTTTACCCACTTTGATGGGACCGGCCAACCACTACAACGCATCGTCCATCATAACGGCCCACCGTACCCGTACCCCCGTCTGCCGGATATACCCATCATTAGACTCAAGCAAAATCTACCTACGCACCGGCGCACCATGCCCGTTTTCCTGGAGTGCTCTGCTTAGGAGTGGGCCATGTGCTGAACCTCGAGGCCAGGCAACGGACGACCGAAGTCGACCCCCTGCTTCAGCAGCGCCGCCTGAAGGAGCCGGATGTCGAGATCTGACGGCGGAACCCCCTGTTTGCTCGCGAGGGCTGCAGCAGTTCCTGCCGCCTGCCCCGTCATAACACATGGAGGGATGTTCCGCGTAATCCGGTCCGCCTCGTGAGTAGCTGAAATACAACGACCCGCCACCAGCAAGTTCTTCACGTTCTTGACGACCAAGGACCGGAACGGGATCTCGTGACAGATCCGTGGCCAAGGCTCGCCCCGGTTGGCGTCGTCCTCCTCCGCACCCTCGCGGGCGTCAGGGCTGTGCATCTCCATGCGGGGAAGATACGCACAGCTGTAGACGACGACGTCGTCGAAGTAGCGGCCGGTCAGGACGTCGTCATTGTTCAGGACATACTCCCCGATGATATGGCGCGTCTCCCGCACGCCGAGCATAGCGGCGGAGTTCATGAGGAAAGCGTTCTCGAACCCCGGTACGTCCCGTTTCAGGAACCGGATGAGCTGGTCCATTTGCTTACGTGCCTCGATCACTCCGCGGGTCAAGTCCCAGGCGTTGGTCCCGTCAATTCCGTACACCCGGACCGTGTTGATCATTACCAGTCTCTTGTCGAAGTCGCCGCTCTCCACCCGGAGGTAGTGGCACTCAGGATCCAACTCGCCCTTCTCTCGCGCCGCCTTGACCAGG
>METI01000052.1:0-2810 GCA_001771285.1 candidate division NC10 bacterium RIFCSPLOWO2_12_FULL_66_18
TCCGAAGGACGCGGAGGCGATGCTGGGCCTGGCCCACGTGCAGCTTGATCAGCAACAACTGGACGCGGCCGAGTCCCTCTACCAGCAGGTGCTGGGGCTGGAGTCGAAGAACGTCGAGGCCATCACCCACCTGGGGACCGTAGTTCTGAATCGGGGCCAGGTGGACGCCGCGCTGGCGCGCTACAACGAGGCGCTGGCCATCAACCCGCGCTACGTGCACGCCCTGTGGGACAAGGCGAACCTGCTGCAACAGGTGAAAAAGGATTACGCCGGCGCCATCCGGGTCTGGGAGGCCTTCATCCAGGTGGTGGGTGCCGAAAGCCAGGACGGCAAGATGGCGCAGAACCAGATTGCCGAGGCGAAGAAGGCTAGGGGGGGTCCGCCACTCGAGAAGCCCTCAGGCGGGAAGTCTTAGCACAGATATGAGAGGCATCATCCAGGCCGCGCTCCGAGAGATCGGGGCGCGGCCTTCCTGTGTCAGCCGCTCTTCGTTGTTAATTGTCCGTTGTCAGTTGTCGGTTTTCAATTGAGCACCTTCCCAGCATGAACCTTCGCGGCCACGCCGAATCCAAGCTGACCCAGTGGGCCGACCAGCGCGAGCTGCGCCGGACCGTCCTGCGCCTGGCGCTGCCCATCGTCGGCAGCGATCTGCTACAACGCGGCGTGAACGTGGTGGACGCCTTGCTGGTGGGGCGCCTGGGCGCAGCGGAGTTGGCCGCCGTGGGTCTCTCCCAGCTCCTGCTGATGTTCATCATGGCCCTGGTGTACGGGCTGGGGGTCGGCAGCACGGTCATGGTAGCCTTCCACACCGGGGCCACGGACGAGAGGCGACGGGCCTGGGCGGCGCGCACCAGCCTGCTGATCGGCGTTGTGGCCAGCCTGGGTCTGGGTGGTGCCGGCATCCTGCTGTCGCGATCCGCCGCCACCTTCATGGGTGCCAGTGGGCGGCTCCTGGATCTCACCCTGGAGTACCTGCATATCACCTGGTATCTCTTTGCGGCGTACGTCTTCCTGCACCTGGCATCGGCGATTTTCCAGGGAGTGGGGGACACGCGGACACCGCTGCGCGCCATGGTTGGGGTCAACGTCCTCCATGTCATTGTGGCGGTTCCCTTGGTTTTTGGTTTGGTGGGGTTTCCGCGCCTGGGGGTAGTAGGCGCCGCGTTGGCGTCGGGAATCTCTGAGGGCGTCGGGGCGGCGTGGCTCCTCTGGCAGGCGAGGCGCCGCGGCTTCTTTGGTCAGGCGAGGGGGTTCTGGAGCGTTCAGGAGTTCTGGCGGATCCTGCGGGTGGGCCTGCCGGCGATGGGGGAGCGGTTGATCACCCACGGGATGCAACTGGTGTTTGCGCGGATCGTGATCGGGTTCGGCGTGGCCGCCTATGCGGCGCACCAGGTGGGCATCAACATCGAGTCGCTGTCGTTTCTCCCGGGCCTTGGCTTTGCCAAGGCGGCCACCGCGCTGGTGGGGCAGCGGCTGGGCGCGCGCGATCACAGTGGGGCGCGCCGCTGCGCCTGGCAGGCCAATCTGGTGGCCGCGGGAATCATGACTGCCTTCGGCGCGAGCTTCGTCTTGTTTCCCCGTGCCTGGGTGGTCCTCTTCACCTCGGACCCGGGAGTGCTGGGGTACAGCGTCCCCCTGCTCACGGCAATCGGCCTGCTGCAGGTTCCCCTGTCGTTCGCCATGGTCACGTCGGGGGCGCTGCGCGGCGCGGGCGAGACCCACGTGGTGCTGGTGGCCGCCATCGTGGGCGGGTGGATGGTGCGGTTGCCGTTCGCCTACGTCGGTGGGGTGGTGGCGAAGCTTGGCATGACGATGGTGTGGACGACGATGATCCTCGACTGGCTTGTGCGCTGTGCAATCGTGAGCTGGCGCTTCCGCCGCCTCTCCATGGGGGAGGTGCGACTTTGACCTGCGAGCAGGGGAGCGGAGGCGCTGAGGAGCTGGGGGGGCAAAGCAACTGAGGAGCGAGGAACGACAGGGCGTGAAGGCTCCCGCGCCCCTCGGCTCCTCTGCACCTCTGCGCTACTGCCCGAGCAGCTTCGCTCTTAGTCCCTCCAGCGTAAACTTCCGGTTGTGGGCGTAGTCCCGGAGGCCAATCTCGCGTTCCCGCACCTTCTGGCACTGCTCGTAGACCTTGTCCGCGATCTCCAGCGGAACCGTCGTGACCCCGCTGGAATCGCCGTGGATCATGTCCCCGGGCTGGACGCGGGTGCCGCTCACCTCGATAGGGATCCCAACGTCAATGATGTTGAAGGTGCCGTGCGCAACCACCAGGCCGGCGGCGAAGATGTGGAACCCCAGCGGCCGCACCCCATCCAGGTCACGCACCCCGCCGTCCGTGACGATGCCGATGGCTCCCAGCCGGTGGGAGATGCTGGCGATCACGTCGCCGAGGAAGCAGGCGTGCGTGCGCTTCGGCCCGACGTCCTGGACCACCAGGATGGCCGGCTTGGGCGCTGCGGCGATCGCATCGAAGAGTCGCATGTGACCCTTGCGATCCCGGGCACGCCCGGGGGTCATGCTGTCCGCCGTAGCCGTCACGGCATAGCCCACCATGACCCCGAACTCCGGCGTCAGGCACCGGATGTCCATCCCCATGAAGCCCTGCGTATCATCGCGCACCTTGAACGCCTCGATGGCATTGGCCACCGTGGGCGAGTCCACCGACCGTAGCTCCTCCAACTGTTCCGCGCTGAGTACCATCCCCATTCACTCCGCTCCTTTCACTATTGGTCATTTGTCATGGGTCATTAAAGAACCGACGGGAAGGCTACTCCCGAGTCCGCTCCCTGTCAACCCATCGGTCTCGT
>METI01000052.1:2839-3131 GCA_001771285.1 candidate division NC10 bacterium RIFCSPLOWO2_12_FULL_66_18
CGGCGGCCCTCGTTGGAGAGGGCCGCCGTTCTTGCTTATGGCCTGGACGAAGGTACGGTCAACTTTGCGGGAGGGGTTTCTGCGTCGTAGGAGTCGCGGTGTCCGTGTGGCTTCCGCCGCATTCGGCGAGGGCACTCCCAGCAACACCCAACAACAGACCGAGCGCTAGCATCAGGGTCACTAGCCTTCGCATCGCTGTCCCCCCTTTCTTGTGACGATTCCCCACCGTCGAGCTGGGTCATTTATACAGGAGTCCTTTGGTCTTGTCAACGAAGTTCTGTCCCTTGCCGCC
>METI01000052.1:3200-3317 GCA_001771285.1 candidate division NC10 bacterium RIFCSPLOWO2_12_FULL_66_18
CCGGTCTCCCTGTTCCTGGGCCTCACCAATCCACCACTCCACGAATTGACGAATCGACCACCTCGGCTCTTGTCTCGCGACTCTCTGCTCTCTGTTCGATTCCGCATTCCCCATTGA
>METI01000052.1:3474-47889 GCA_001771285.1 candidate division NC10 bacterium RIFCSPLOWO2_12_FULL_66_18
TCCGTCGCCATTCCGCACTCCGAATTCGGCATTCGCCATCGGTGCCCCGAGACTGAGCATTGACAACCCGCCGCGCCCGGCGTAGGGTTCTTCGGGTATCGCCGTCTCACTCGGCACCCGCCTGCCCTCCAATCTCTCCACGCCATTCGGGGGGGACTCATGATGCGCGAGCGGGATTGGCTCCGCCCCCCGGTGGTGTCCGTGGCCGAACGTTGCCTGCGTCGCCCATCACCTCAACCACAGGGAGCGTCCCCATGAAACCCGTCGTGTTGGTCACCCGCAAACTGCCGGACGCCGTCGAGGATCGCCTCCGCCGCGATTATCAGCCGCGGCTCAACCCCGACGACCGTCTCTATGCCAGCGACGAGCTGGTCGCGAGGGCGGCAGGCGCCGACGCGATCGTTCCTTGCCACACGGAACGCCTGTCGGCCGAGGTCATCGCGCGGCTGCCCGACAGCATCCGCATCATCGCCAACTTCTCGGTGGGTTTCGACCATGTCGATCTCGCGGCGGCCAAGGCCCGGGGCATCGTCGTCACCAACACGCCCGAGGTCCTGTCCGACGCCACCGCCGAGCTGACCATCCTGCTCATGCTGGGCGCGGCCCGGCGGGCCAGCGAGGGGGAACGCCTGGTGCGGACCCGACAGTGGCGGGACTGGAGCCCCAGTTTCATGGTGGGCATCCAGGTGACCGGCAAGCGGCTCGGCATCGTGGGCCTGGGACGGGTCGGCCGGGTCACGGCGCGGCGGGCCCGGGGGTTCGACATGGAGATCCATTATCACGACCTCCAGCGTCTGCCTCCGGAGCAGGAAGCGGGCGCGATTTTCCACCCGACCCCGGAAGACCTCTTGCCGCACTGTGACTTCCTGGCGTTCCATTGCGTGGCCACGCCGCAGACCCGGAAGATGCTCAACGCCGAGCGGATTGCCCTGCTGCCGGATGGCGCCATCGTCGTCAACGCCAGTCGCGGCACGGTCATCGACGACGCGGCGCTGATCGCGGCGCTGAAGTCCGGCAAGGTGGCCGCGGCCGGCCTCGACGTCTACAACAACGAGCCCGACATCCATCCGGAGTATCGGGAGCTCCCGAACACCTTCTTGATGCCGCACATCGGCAGCGCCACCCAGGAGACCCGCGACGCCATGGGTTTCCGGGCCCTGGACAATCTGGATGCCTTCTTCACGGGCCGCGCACCCGGCGACCGCGTGGCCTGAGAGAGCCGAGCGCCGCGAGCCGAGAGCCGAGGAGGATGGTCAATTGGTCGATTTGTCGATTCGTCGATTGGGCTGAATCAAACGGGACTCGGCCGTTTTTTCGGTGTCAAGATACACTCCTCCTCTGGACGCCCGTGCGTCGTCCTCTCGTCGCTTTCACTCGCCCCCCAGGGACCCTTTTTCGGTGTGTTTCTTCGCCCAGCGTCGTGGCACAATGCAAATGCGGCGGCGTGGCTGCCGGATGCGTCCAGAGATTCCAGCCAAAAAGGTGGAAGGAGGGAGCCCATGCAGGGCCTGATGATGGACTACCCGCTTACCCTGAACGCGATCCTCGGCCGGGCAGAGCGCATCCACGGCCGGAAGGAGGTGGTCTCGCGCCGGCCCGACCGGAGCCTCCACCGCACCACCTACGCCGACATTGCCTCGCGGGCGCGCAAGCTCGCGGTCGCGCTCAGCGCGCTCGGGGTCCGGACCGGCGACCGCGTCGCGACGCTCTGCTGGAACCAGCCCGAGCACCTCGAGCTGTACTTCGGCGTCCCGGCGCTGGGGGCGGTGATCCACACGCTGAACCCCCGGCTGCACGCGGGGGAACTGTCCTACATCGTCCATCACGCGGACGACAAGGTCCTCGTGGTGGACGAGACGCTCCTCCCGGTCTTCGAGTCCTTCCGCGCGACCCGCACCTTCGCGCACGTGATCCTGATCGGGCACGGCGGGGAGATGCCGGACGGGATGCTCTCCTACGCGGAACTCGTCGAGCGCGCCGACGCCGAGGCCTTCGCGCCCCGGGTGCTCGACGAGACCGACGCCGCGGCGATGTGCTACACGTCCGGGACGACCGGGCGCCCCAAGGGCGTCGTGTTCTCGCATCGGGCCCTCGTCCTGCACTCGCTCGGGAGCGCGGTGCCTGACGCCTTTTGCCTCGGGGAGTCTGACGTGGTCCTCCCGGTCGTCCCGATGTTCCACGCCAACGCCTGGGGCATCCCGTTCGCCGCCGCGATGGTCGGGGCGAAGCAGGTCTACCCCGGTCCGCATCTGGACGGGGCGAGCCTGCTGGAGCTCCTCGCCGGCGAGCGCGTCACCTTCACCGCGGGCGTGCCGACCATCTGGATTCGCCTCCTCCAGGAGCTCGACCGGGCTCCCGGGGCCCACGACCTCTCGCGCCTCCAGACGCTGATCGTCGGCGGCTCGGCCGCGCCGAAATCCCTCATCGAGGCGTACGAGCGGAGGCACGGCCTGAAGATCGTGCACGCCTGGGGCATGACCGAGATGAGCCCGCTCGGCACGGTCGCCCGCCTGCCGCGGCATTTCGCCGACGTCCCCGAGGACCGGCAGAACGCCTTCCGCGCGAAGCAGGGGATCCCCGTCCCGCTCGTCGAGATCCGCGCGCGTGAGGCCGAGGGCCTCGTCCCCTGGGACGGCCAGACGATGGGGGAGCTCGAGGTCCGGGGGCCGTGGGTCGCGAGGGCCTACTACAATAGCGAGGAGGGGGACGACCGCTTCACCGCCGATGGCTGGTTCAAGACCGGGGATATCGTCACCATCGACGCCCTGGGGTGCATCGAGATCACCGATCGCGCGAAGGATCTCATCAGGTCGGGAGGGGAGTGGATCAGCTCGGTGGCGCTGGAGAACGCCCTCATGGCGCATCCGGCGGTGGCCGAGGCGGCGGTGATCGCCGTTCCCGATCCCCAGTGGCAGGAGCGCCCGCTGGCCGTCGTCGTCCTGAAGCCGGGGCAGGCGACGACCCAGGAGGATCTCCTCGCCTCTCTCGCACCACACTTCCCCACGTGGTGGCTCCCGGACACCGTGGAGTTCGTCGAGGAGATTCCCAAGACCTCCGTCGGGAAGTTCAAGAAGGCCGCCCTCCGCGAGCGGTTCAACGCTCCGCCGGCCCCAGTCCCCGGTGGGCTCGATGCCGCCTCGTGAAAGCAGAAAGGTCTTTCTGCCTGGCTCTTCTCCTGGGGTTCCTTTTTCCCATGGCAGGCTGTGCCGTAATTCGAGTGCCGTATGAAGCGGCAAGAGGGGCGGTGAAAGGTGGCGTCTGGGTGGTGAAGACCACCTATGTCGTGACCGCCGGGACGACCAGAGCGATATACAGGATCGGTGAATTCACGTATGAGGTGGTAAAGGCCCCGATTGAATGGGCGCTGACCCATGAGGGGATCGAGAGCATGGACGATCTCCCGGTCAAGGAGGCGATCCGCCAGGGGAGGGTCAAGATCGCACCCTATGTGGTCCGCGGGAAGCAATATGTCCCCATGTCAGTGGAAAAGTCCCAGAGCTATCGGGAGGAAGGCATTGCCTCGTGGTATGGGTACGAGAGCGGCCGCATGACCGCCAACGGCGAGGTATTCAATCCGAACGGATTGACTGCCGCGCACAAATTCCTGCCGATCCCCATGTTTGTGGAGGTCACGAACCTGGAAAACAAGAAATCCATCATTGTCCGGGTCAACGACCGCGGCCCGTTTCCGAGCGAGCAGAACCCAAAGTCCGGCGACAGAATCATCGATCTCAGCCTGGAAGCCGCCAAGCGACTCGGCTTTTTTCAGAAGGGCATAGCCAGGGTGAAAGTCGAAGCAATCCAGACCAAGGAGGAATAAGGGGGAGCGCAGGACGCGGCCACCTCGATCCGGGCTAAGGAGGCGGGAGAAGAACTCGGAGCAAACAGATTGAGAATCGTTCGATTCAATCAGAATTTTTCTAACCCATTGATTTCACGGCCCTGATTTCTTGACAGCTTTGCAGATCACGTGCTAGGTTGTCCACATTCTCCGCCACTGCTTCACGTTCCATCCTTCAGAACTTTTCAGCAGACCTATGGACGACACTTGGCCACCAAGGTACGAAGAGACCTACCTTCCCGATCCGAAGGACCGCCACTGGTTCCGCGATCGGGAGACTCTGGACCCAGAAGACCGGCAGGGCGTGATTCTCAAGAAGATCCGGGCCCAGATGGCGTATGCCTACCAGCATGCTCCGCTCTACCGGAGAAAATGGAAAGCCGCCGGCCTGGAGCCGGACGACATCAAGACGCTCCAGGAGTTCCACAAGGTCCCCCTCCTCACCAAGCAGGAGATCCGTCAGGATCAGCAGGACCACCCGCCCTTCGGGAGCTATCTCTGCATCTCTCCCGGCGACGTCCATCGAATCCACGGAACCTCGGGGACGACAGGCAAGCCCACGGTGTACGGCATCGGGTACCCGGATTGGCGCCGGATCGCCAACGCCCATGCCCGGATCATGTGGGGGATGGGCCTTCGGCCCGACGATACCCTGTTCATCGGATCCTTCTTCAGCCTCTACATCGGAAGCTGGGGGGCGTTGGTTGGCGCCGAGCGCCTGGGGATGACCTCGTTCCCGTTCGGGGCGGGTGTGCCGGGCCAGACGGCCATGGCCATTCGCTGGATCAGGGACCTCCAGCCCACGGCATTCTACGGGACGCCCTCGTATGCCTTGTACCTGGCGGAGGTCGCGCGGAAGGAGGGGATCGATCCTGCCAGGGAGTTCCGCTTCCGCCTGATGTTCTTCTCGGGAGAACCCGGGGCCGGCATCCCAGCGACCAAGCGCCGGATCGAGGAGACGTACGGCGGGGCGGCGTGCATTGATTCGGGGTCCATGGGCGAGATGACTCCCTGGATGACCAACGCGGAGTGCGAGTTCCGCCGCGGCATGCACCTGTGGCAGGACATCGTGTTCACCGAACTGGTGCACCCGGAGTCGCACGAGGTGGTGCCGTACGGCAGCGAGGGGGTGCCGGTCTACACGCACCTGGAGCGGACGTCCCAACCGATGATCCGCTATTACGCGGGGGACCTGGCGACGTGGACCGACGAGCCGTGCGAGTGCGGGCGAACGTACCCCCGTCTCCCCCGGGGGATCTATGGCCGGGTGGACGACATGTTCATCGTGCGGGGCGAGAACATCTACCCCAGCGCCATCGAGGAGATCCTGCGGGCCACCCCGGGCGTGGGGCAGGAGTTTCGGATCATCATCTCGCGCGAGGAGGCAATGGACGAGCTGGTGGTGCAGGCCGAGTATTCGCCCGAGGTTGCCGCGCGAGCCGCTCGTGACGGAGGTCTGCCGCGCCAGCTCCAGGGAGAGCTGGAACGGCGATTCAAAGCGACCCTCGGCGTCCGGACCGCGGTTCAGCTCGTCGCACCGGACACGCTGCCACGGACGGAGTTCAAGGCGCGGCGGGTGATTGACAATCGGAACCTGTTCACGGAGCTTCGAGGGACGTTGTGAAGCTCGAGGAAGGCGGCGGCCATACCCGGGGCGCTTCCGACCGGCTCGGGTCACGGGGAGGCGAAACGGGACGGCGCCGCCGGACCTGAAAGGCAGGGGCGAGGTCGTGGACGATAGCGAACGGGAAGCCATTCAGAAGGCGAAAGCAGGCTGGAAGACGTCGGAGGTTACCGCCTTTCAGGCGCGCCGGCCGGAGAGGCAAGAAGTCTTTCGAACCCTCTCGGGCCATCCGGTGGACCGGCTCTACACGCCCGCCGAGGTTGAGGAGGGCGGATACGAGGAGAAGCTGGGGTTCCCCGGCCGCTATCCTTTCACGCGCGGCCCGTATCCGACGATGTATCGGGCCCAGCCCTGGACCATGCGCCAGATCGCTGGCTTCGGGACGGCCAGGGAGACCAACCGGCGGTTCACGTACCTCATCGCGCAGGGCCAGACGGGGATCTCGTGCGACTTCGACATGCCCACACTCATGGGCTATGACTCCGACGACCCACGCTCGGTGGGCGAGGTGGGCCGCGAGGGAGTGGCCATCGACACCCTCGCCGACTTCGAGGAGCTCTTCGAAGGGATTGACCTGGGCGAGATCAGCGTTTCCATGACGATCAACCCGACGGCCTGGATCCTCCTGGCCATGTGCGTGGCCTTGGCGGAGCAGCGCGGGACCCCGTTCGCCAGGCTCTCCGGGACGATCCAAAACGACATCATCAAGGAGTACATCGCCCAGAAGGAGTGGATCTTCCCGGTGATCCCCTCCATGCGGATCGTCCGGGACACGATCGTCTTCAGCGCCAGGCATCTTCCCCGTTACAACCCGGTCAACGTGAGCGGCTATCACATCCGCGAGGCCGGCGCCACCGCCATCCAGGAGGCGGCCTTCACGCTGGCGGCGGGGATCGCCTATGTCGAAGAAGTCCTCAAGACCGGGATGGACGTGGACGAGTTCGCCCCGCGCCTCAGCTTCTACTTCATCTCGCACAGCGATTTCTTCGAGGAGATCGCCAAGTTTCGAGCGGCCAGGAGGATCTGGGCCCGGATCATGAGGGAGCGGTTCAAGGCCAAGCGGCCCGAGTCCATGCGGCTTCGGTTCCACTGTCAAACCTCGGGGGCCTCCCTGACCGGCGTGCAACCCCTCAATAACATCGCCCGGGTGGCCATCCAGGCCCTGGCCGCCGTCCTGGGGGGATGCCAGTCCCTGCATACCAATGGGTGGGACGAGGCGCTGGCGATCCCATCCGAACAGGCCATGAAGCTTGCGCTCCGCACGCAACAGATCATTGCCGACGAGACGGGCGTGACCAGCAGCATCGATCCCCTCGGCGGCTCGTTTCTGGTCGAGGCATTCACTGACCGGATCGAACGCGAGGTGGTTGCCTACCTGGCCAAGATTGACAGCCTCGGTGGCACCCTGGCGTGCATCGAGCGGAACTTCTTCCAGAAGGAGATCGCCGACGCCGCCTATGCGTACCAGGTCGCCAAGGAGCGCGGCGAGCGCGTCGTGGTCGGCGTCAACAAGTACCGGGAGGAGCAACTGGACATTCCCTTCCCGCTCCACAAGGGAGATCCAGAGGTCGAGCGGCGACAGATCGAACGCCTGACGCGGGTCAAGGCTGCGCGGGATACCGCCCGGGTGCACACGCTGCTCACGGAGCTCCAGGATGTGGCCCGCGAGGATGGCGCGAACCTCATGCCCATCACCATTGAGGCGGTGAAGGCCCACGCGTCCAAGGGCGAGATCGTCAAGGCTCTCGTGGATGTCTGGGGCCGGTACGCTGAAACGCCGATCTTCTGATGGAACCGCAGATGCGCGCAGATGAACGCAAATTCAGTCGGCAATCGGGCCCGGCAGACGCTGATGGCTGACCGCTGACGGTGGAATATGGACCAACAGAAGGTGCGGGTGCTGATGGCGAAGTGCGGACTGGACGGGCATGACCGCGGCGTCAAGGTGGTGGCGCGGGCACTCCGGGACGCGGGGATGGAAGTGATCTACACGGGCCTGCACCAGATGCCGGAGCAGGTGGTCAATGCCGCAATCCAGGAGGATGTGGACGTCATCGGCCTCAGCATCCTTTCGGGCGCCCACATGACGATCTACCCCCGGATTCTGGCCCTGCTGAAGGACCAGGGTGCCGACGATATCCTGGTGGTGGGTGGAGGGACAATGCTGCCCGAAGATATCGCGGCATTGAAGGCCATGGGCATCGCGGAGCTCTTCGTGCCGGACACCCCGCTCCAGGACATCGTGCGCTTCTTCAAGGACCTCGGCACGCGCCACCGGGCGAGGCAGGCGGCAGACGGCGCGGAGGGGCCGAGGCGTTGAGGTGCAGGGGAGCGGGGGAGCGGAGGGGCAGAGGGGCGAACCCAATGCGGAATTCGGAACACCCAGAGGGTGCCCGAATGCGGAATCGAAAAACAGGGACCGGGGGCCGGATTGAATGCGGAGGGGGGAGTGACAGCCGAAGGACAGAGCTTAAGAGAAGCCGAGGGCCTGCCGGATATCCACCTCGACGCGGGTGAGGTCCGGGGAAGAAAGTGAACCCAGGGCACATTGACCACAACCACCTGCCCGCGCCTAAAGGTAGTCGTAGAGGGCATCGTCCTCTCCCTCCCAGGCCTCCTGGAGGCGGCGCTCAGCCAGTTGCCCCCAACCCAGTGCCTCCAGGTCTCCCTCAGAGATAGACCGGATCAGGGCATAGGGTTTGCCATGGTGCGTTACGATAATCGGCTTTTTATCCTTCCGGGCCTGGGCGAGATAGGCGGAGAGCTGATTCTTGACTTCTGCCACGCTGGCGAAGCGCATCGGGACCTCCCTTCTTCCTGGCCAGAAATATAGCCACATTCGATCCGTAGCGTCAAGGGTAGCGGTGGTTTCTGGCTGACGGCTGACCATGGATGGCAGATGGCGAAAGGGCAATGGCGAGGGGAGGGCCTTGACCTGTGAAACCAGAGCCAATTCCCACATACCTTGAGCGGGTTTTCGAAGAATTTTCCTGATTTGTCTTGACAGCAAGTTACGCATTGGGTAGAAATGGCGCGCTTCTCATTCAGAGTGGCAGAAGGACAGGCCCGAGGAAGCCACGGCTACCTCGATCCAGATCGTGATGGGAAGTGGCTTCGTGTTTTGATCTCCTGGAGGGAGACCCGATGACCGGCATCTGTTGTCGCTTGTGAGGCGCGGGGGGCTCTTTATTTTCGAATGAATGTACTGTAATCCAATAGGGTATTGAGAAAAGTGAGGATGCCATGAAGGTTACCCCGATTGCTCCCAGGCGTCCTGCCCGTCCGGAGGATGACGAGGTCGTTGAGCAGATCGTGAAGGCGATCAGCAGCGTGCGCTACGGCCACGTTCAGATAGTCATCCAGGATTCGCGCGTCGTCCAGATTGACAAGACGGAGAAGGTCCGGCTGGCCTAGCGAACCAGGGCGCCATCGACAGGCCGACCGGGCGATTGGATTCCGATTCCACCGAAGGCGGATCAACCTTTTCCTCAGGAGAAACGCCATGAGCGAATACGGGACCACCGAGACGAAGCGACCTCACCTCCACATCCCTGAAGCCGAAGAGCTTCCCGGGCAGAGCCAGGTGGAACCTGATTCCTGGGCCAACGACCAGGAGATCGACACCTTTGACGTCTTCGTCCGGCGATTCTGGCGGGGTGAGATCACACCGGATGAATTCAAGCGATTCCGGCTCCAGCACGGCGTCTATGGCCAGCGGCAGGAAGGCGTGCACATGGTGCGGGTCAAGATCCCCTGGGGCGGCCTGACCGCGCGGCAGGTCGAGCGCCTGGCGGAGCTGGCCGAGGAGAGTCCCCGCGGCGTCGGGCACATCACCACCCGCCAGAACATCCAGTTCCACTTCGTGAAACCGGAGGATCTGACGCCCACACTGCAGCGGCTGGCAGAGGTGGGCCTGACCACGCGCGAGGCCTGCGGGAACACGGTGCGCAACGTGACGGCCTGCGCCCACGCGGGGGTGGCCCCGGACGAGCCGTTCGACGTGACCCCGTATGCCGATGCCACGGCCCGGTTCCTGCTTCGCAATCCGATGAACCAGAACATGCCCCGGAAGTTCAAGATCAGCTTCTCCGGGTGCTCCGACCACTGCGGCCTCGCCCCGATCCACGACATCGGCGCGGTGGCCGCGCTGCGCGGCGACAACGGCACGAGCCAGGTGGGCTTCCGGCTCTACGTCGGCGGCGGGCTGGGCCCGTCCCCGCAGGTCTCGCAACTCCTGGAGGATTTCACGCCCGCCGACGACCTCTTGGTCACTATCGCCGCTATCGTGCGCGTGTTCGATCGGACAGGGAATCGGGACAACAAGAATCTTGCCCGCCTGAAATTCGTGATCCGGAAGCTGGGCATGGACAAGTTCTGCGACCTCGTGTTCAAGGAGCGCGAGGGTCTGCGGGCGGTCCTGGCCGGGAAGATTCCCCCGATCGTCGTCGCGCCGGAGCCGTCCCGGCCTGGCCCCCATGGCGCAGAGCAGGCGGGCGAGCCGAATGGGGATCCCCAGTATCGCCGGTGGTGGATCACGAACGTGCGGCCCCAGAAGCAGGCGGGGTATTCCATGGTGTCCGTCCGCCTGACGCTGGGAGATGTGACGGCCCAGCAGTTGCGGGTGCTGGCCTTCGTGGCGCGGCAGTTCGCGGACGGGTGGCTTCGGACGACGAACCAGCAGAACCTCATCTTCCGCTGGGTCCCCAATGCCAGCCTGTCGGCGGTGTACCGCCTCTTGAAGGGGGTGGGGCTGGGTGAGCCATCGGCGGATCGCCTGGCCGACATCACCGCCTGCCCCGGTGCGGACACGTGCCAGTTGGGCATCACGTCGTCCCGGGGCCTCGCGCTGGCCATTGGCGAGATCTTCCAGAACGGCCACGCGCACCTGGCCGACGAGGCCGGCCTCCGGATCAAGATCTCGGGGTGCCCCAACTCCTGCGGGCATCATCACATCGCGGGGATCGGCTTCTCCGGTGGCTCGAAAGAGTTCGACCGGCAGCAGGTCCCAACCTACCAGGTGTTCCTCGGCGCGTCGCTCAACCTGGACGGGACGCGGTACGCGCGCCCAGCGCTCAAGGTCCCGGCGAAGAATGCGCCGGCGCTGGTGGGCCGCCTGCTGGATCTGTGGCAGGCGGAGCGGCTTGAAGGGGAGAAGTTCGAGGCGTTCGTGGAGCGGGTCGATCTGCCCAAGATCCGCGAGGCGGTCAAGGACCTGACCGACCTGCCGGCCCAGGCCGAGGCGCCGGATAAATACCTCGACTGGGGTGGGACCGAGCGCTTCCGCGTCGAGACCGGCCCCGGCGAGTGCGCGTCGTAACGGGGAATCTGGGGATGCCGCACAGGTTCGAGACTCAGAGTCACGGGCGGTGTCGTCCCATTGGGATGAGGGCCCGATGAAATCTGCGAAATCTGCGTAATCTGCGGAGAAAGAAATCCCAGGGTGCCGACCAGACAACTGGAGGCCAATCCCGCCGGAGGCGGGATTGGCTTTCATTGTTTTGAATGGTTCAAGAGAGGAGGGATGAAGGCATGGCCTCGGAGAAGGTAGCGTCACGGCGATTCACACACCTGTTCACGGAGGACTGGTTGGCGGTTGTGGTGGGGCTGGCCCTGGTGGCACTGGTACTCACCGGGATCCTGAAGAACATCCCGTGAAACACCGATGGAGGGGAAAGGAGAAGGGACGATGAGCGATCGGGTATTGACCTCGGGCGAGGTGGTCTCCGCCAGCCGCCCGGAACCGTCGAAGCAATGGGCGTGGTGGTCCGCGTCGCTGCTCCTGGTGGTCCTGTTGACGGTGGCCACCTGGAAGCTGAACAAGGCCGTCCCGACCTGGAGCAAGCAGCTCCGCGTGATCGAATTCCCGGTGTATGCTGTCTTGCTTGGCCTGCTTGCCAGCGGGGTCCTGTCGGTCTTCGGCATAAAGGACCGCCTGGCAGCGTACTTTCGTACGGAGTTCTTCCTCAAGACCGGCCTGGTCCTGCTGGGAGCCACCATCAACTTGGCGGAGATCGTAGCCTTCGGGGCAAAGGGCCTGCTCCAGGCCGTGATCCTCATCACCACTGTGTTCTTCTTCACCTGGTTCGTGGCGCGCTGGCTTGGCGTCGAGGACAAGCTACGCGCGCTGCTGGCCGCCTCGGTGGCCATCTGCGGCGTGTCCGCGGCCATCACGGCCGCGGGGGCGGTCCTGGCCAAGAAGGAGCAGCTCGCCTATGTGACCGGGCTGGTGATCCTGTTCGCCCTCCCGCTCATGTTCCTCCAGCCGGCGGCGGCCATCTGGCTGAATCTGTCCCCGAACGTGGCCGGGGCCTGGATCGGCGGCAACATCGACACTACGGCGGCCGTGGTGGGTGCCGGCACGCTCCACAGCCAGCAGGCGCTGAAGGTCGCCACCATCGCGAAGCTCTCGCAAAACGCCCTGATCGGCGTGGTGGCATTCCTGCTGGCGCTTTACTGGGTCGTGGTGGTGGAGCGAAAGCCCGGGCAGCGCCCCAGCGCCTGGGAGATCTGGGAACGGTTCCCGAAGTTCGTCCTGGGCTTCATCGTGGCCTCGATCGTGGTCACGGTGGCCCTGTCGAACGGATGGATCGGGAGCGGCGTGAAGCGGGACCTCGGTCACCTGCGGGAGTGGTTCTTCATAGCGGCCTTTCTCTCCATCGGATTCGGCCTGTCGTTCCGCGGCCTGCGCGAGGCCGGCTGGAGGCCCATCGGCGTGTATGCGCTGGCGACGGTGTTCAATACCCTGGTGGCGCTGGGGGCGGCGACTGTGATCTTCCGGTAAGGCGAGCCGATCCTCTCCTGGAGGAGGGATGGCGCAGGGCAAGCGGCCTCAGGAGGGAGGTGCGTGATGAGCTGGTTCTTGAAGGCGCGAGACTATGTTCGACGACCCGGGGAGGGCTGCGGGAATGATCCGCGCCGGGTGCGAGCCATTCCTGGAGGCGTCCCTCGGTCTCCGCTGGAGTGGCGAGTGCAGGAGATTTTGGCTGCGCACCCGATTTGCGCCTGGGACGACCTGGTGGCCGAGGTCGCCCGATATCTCCGGGGATCTGAACGTCCGAGTGTCCTCACCTCGCTGGATGAGGGGCTCTGGGGGGGATGGGTGTGGCCGGCTCTGGCCCGGGAGGAGCTGCACCGGCAGGATGGCATCCTTCTGGCGATCGAGGCACCGCCCTCCTCGATGGCCGGCATTCCCCGTCCGGCTCCGAGCCGGCAGTTGGGAAGCTCGGGGGATCTTTCCGCAGTACATCCGAGTCCCGCCTCCCGTGGCTGGGCCTCCGAGTAACCGCCAGGGCTCGCCAGGCAGGAGAGGGGCGGAAAGGTGGGCATGACCTCGGAATTCCTGTTTCCCCTCGTGGGGTTCGGTGCTTCGCTCCTGGCCGGCGTCAGCAGTGTCGGCAGCGACTCCCTGGTCGCGCCCGCCCTGATCTATTGAGTCGCATCATCTTTGAGGCGATCGGCTATGCTGCCCTGCGCCTCCTGTAAGGCGGGGGAGAGAGGAGTTCGTGAGGGATGGAACGGCTGCTGGAGGTGTGCGGCGACGAGAAGGATAGGCTGGAAGGGGCGTCGGCAGAGCGCGTGTTGGCATGGGCACTGGAGCGGTTCGGGCCCAGGGTCGCCCTGGCTTCCGGCTTCGGGGCCGAGGACGTCGTTCTGATTGACATGTGGTGGCGCCTGGACCCCAACGTGCGCGTGTTCACCCTGGACACCGGGAGGCTGCATGAGGAGACGTACGAGGTAATGGAGGAGGTCCGGCGGAAATACAGCATCACCATCCAGAGTGTCTTCCCCGACAGGGAAGACGTTGAGCGGCTGGAGCGGGAGCACGGTTTCTATTCGTTCCGCGAGAGCATTGAGGCCCGAAAAACCTGCTGTGGCATCCGAAAAGTTGAGCCGCTCCGGCGCGCGTTGTCCGGCCTCGGGGCCTGGGTGACCGGGCTTCGCCGGGAGCAGGCGGCCACCCGGGTCAGCGTGCGCAGCGTGGAGTGGGATGCGGCCAACGGGCTCGTCAAGGTGAATCCCCTGGTAGAGTGGACCTCTTCGCAGGTGTGGGACTACATCCGGAAGCACGGCGTGCCCTACAACGCGTTGCATGATCGGGGCTATCCCAGCATCGGGTGCGCGCCGTGCACTCGTGCGATTCAGCCTGGGGAGGACATTCGGGCCGGCCGCTGGTGGTGGGAAAACCCGGAGCACAAGGAATGCGGCCTCCACGTCCAATCCGACAACAGCGATCGTCGCCAAAGTAATTGATGAGAGCGCGACATGGAGAAGGGAGAGGGGATCGTGCCAGAATCGGTCGAATCGTCTGGGGGGGCTTCGCTGGCACCGATCCTTCCCCACGGGGGCCGGCTCATTGATCGAGTCCTTCCGGCCGGGACCCGGGCTGAAGCAGAGGCGCGGGCGCGGGACCTCCCTCAGATCTCGTTGAACGCCAGGGCAGCATCCGACCTGGAGTGTCTGGCCACCGGCGTTTTCAGCCCCCTCCGGGGGTTCATGAATAGGGCCGACTACGAGCGCGTGGTTCATGAGATGCGCCTTAAGAATGGTCTTCTCTGGACGCTGCCGATTACCATTTCCGTGGACGAGGATGGGGCGGCCAGGCTGGCAGAGGGGCAAGAGGCGGCCCTTCTGGGCTCAGACGGGAACCTCCTCGGCCTCCTCTCGGTCGAGGAGATATTCGCCTACGATAAGCGGGAGGAGGCCTGCCTCGTGTACGGCACCGAGGACACTCGCCACCCTGGTGTCGAGTACCTCTTGCGGCGCGGCGAGCTGCTGGTGGCCGGGCCTGTCAGCCTGGTTCGCCGACCGTCGGTGCCAGGGTTTGAGGACTATTACGCTATTCCGGCCGAGACCCGGCGGCGGATCAAGGAACGCGGGTGGCGGACCGTCGTCGGGTTCCAGACCCGCAACCCCATCCATCGCTCCCACGAGTACATCCAGAAATGCGCCCTGGAACTGATGGATGGCCTCCTGATTCACCCGCTGGTTGGCCGGACGAAGCTCGACGATGTCCCATCGGAAGTGCGCATGCGGTGCTATCGCGCCCTGGTGGAGCGCTACTTTCCAAAAGAGCGCGTCATGCTGAGTGTCTTCCCGGGGGCCATGCGATACGCTGGGCCACGCGAGGCGGTCTTTCACGCCCTGGTCCGCAAGAACTACGGGTGCACCCATTTCATTGTGGGACGCGATCCCGCCGGGGTGGGAGGGTTCTACCAGCCGTATGCCGCCCGTGAGCTGTTCATGCGGATCCCCCGCGGGGACTTGGACATCACCCCTCTCTTTTTCGACGAGGCATTCTTCTGCCGGCGGTGTGATGGAATGGCCTCGACCAAGACCTGTCCGCACGGGGAGTCCGAGCGGGTCGCCTTGAGTGGGACGCGTGTCCGGGAACTCCTGCGACACGGTGGATCGCTGCCGGAGGAGTTCTCCCGGCCCGAGGTGGCGGCCGTCCTACAGGAGTGGGCGCTGGGGTTGTAGGCTGGAACCCGGGGGGAGCCGTTCCGCTAAAGCACCCGTTTCTGAATCTCTGCTTAGTAGGATGCGGAAAAACCCCGTTATGCCCAGGCTGCTCAAAAAGGTCCAGATGCAAGGCGGCGCTCGATGCGAGGTGCGAGGCGTACTTAGTCCGTACGTCGCAGCGCCGCGCGAGCGCGCCAACGCCGCAGATGGGCCTTTTTCAGCAGCCTGCTAGACTGATCGGTTGCCGTCGAACACCGCACGGGCCGCGCGCACGGTCCCGCAGTGGGCCTCCACGGTGTCCTGGATGTCCTGCCCATAGCCCCCGCCAAGCGTGACCGCCACCGGGATGCCGGCGTCGCGACACGCCTGCAGTACGAACTCGTCGCGTCGGCACAGGCCCTGGTGCGTGAGGCGGAGGCGCCCCAGCCGATCCCCTTCGTGCGGATCCGCTCCCGCGACGTAAAACACCAGGCCAGGCCGGAACTCCTCCAGGATTCGCGGGACCGCCGTCTCCAGCGCGGCCAGGTATTCATCGTCCCGGGTGCCGTCGGGAAGACCGATGTCCAGGCTCCCGGGCACCTTGACCAGGGGGTAGTTCCTGGCCCCGTGAATGGAGAAGGTGTACACATCGGGCTCATCGGCGAAGATGGCGGCGGTCCCGTTGCCCTGGTGGATGTCGCAATCGAGGATGGCCATGCGCTGCATCCACCCGTCCCGCTGGAGAGACCGGATAGCGATGGCGACGTCGTTGAGGACACAGTAGCCCTCGCCGCGATCGGGGAAGGCGTGGTGGGTTCCGCCGGCGAGGTTGAAGGCGATGCGGTCCCGGATGGCGATGCGGGCGGAGGTCAGTGTCCCCTGGACCGAGGCCCGCGACCGCCGGACCAGCGCCTCGGACCACGGGAGTCCCATGCGCCGGACGGCACTAGGGCTCAACGTCCCGGTCATCAGCCGCTCCCAGTACTCCGCGGTATGGACCAGGCGCACGTCCTGGGGGGCAACCAGCGTCGGTTCCAGCAGTTCTTCGGGACTGAGCGTCCCCTCGGCCACAAGTTGCTCGCGGATCAGCCGGTATTTCTGGATGGGAAAGGTGTGGTGGGGAGGAAGGTCAATGATGTAGTGATCGGAGTAAAGGGCATACATTCGTTCGAGCCAAGAGCGTTCGGGTGTTCGGGGGTTCGGTGGTTCGGTCGGACTGGAACCACCGAATCACCGAATCCGCCTTAGGCGGAAACCACCGAACGCTTCTACTCAATGAACTCCGGTTCCACCTTCTTCGGAATCAGGCCCCGCAGACTGAAAGGCGAAATTCCAGCAAAGGCAGCCCGCGGTATTTTTCCACGCCCACGGGGACGGACCCAACCCCTTTCGATTCGGCCCATCCATGTCAGGGGAGCGCGAGCGCGAACTTGATTGCCAGGTTTACTTCGTCGACCTTCGTTTGAGACAGCGCAGCAATTCTGTCGGCCAATAGGCTCTTCCGGATCGTCATGATCGTGTCGAGGTTAGCCACTCCTAACCGGCGAAGGCCTTCGCGCGGACCCAGGGATACCTCGGTGGGGATGCCCCGCACCCGCGTTGTCACGGGGGCCACCGTGATGAATTCGCGGATCTGATAGGCCTCGTTCCGGGAAAGGAGCACAACTGGCCGGCGACCGACCGGGGGCGCAAGATCCGCCCACCAAACCTCTCCCCGCCTCACTTCCGCTTCTCCAGAGGGAAGGCGTCTAGTTGGGCTTGCTCGAATCCCGCCAGCTCTCCCGGAGATTCGGGGTACTTCCGGTACCCCTCGACATACTGCCTGACCAACGCCTGCTGGCGACGCAGTTGAAAATAGGTCCTGAGAGCCTGGCGGACCACCGCGCTGCGGCTCGCCTTGAACTTCCGTCGGAGCCTCTCCATCTCCTGAAAGTCCTCAGGCGGTAGGCTAATGGCCACCTTGACCGCACTCCGTGCCATAGGATCACCTCCTGGTATGAACTGGTTCTTACTCAAAATATTGCATGAACCGGGGTGCAACGTCAAGACGCGGAATTACCGCGAGGTATTTCGAGCATGCGTTTTGACGAGGAATCTGGGGGCAAGGGGGGAGGGGTCCACGATCGTACTTTGACTACGTTGCGGTCATCGAAAAGATCTTGACCCACCTCCCTGCCTGTGCCGAAGGCAGACAGCGGCCTGTGGCCCGCCCAGACCCACAGCCCTCCGGGAGGGTACCCGTTGCCGGTTTCTCTGCAACGGGTCGTCGCAGCATAGGCGTCGAGCGCGGCCTCACCGAACGGTGTCGTCTGTCCGGGTCCGCCCCGGGTCGCCCCCCTTCAGCTCCCTGGCCCGTCCGTCACCCCCGCCCCCTCTCGCCTGACCAGTTTTCCCTTGACACCGCGCCCTCCGGCTGCGGTATGCTCCCCCCCGGCTCGGCGTGGGCGGGCCCTGCGCTGACCTCGTGACGCCAGCCGGGGCGCGCGGCCCAAGAGCAAATTCTTATCACCTATCACCATCACCCACCTCACCTAGCAGCATCACCTGAAAATCGCTCAGGATCGTCCTCAAGAGGATGAGAAGTTTCTTGCGAGGGGCCAGTGGTTAGCGGTGCCGACGCACTCGCGCTGGACCCGGCGTTTTGATCAGGAGAGCAATGGACAGGAAAGGAGGTGCGTGGAGAGAGGGTGTTGCCGTCTGTCCGTGAGAGAGGAGAGACTTTTCCGGGGAAGGAGGATCTTTCATGAAGAGGCAGCTGGTAAAGTATTGGCTCCCGCCCGTTCTCGCATCTCTCTTCGTAGCCCTTCTCGCCCTCCCGCTGGAAGCCGCGCAGACCAAAGTCTACGAGTGGAAGTTCCAGACCAACAAGACGCCGGGGTCTTCGATGTACAATGCCGAAAAGTGGTGGGTCGACTGGGTAAACGCGCACTCGAGCGGCAGGTTGAAGATCACGCTGTATCCCGCCGGGCAGATCGTCAAGGTGGACGACTACATCAATGCCCTGCGGGGCAACCTGATCCAGATCGCGACCACCTGGGGCGGCTACTACACCGGCTACATTCCGGAGGGCGGGCTTCAGGCGGGACTGCCGATGATCGTGCGGAGCCGGACCGACGTTCAGTACCTGTTCTACGATCTCGGCCTGATCGAGCCGATCCGGGAGGCGTTTGCCGAGAAGGGGGTTCACTTCTACGCCATCAATTCCCTCGGGCCCATCATGCTCTGGTCGAAGAGGCCGATCAAGACGTTGGCGGATTTCAAGGGGTTCAAGGTCCGGGCGTCAGGGGATGTGGCGAAAATCTTCGGAACCATCGGGGCATCCGTGGTATCCCTCCCCCACGAGGAGAGCTTCACCGCGCTCCAGCTGGGCACGATCGAAGGGTACGCGACTCCCATCGGCCACTACAAAGACCTGAAGCATTACGAGGTGGCGAAGTACCTGATGACCCCGGCCATCCAGGGGGCCAGCATCGACGCGTGGAGCATCAGCCGGAAGGCCCTCGACGAGCTGCCGGCCGATCTTCGAGCGTACGTGCTTGCGCAGGAGCCCATCCTCAACTGGATCACGACCTGGCGAAGTGAGATGAACGATCAAGAGGTTCTCAACAGCCTTGCGAAGTGGAATGCGCAGGCGATTCCGATGGCCGAAGACCTGCAGGCAGCGATAACCGCCGAATCGCTGAAGATGCTCGACTCGTACTCCGGCCGCAGTGCGCGGTTGGCCAAGATGGTCGAGATCACCAAGCGGTTCATGAAGGAGAGGGGCTACCTCCGGTAACGCTGGAACTGGCTCGCGCGCGGGATGGGGCGGGTGCTCCGGGGAATTCCTCCTGCGGTCGTGGTCGCTCGGCCGCTTCGCGTCCGGCCGCCGGATCGCCGGAGTCCCCGCCCTGTTTGAGGGGCGCCCAATCCCGGACCCTGGTCACAGGGAACCTCGGGCCTGTCGAAAAGAAACGGAGTCGGCAGGGGGAGCCGCCGAACTTCGCGCCTGAGCGGCCGGCGAACGCTTCACCGCGGCAGGGCAGGCGAAGGGGGTCGGGAGTTCCATGGGAGTGCTGCGAGGTATTTTCAGGCTGGTGGACGCCGTGAGTGAGTACACCGCGCGAGTTGCCATCTGGGGTGTTCTGGCGCTCGTCTTCATCCTCACGTGGGAAGTACTCCTCCGGAGCCTCTTCAACATGCCGACGATCTGGGCGCATGAATCCACGCAGTACTTCTTCGGATTCTACTTCGCCCTGGGCGGGGCCTACTGCCTGAAAATGGGAGGCATGGTGCGGGTCGATACGGTGATCCGCCTGTTCAGGCCCCGAACTCGGGCAGTGATCGAAGGGGTCACGGGACTCGTGGCGCTGATCTTCATGACGGCCCTGGTCTGGACCGGTGTCCAGGTCGCCTGGGACTCCATCATCTACAATGAGCACAGCATCTCCCCGTGGGGCCCGCCCATCTATCCCCTGAAGATCATCGCGGTCCTGGGCAGTGTCTTGCTCGGGATGCAAAGCATCGTGAAGTTCCTCCGCGATCTGGCCTTCGGGCTCCTCGGGAAGGAGCTGTAATGGATATCCTGCTGCTGACGCCGCTCCTCTTCGGCTTCATGCTCCTGCTCCTCTTCCTGGGGCTCCCGATCGTCTTCGCGCTGGGCGGGAGCGCGGTCATCCTCGGGTTGATCACCCAGGGCCCGTCATCGCTCCTGCTGGCCACGACGGCGATCCTGAACAACATCCGGACCATCGTCTTGATCGCCGTCCCGCTCTTCATATTCATGGGGAACCTCCTGAAGGTATCCGGGCTGGCCGAGGACCTGTACTCGGCGGCCGAGAAATGGATCGGCGGCGTGCGAGGGGGACTGGCGGTCGGCACGGTTCTCATCTGCACGATCTTTGCCGCCTGCACCGGCGTGAGCGGCGCGGCCACCATCACCATGGGCCTGATCGCCGTCCCGTCGATGTTGAAGCGTGGCTACGACAGGAAACTGGCCCTCGGGTGCGTCATGGGCGGAGGGGCGCTGGGGCAGCTCATTCCCCCGAGCCTGCTGTTCATCCTGTACGGGTTCCTGGCGAACGAGTCGGTAGGGAGGCTGTTCGCCAGCGGTTTCGTACCCGGGCTCATCCTCTCCGGCCTCTTCATTGCGTATATCCTGATCGCCTGTCACCTCAAAGGATCGCTCGGTCCCGCCACGCCGTCGGAGGACCGGGGGAACTGGAAGGAGAAGGTCGCTTCGCTCAGATCGATCATCATGCCCAGCCTGCTCATCGTGGCAGTCCTGGGCTCGATCTTCAGCGGACTGGCGACCCCGACCGAGGCGGCGGCCGTCGGGGCCTTGGGTGCCCTGATCATTCTGGTGATCAACGGGAGGCTGACCTGGCCAAACTTGAAAGAGGCGTTGTACGGCACCTTCTCCCTGACCGCCATGGTGATGTGGATCGTGGTCGGGGCCACGGTATTCACGACGATCTTCACGATCGCCGGCGGGTCGGAGCTGGTGAAGAGCCTCCTGCTGGAGATCACGATTGCCCCGATCTGGATCGTGGTCGTGATGCAATTGACGCTCTTCGTCCTCGGGTGCTTCATCGATCCGACCGGGATCCTCATGCTCACAGTCCCGATCTATGTCCCGGTCGTCAAGGCGCTCGGGTTTGACACGGTGTGGTTTGGGGCGCTCTTCGTCCTGAACATGGAGATGGCGTTCCTCACCCCACCCTACGGGGTGAACCTCTTCTATATTCGCGGGATTACCCCGCCCGAGATCCCCACGACGGACATCTACCGCTCGGCCCTTGCCTTCGTCGGCGTCCAGGCAACGGCACTCATCCTGGTGCTCCTGTTTCCCCAGTTGGCTCTCTGGCTTCCAAATCTCCTGTTCGGGGCGGAGAAGTAGGGCAGGGACTACCGGCGAATCGGCTGAACGCAGACCCGTAAAGCGTAAAGCGGGACGCCCTTAAGTAAGTAAGCAACTCTCCGGACAACGCCCACGCCTGAGCGAATGAAACCCTTCTTGAAGAGGCACGGGCACTCAAGCCGCCTGCGTTGGCTCAGCGATAGTGGCGGAAGTGTTCCACTTCCTCTTTGGGCCAGGCGGGCCAGTAGCGATCGGGATGCGACAGGAGGAGTCCAGGGCCTGATAGCAGCCGGGGCCGCGGGTGAAACGATTTCGGATTGCGGATTGCGAATTTCGAATTGAAGAGTACGGCAAGAGATAAGGGGGCGGAGGGAAGTGAGACAGGGTGCCCCTAGGGGCTCGCCATAGAGAATCAATCCCTTCCGATGATCGAACCTGGCTCGAGCGGCCCGGCGGCCCCACACCCCGGATGGCGAATCGTTCCGGACGGACCAGATTTCCGACTTCCGCTCGCTAGCACCTTTCTATCGTTTTGCGGCTCGGAGTCGCGTGTACTCCGCCACCAGCGTGGAGTCATCCAGCGCGTGCTCAATCTGCCTCAGCCAGTGAAGTACGTAGCTGTCTCCAACTTGTCGCCCTGCCGGCGAATGACGCTTGCCGCGTCCTCGTGATCGCGCAAGGGGGTCGAGACCAACTTGTAGCCCCAATCCGAAATTCTCAACCGCCAAGGCGCCAAGAACGCCAAGGGAACTGGCCCATCTGGGTGGACACGAACGAAACTGCTGAAGGCTCCACGAATCGTTTGTCGTGTCTTTCGGTGAAAGGATCCCAACCTCACATCTTTGGCGACCTTGGCGCACCAACGGCGGCGCCGTTGGTACCGGCGGTTCAAGGTGTTTTCGGATCAGGGCTATCACTACCATCATCCACCCCAACACGGCCGTTCGGTTGTTCGCGCGGACAGGCATGCTCGAACGGCAGAACTGCCGAACACTTCTAGCCAACGAATTCCGGCTCCACGCGATGCGGGATCAAGCCTCGCTCGTGGCCCATCGCGAGCAGGCGCTTCACTGCCGCGCGACCCCGCTCCCCGTAGTCCAGCGTCAGGTCATTCACGTACATCGCCACGAACCGGTCCGCCAGCCGCCGGTCCATGTCCCGCCCGAACTGCATGGCGTAGTTCAGGGCCTCCTCCCGGTGGGCCAGGGCATACGCGATGCTCTCGCGGAGGAGGTGCGAAACCCGGCGCATCAGGGCCGGCCCGAGATCCTTCCGGATCACGTTCCCGCCCAGGGGGAGGGGCAGGCCTGTCTCCTCTTTCCACCACTCGCCGAAATCCACCACCTTGTGCAATCCGAGGGACCCATACGTCACCTGACCCTCGTGGATGATCAGGCCGGCATGGACGCGCCGGGCGACGACGGCATCCAGGATCTGGTCGAAGGGGATCACCCTGTGGCCGAGCGACGGGTTCCAGAGCTTCAGGAGCAGGAAGGCAGTCGTCAGGGTCCCGGGAACCGCGATGGATTTGCCCTGGAGATCCTCGCGGCTGAGCGGATCACGGGCCACCACCATGGGGCCGTAACCATCCCCCATGCTGGCCCCATGGGGTAACAGGGCGTAGCGGTCTGCGAGATACGCATACGCGTGGAAGGAGACCGCGGTGACCTCGTACTCGCCCCGAAACGCGCGCTCGTTGAGGGACTGGATGTCCTCCAGCACGTGGACGCATTCCAGCTCGGGATCGCTGACCTTGCCCTGGGCCAGGGCATAGAACATGAAGGCGTCGTCGGCGTCCGGGCTGTGGGCGATGGTGATTCGGTGGCTCATGGCTTGCGTCCTTGGCCGGTGCCCTGGAACTTTGCCAGGGCCTGATCGAGGTAGGTGAAGAGGGCGCCCTCCGAGATGAACTCGGGCGTGGTGTCCGGCACGCCCAGGTAATACACGG
The DNA here is from genome assembly GCA_001771285.1 of candidate division NC10 bacterium RIFCSPLOWO2_12_FULL_66_18. Classification (GTDB taxonomy): domain Bacteria; phylum Methylomirabilota; class Methylomirabilia; order Methylomirabilales; family 2-02-FULL-66-22; genus 2-02-FULL-66-22. The sequence goes on from METI01000052.1 coordinate 26,165, forward strand.
TCACAGTCGGCTTCTTTGCCTGCCAGTCGCCCGCCGTCCGGTACAGGTGCACCTCCCGGCGTGGAAAGTCGGCGAAGGCTCCCCGGGGGCTCCGGATATCCACCCGATCCCCCAGCGGGCGGCCCGCAAGAATCGGCTGGCGCTTGCCGGTGAACGGATCCAGGGCCTCCACGCTGACGTATGCGTACGCCTCGCCCGCCGGGGCGATGCGCAAGATCACCTGCGTCTGTTCCTCCACCGGCCCCTTCAGAATGCCCCAGGCGATGGCCACCCCATGACCGGCGAAGACAGAGTTCTCCCCGTGAATCTCCTGCCCCTGGCCGGGTGCCGGGGTCGGGGAGGCGAGGAGCAGAATTCCGAGGAGGAGACCCCTCACCTTCCTCCTCTCCCCCCACCGCACCCAAAGGGTACCCGGTACCCGGGGAGAGGACGTGGAGAGGGGACGGCGCAGGGAACCACAATTGGCATTCATGCCGGGCCTCCCGGCAGGAGTTGGATCCCCTCGGCCGGGAAGTGAAGCCTCACCGGCTGGCCGACGGTAAAGAGGCCGCGCTGCACCGGGTTGTAGCTGGTGACCTGCAGGAGATCCTCGCCCACCCGAACCTGGTATTCCGCTTTCTCGCCCAGGAACGTCCGGGACACGATGGTGCCCGGGATCCCGTCCGGCGAATCGGCCGGCCGCAGCTCGATGACCTCGGGGCGGACGACCAGGCGGACGATCTGCCCCGCGGTGGCGCGCACGGCATCCCCGGGAAGGCGGAGATGCTGCCCCGCCACCTCCAGTTCGATCTCGCCTGGGCTGGCCGACCGGACGCGCCCAGAAAGCAGATTCGTCCGGCCGATGAACTGGGCCACGAATTCGGATCCCGGGTGGCGGTAGAGGCTCTCGGCAGTTCCCTCCTGAACGATCTGTCCCTGGTGCATCACCGCGATCCGGTCGGAGATGGCCATAGCCTCTTCCTGGTCGTGGGTCACGTAGACGGCGGTGATGTGGAGCCGCTGCTGCAGCTCGCGCAGCTCCCCCCGCATGTGGACCCGCAGCTTGGCATCCAGGTTGGACAGCGGCTCGTCGAACAGCAGCACCCGTGGCCGGATGACGATGGCCCGGGCCAGGGCCACGCGCTGCTGCTCCCCGCCCGAGAGCTGGTTGGGGAACTGGCGGTCGTAGCCCTGCAGGCCGACGAGGGCGAGGACGTCCCCCGCGGCCCGGGCGATTTCCTGCTCCGGTTGCCGCTGGACGCGCAGGCCGTAGGCCACGTTTTCGAAGACCGACAGGTGGGGGAAGAGGGCATAGTTCTGGAAGACGAAGCCGATGTTTCGCTGGTTGGCCATGAGGCCAGTGACGTCCTGCTCGCCGATGAAGACCCGGCCCGCGTCGGGCTGCTCGAACCCCGCGATCATCCGCAGCGTGGTGGTCTTGCCGCAGCCGGAGGGACCGAGGAGGGTCAGCAGTTCGGCCGGCTGGACCGTGAGGCTGACGTCCCGCACGGCGTACACCTCTCCCTTCACCCGGTGCGCGAACCGCTTGGAAATGCCCTCGAGTCGGATACCCACCGCGCTCACGTCAGCCTCCCAGGATGCTGGTCATGTCCACGGCTCCCGGCGTGCGGAACCGCCGGAGCAGGCCGCTGATGGCGACGATCACCGCAAAGACGATGACCACGACCAGCACCGAGAAGGCAGCGGCCGGCCCCAGGGACAGCTCGGTCATGTTCTCCAGGATGCGCACCGTGATCAGCGTCCAGTTGATGGACACCAGGAAGATGGTCGCGCTGATGGCCGTCATGGACCGGATGAAGACCACCCCCAATCCCGCGAAGAAGGCCGGAAGGATGAGGGGCAACGTGATGCGGCGGAAGGTGGTCCCGCTGCCGGCGCCCAGCCCCTGCGAGGCCTCCTCGATGCTGGGGTCGATCTGCTGGAGGAGCGCCACGGTGGCCCGGATGCCCGTGGGGCTGTAGCGGAACACGTAGCACGCCACGATGATCAGGGCGGTCCCCGTCAGGACGATGGGCGGGTCGTTGAAGGCGATCAGATAGGCGATCCCCACGATCGTCCCAGGAAGGGCGTAGTTGATCATGGAGACGATCTCCATGGCTTGCCGTCCCGGGAAGATCTTCCTGGCCACGAGGTATCCCAGGAGAATACCGTAGAGGCCGCCCAGGGGCATCCCGGCCCCCGCGATGACCAGGGTGTCGCGGATGGCCTTGAGCCCCTCGGTGAAGATGACCTGGTAGTGGCGCCAGGTCCAGGCGTGGTTGGCCCCCAGGGCCACCACCGCCGAGGCGTAGAAGAGCAGGACGTAGAAATAGAGGATCACCCCGGCCAGCAGCAGGCACGCGCCGAGGAGCGGGGCGCGGGCCCACGGCGCCAGGCTCTTGATGGTGGTCTGGGCGCCCACCTTGCCCGTGATGGTCACGTAGTGCTTCCGGCTCACCCAGTAGCGCTGGAGCAGGTACACCACCAGCGCGGGCACCAGCAGGACGAAGGACAGGACGGCCCCGCCCTTCAGGTCGAAGAGGCCGGTGATCTGGAGGTACGCCTGGGTGGGCAGGACGGGGAAGCTGTTGCCGGCCAGGATCAGCGGGGTGGCGAAGTCGGCCAGCGATGCGGCGAAGAGGAGGAGGAAGGCATTGGCCAGCCCCGGCACCGTGAGCGGCAGCGTCACGGTCCGGAACACGCGCCAGCGGGAGCTGCCCAGGCTGAAGGCCATGTCCTCGACGTTGGGATCGATGCCGGCCAGGATCGGTTTCAGGGTGAGGTAGGCGATGGGGAAGTAGGTGAGGGTCTCGGAGAACAGCGTGCTGTGCAGCCCGTAGACGGTGAATCCCTTGATGCCCAGCAGATGGTAGGTGATCAATCCCCGCGGCCCGAAGGAGTAGATCATGGCGATGGCGGTGGTGAAGGGGGGTGAGATCAGGGGCAGGAGCGACGCCGCATCCAGGACCGTGATCCAGGCCCGCGACAGGTTGGCCCGGACGGCGGCGAAGGCGTACACGAACCCCAGCCACGTCCCGCACAGGCCCACCAGGGCCGCCAGGAGCAGGCTGTTCCAGAAGGCCTGACGGTGGTTCACGTCCCGGAGGATGGCGGCCAGGTTGGCCAGGGTGACCTGACCCCCGTCGAGGAAGGTGCGGGCCAGGAGTTTCGCCAGCGGGAACAAGATGAAGAGGGCCAGGAGCGCCCACAGCACGATGACCGTGGTGAAGAGCGCGGGATCCCGGAACGTTCGGCGCCACCCATCAATGCGAGCGGCGGCGATGCTGGTCACAAGCCACGCCTCCAAAAAACGAGGGGACCGGCGGGCCAGGAGCCGTCCCCGCCGGTCCCCCCTCGGGTGGAAGGGATCCCCACTACTTCGGGTTCAGGACCTCGTTGATCCAGCGCTCCACGATCCGCTTCCGGTTGGCCCCCGCAAAAGCATCGTCGATGGGGAAGATCTTGGCCCCCTTCAGCACCTCGGCCAGGCTCGCCTCGACCTTCACGTCTGGGTGGGCCGGGACGAAGTTGATCTTGTACTTGGCGTAGAGGGACTGCATGGCGGGCGAGGCGGCCCAGTCGATCAGCTTCTTGCCCAGCTCGGGGTTCTTGGCCCCCTTGAGGAGGGCGATGGCCTCGGCCGACGTCCCGATCCCCTCCTTGGGGAAGCTGATGGTCACGTCGTACCCCTTGGCCTTGGTGTCCAGGGCATCCACGATGAAGAAGATGCCCGCGCCTGCCTGGCCCAGCCCCACCGGGAGGGTCCCGCCCCCGCCGCTCTTGGTGTAGAGCTGGACGTTGGGCCGCAGCTTCTTCATGTAGTCGAAGGCCTTCTCCTCGTCCCGGCCGTAGGTCTCCAGGACCGAGAAGATGCGCGTCACGGCCGTTCCCGAGGTGCGGGCATCGGCCATCTGGATCATGTTCTTGTATGCGGGATCCAAAAGATCGCCCCACGAGGCGGGCGGCTTGAGGTTGTGCTCCTTCAGGAACTTGATGTTGCTCATGAAAACCAGCGGGTCGTCGGCGATGGCGACCCACTGGCCCTCGGAGTGCCTGAAGCGGGCCGGCAGGACGTTGAAGGACGGGGGCTTGTAGGGCTCGAAGATGCCTTCCTTGATGCCGGCCGCATGGGTCTCCACCGGGCCGCCGAAGAGCACGTCCACCTGGGGATTGTTCTTCTCGTGGATCACGCGGGCCAGCGCCTCGCCGGAGGAGAAGCGCACGAAATTTACCTTGATCCCCGTGGCCTTCTCGAACTCCTGGAACATGGGGCGCGCCCAGTTCTCCGGCCAGATGGAGTAGGCGTTCACCGTGTCGGCCGCACCTGCGGGGGCGGCGGCCCATCCCAGAGTGCAGCCCAGCACCATCGGGACGGACAGCCGGGACAACCATGAGCCGAAACGTGGCATGGCGAACCTCCTTCCGCGAATGTCGGAATTCCTACATACCTGCGAACGTTACCAGAGGGGCCGGGGGCGTGTCAATGCGCGGAGCCCTCTTTTCACCGGCCGGCTCACACACCAAGGGAACCATGTACGCGGCAACGGGGCACATGATGCTGACGATCTCATCAATCTTGAGTGCCGCAGCTCGCCGGAGATACAGTGCGGCATCGATGAAGGAATGCGTCACGTGGGCCGCTGGGTACGGCTTGAAGGACACGTCGCGCGATTCCCAGCGCTGGCCGAGTCCATCACAGATGACCGAGAGGTCGATCGCCGCCTCCCCCTGCAAGTGCGTCCGGAAGACGCCGAACTGTCCTTCGAGGCTCTCCGCGGGTCCCGTGACCCCAGCGGCGGCCAGCTGCTGCGATATGGACATCGTCATGCTCGGCGAGGCTCCTCTGACTGATTCTGCGGCCTGGTCACTGCGGCTGCCATAGCAGCGGCTTTCATTCGAGGGCAGAAACGGGCCGATGCAGGGAAAAACGAGCAGGCTCAGAGGACAATGACCCCTGCGAAGATGGCGAGATATTCACCCACCACCCGCCGCCGCATATTGCACGCTCGGTGCCGGGAAATAACTCCGGACGCGATCCGGTTGTTGCCGGGTGCTCCGAAGATTCGCCCACACCCTGACCGTCATGTCGTCCCCGGTTTGAGCTTGACATTGTCGAGGGATTATACAATGTTACAGGAAAACGCCTTACGAACTTTCTGGGACGCTGTTTTCCGTGAGGGTCGCAGCTCGTGAGGCCCGCGCGGGGAGTTATTCCTCTCTCCCATCAAAGCGCGCAATTCCTCGCAGCCAAATTCGCTCAGCCAAACACACACCATACAATGTCCTGCGGATCGAGGATGAGATGATCCGAATATTCCAGGTGGACCGCATCACCGTTCGGCAGGCCTTGCAGATGTTGCTCACGCCACTTCACTGACACCTCGAGACGAGAAGCGCAGCCGGTCACCGGCCACAATCGTTCAGGCCGGTTGCGTCTTTTCCTGCGGTTGGCCCGCTTGGGTCCTTCCGGGGTCGCACCGGGCAGTATATCAGACATTGGGCGAGTCAATCGATTCCGTATCGAACAGGATGCGCGGGGAAGAGAAGTCTGGTACCTAGCGGAATGGAGAGGGGAGGGGAACAGCATGAGGCGATGGATGGCTGCACTCGCAACAGTCCTGACGTCGGCGATCCTGCTATCCTTTGGAGGCTTGGGCTGGGCCGCCGAGGCTCCCGAGGTTTTGAAGTTGGCCTACACAGTGGTCGCGCCGAACCTGCAGGACATGGATGTGTTCATGGGCCGCGACCTCGGGATCTTCAAGAAACGGGGCCTTGACCTCCAGATCACGATGCTGAATGGGGAGACACTGGGGCTCCAGGCGGTGGTGTCAGGGGACGCGGACGTATCGCAGAACTCCCACGCCCTCATCTACACAGCCGCCGAAAAGACGTCAACCATCAGGATCATCTGCGAGACGGTGCCGATTCATTCCTACGTCCTGGTCACGACCAAGGACATCGTGAAATGGTCCGATCTGGAGGGAAAGGCACTGGGGATCTCCGGCCTCGGCAGCATCGCCCAGCTCATCCCCCAGGCGGCCATGAAGCGGCACGGGGTGAACCCGGCAAAGGTCAACTATGCCGTCGTGGGCGGATCGGGGGGGCGGGCCAAGGCGATGGTTTCGGGCCGTACCCAGGCCGGGATGCTCCACGTGATTGAGGCCGAAGAGTTGATCGCCCAGGAGAAGGGCCTCCACGTGTTCGCGGATCTTCGAACCGAGCTGCCCGAGTTCCAGTTCACGGCCTACATCGCGCTGACCAAGACGATCGCGGCCCGTCGCTCGGCGCTGCAGAAATTCGTCGAAGGGATGATCGAGACCAAGCGTCTGATTCTCGAAAACAAGAAGCTCACCGTCGAGCAATATCTCAAGTACTACCCCCATCGTACCGAGGCCCTGGTCAGTAAGGTATACGACGCTCTCAGGCCCGCGATGATGCTGGGCATCAATGGGGGCATGGAGAAGGGCCCCTTCGAGTTCACCCGAGGGATTATGCTGGAAACCGGCCTGCTCAAACAGCGCCTCCAGCACGAGCAGGTATACGATCCGAGTCTGACCGAGGCTGCGCTGGCCATCCTGGGCCGCAAGTAGGGAGGGAGGGTGCTCTCGGTCGAGGCCGTCTGCAAGCAGTTCGACGGTCGGGCAGTCCTCGTGGAATTCGACCTCCGGGTCGAGGACGGGCAATTCGTCTGCCTCCTGGGACCGAGCGGATGCGGCAAGACCACCCTCTTGAAGATCCTCTGCGGCCTCCTCACGCCGGACCGGGGGCGGATCACCCTGAACGGCAGTCCAGGCATCCGGCCGGGCGTCGATGTCTGTCTGGTCTTCCAGCATTATGGCCTCTTCCCGTGGCTCTCGGTCCTGGACAACGTGGCCTTCGGCCTGAAACTGCGGGGAGTCCCCACCGCCGACAGACAACGGCGGGCCCAGGAATTCATTGCCCTGGTCGGCCTCGCCGGATTCGAGGGACATTACCCGCACCAGATCTCCGGAGGCATGCAACAGCGCGCCGGCCTGGCCCGGGCCCTGGTGAACGCGCCGGAGATCCTCTTGATGGACGAGCCCTTTGCCGCCGTTGACGCGCTGACCAGAGAGCGGTTGCAGGAGCAGCTTCTGGAGATCTGGGACCGTGACCGCAAGACGGTGATCTTCGTGACCCACAGCATGGACGAGGCGATCTACCTGGCCGATCGGGTGGTGGTCATGGGCGGCCCACCCGGGGCGGTGATGGACGATGTATTGACGGGGCTGCCCCGGCCGCGGCCCAAGGGCATTCGGGGATCGGACGAGTACCTCCGCCTGATGGGTCAACTCCGCCGGAGACTGGAGGAGGCGGGCCCAGGTCGGAGGCCAGAGGAGACGGCACACGATGGCAAAGGCAGCTGACCCTCGGACGGCCCTGCCCGGACAGCGGTCCCCGTTGGCGATGGGGGCAGGCATCCTTTCCCCGACGGCCCTCCGGGTGGGATCCACGGTGGTCCTCGTCGTCCTATGGGAGTTCTTTGGCCGGCGAGTCAACCCCATTCTCTTCTCGTATCCGACCGCGATCCTGAGGGCCGGCGTGGACCTGACGGCCTCGGGTGAACTCCCGCGGGCGATCCTCACCAGCCTGCAGAACTTTGTCGCCGGTTTCGCCCTGGCCGCGGTGGTGGGCGTTACCCTCGGCCTGCTGGTCGGACGCTTCCGGCTGCTGGAATACGCCCTGCGCCATATCCTGGACGCCTTCTACGTCACCCCCCAGGTCGCCCTCATCCCCCTGGTCATCCTGTGGTTCGGCCTGGGGCCGCCGGCCAAGATCTTCATCATCTTCCTGGTCGGGATGTTTCCGATCTTCTACAACACGGCCGATGGGGTCCGCAGCCTAGGCCGGGGGCTGGTCGAGGTGGCGGAGGCCTATGGGGCGTCCGAACGCCAGCAATTCCGGGAGGTGACAGTACCCGCGACGCTGCCCCACATCATGACGGGTGTCCGCCTGGGGATCGGCCGATCGCTGACCGGTATGGTGGTGGCGGAGATGTTCACGGCGACCAGCGGCCTGGGCGCCATCACCGTGTTCTACGCCAACACCCTGGACACCGCCCGGCTGTTTGTCCCGGTCATCGTCCTCACTTTGCTGGGTGTGGCCCTCCTCCAGCTTGGACTCTCCCTGGAGCGGAGATTTGCGCCCTGGAAGGAAACGGAGCGCGCCTGGTGAGGAGGCGATGACGACCCAGGGTTCGTCGAACGGAACTTACGCGACCTATTGCGTGCCTCCGCTGGAGGCGGTGGCCTTTGGACCAGGGGCCCTGGAACACATCAACAGTATTCTCCAGTCACTTGACGCACAGCGCGTATTCGTGGTCACAACTCGAAGTGTGGCCCGCTCCCGGGGTTTGGCGCGACTCCAGGAAATCCTGGGGGCCAAGCTGTGCGGCATCTTCAGCGAGACAAAGCCCCATGTTCCGGAGAGTGCGGTGTTCGCCGCCACCCGGGAGGTCCAGAGGACTGCCGCCGATGCGCTGATCAGCTTCGGAGGTGGCACGGCCATCGACACTGCCAAGGACTGCAATCTCCTCTTGGCCAGTGGTGCCAGTCAGTGGTCCGACCTCGCCCCGCTGGTCACGCCTCGGAAGCGGCAGAGTTCCGCGTCTGCCTTCGAGACGGTCCGTCTCCAGGGTCGGATCCTTCCCCACATCGCTATCCCAACCACTCTGTCTGGTGGGGAATTCACCTTCTCGGCGTCCATGAAGCATGAGGAGAGCCGGAGCAAGCAGCTCTTCATCTACTACAACCTGGCGCCGCGCTTCGTCATCCTTGACCCCGAAGTCACGTTGGAGACTCCCAGAGACCTCTGGCTATCCTCCGGTGTCAAAGCCATTGACCACTGTGTGGAGACGCTGTATTCCACCGACCGCCAGCCGGTCACGGAGGTGATGGCCGAAGCAGGGCTGACGGGGCTCGTCGCGCATCTTCCCCAGTCGGTGGGAGACCCGGTGGACCTCGAGAGTCGGAGACAGTGTCAAACCGGAGGCTGGCTCGCCATCTTTGGGATCATGAACGTACGGCTCGGGCTAAGCCATGCCATAGGGCATCAGGTGGGCGCAAGGTGGGGGGTCCCCCACGGGATTACCTCCTGCCTTACGATGCCCGCGGTGATCGAGTTCAACGCTGAGGCCGCAGGAGTTCGAATGCACCGGATCGCCCGGGCCATGGGCCTCCGGGCTAGCTCGCGAGAGAACCCGCGGCTCGTGGGAGCACGTGTGGCACGCAGGCTCCGCCGACTGATCAGCGGCCTTGGGCTCCCAACTCGCCTGCGCGAGGTGGGTGCAGATCGGCGGGAGTTTGGAGCGATCGCAGAGCATGTCTTGGGTGACCCACTGATGGCCTCGAACCCTCGCAAGGTGGAGCAGCCGGATGAGATGTTGCCCTTGCTTGAAGCGATGTGGTGAGGCAAGGAGATACCGACCGGGCCAGATCCATCCTGCGGAGAGCGGATCACGGTCAGAAGACCGGGCAGACAGACGCGAAGAGGCCGAGCAGGGGTACCAGCAGGTAGATGGGCCAGCGGCCAGGGGAGGGGGAGGGCTGGCGCACCGCCGCCGGGCGGGGCCCCAGCGAGTGAAGCAAGGTGAGGATGCCGACGTACCCGAAGCCCAGGGTGTAGAGAATCAGGAACGGCCCGATGAGGAAGCGGCCCCGCTCCAGGAAGAGGTAGACGCCGATCGCGCAGTAGGCCGAGAGCAAAAGCTCGCCCACGGCCGTCCAGGAGAATTGGGAGCGGTACTGCTTGGTGCGCCAGGAGTCCTGCCGGCTCTGGATGGCGAACTTCGGCGTCCGGATGAAGTCGCCGGCCCGCTGGAATAGCCCCTCCAGGACCGCCTGGGTGTTGCTGAGGGCGATGCCGGTCCCCAGCAGCATCAGCGACGGGAGGTAGGGCAGGCGCCGCCGCCAGTCCGGGTAGAGCACTCGCTGGGAGTAGCAGTAGAGGGCGGACGGGCCGAGGGTGGCCAGGCAGAAGAATGCCGTGGACGCGAAGAGGCTACGCCACGAGGCGAAGAACCAGTCGAGGTACAGGAGCAGGGGCGAGGCGATCGCCACCAGGAGCATCAACGGGTGGGCGGCGTAATGCGTGAGATGAATCACCGCCTGATACTTCTTGAACCATGAGCCGGGGGCCCGGAGGATGGCGGGGACGAGCTTCCGCGCCGTCTGGATCGAGCCCTTGGCCCAGCGCTGCTGCTGCGACTTGAACCCCTGGATCTGCACCGGCAGCTCGGCCGGACAGACCACGTCGGGAAGGAAAACCAGGCGCCAGCCCTTGAGCTGGGCCCGGTAGCTCAGATCCAGATCCTCGGTGAGCGTATCGGCCTGCCAGCCCCCTGCATCCTGGATGGCCGTCTTCCGCCAGATCCCGGCCGTCCCGTTGAAGTTCAGGTACAGCCCCGCCCAGGCCCGCGACCCCTGCTCCACGCCGAAGTGGCCGTCGATCCCGAATGCCTGCCCGGTCGTGAGGAGGGAATAATCGCGGTTGAGGTGGCCCCATCGCGTCTGGACCATGGCCACTATGGGATCCCCGAAGTAGGGGAGCGTGCGACGCAGGAATTCCGGATTCGGCACGAAGTCCGCGTCGAAGATGGCCACGAACTCGCCGCGGCAGGCGGCGAGGCCCTCCTTGAGGGCTCCCGCCTTGTACCCGGTGCGGACCGTCCTGTGCAGGTGGACAACCTGGACCCCGGCCGCCTGGTACTGCTGGACCAATCGGCTGGCGATCTCCCGCGTGTCGTCCGCGGAGTCATCCAGGAGCTGGATCTCGAGGCGATCGCGCGGGTAGTCCAGGCTCGCGGCGGCCCGGAGCAGCCGCTCCACGACGTACCGTTCGTTGAAGACCGGGAGCTGCACCGTCACCACGGGGAGCATCGTCTCCGGCCGCTCGCCCCCGCCTGCCTGGATCGCGGCATCGGCAGCCAGGGCGGCCCGCCGGTGGCGGCGATGGAGGAGGATCAGGACGTAGCTGTTGATCCCGTACAGGAACAGCCCGAAGAGACACCCCAGATAGAGGCCGGCCAGGATTCCCGCGAGCCAGATCATGGTATCTCCCGGGCGAGCCCCAGGCGCACGGCCGCCGGGGTGAGGACCCCCGGGAATCGCGCTTGCCAGCAGAGCAGGAGGAGGAACGGCAGGTATTCCAGGACGCCGATCAGGATGCGAGTAGATGGCGCCACCACATAGAAGGCGTAGCTGAGAGCGACGGCGACGCTCAGGGAGATCCACGCCGGCCGCGGCTGCATGGCCAGGAACGGGACGATCCAGAGCAGGTACCAGGGATGGAGCGTCAGGGTGAAGAGCGTCGCAGCCGTGGCCACGACGAAGATGCGCGCCAAGAATGCCTGTGGGTCGCCCGCTTCGCGACGGACGATCCAAATCAGCGCCCCGAGCAAGGCGGCTCGTCCGATCCACGAGGCCCAGAGCACCGGCGCCGTGCTGAGGCGCGAAACCAGGAGAATGACCAGGCCCATCAGGGAGGGGTTGAACACCTCGTAGGGATCGGCGAGGTAGCGCGGGAGATGTCCCAGTATCTGCCATCCGGTCCCGGGCAGAAGCGGCAGGTACCCGAGGAGGACGGTGGCGCCACACCCGAGGAGCAAAGGCCAGCGGCGCCGGCCGAGAAAGGCCGGGAGCAGCAGGATCGGGTAGATCTTGATGAGCGCCGCGGCACCCAGCGCCACGCCGGCCACGGCGTCCTTGCCCCGCTGCCAGGCCAGGACGGCCAGCAGGATGAACGGGATGGCCAGCGCGTCCACGTGTCCCGAGCCGGCAATCTCGAACACGGCCAGCGGATGCCAGGCGTACAGAATGACCCGGCTGCGTGGCAGCCCCAGGCTCCGCAGGAGGTGCAGGAGAATGAGGATACTGGCCAGATCCCCCAGGAGCATGAGCGCCTTCATGGCGGTCACGCTTTCCCCGCCCACGGCACGTACGGCGCGGAAGGCGGCCTGGGCCAGGGGTGGATAGATCGTTCGGGCGAATGGCCGGTTCTGTTGCTGGTAGAGGGGATCCTTCCTGACCGCCTCGTTGTCGAAGTCTGCCGGCCGTGAGAGGTACGGGTTGAGGCCGGACGCCTGGATGCGGGCGTCCCAGATGTATCGGTAGATGTCACTCGACAGAACCGGAGGTGTCGGCAGCAGGAGGAGGCGGAAGAGGAGGGCAAATCCGAGAATCAAGCCCAGGGTCGTTTTCTCCTCGGCGTTGCCCCGGAAGGTCCACCACGCCCCCGCCATGGCCAGGAGGAAGAGGGGGACGAAGTGGAGGAGGAAGACCATCAGGAAGTCTGGGAGGGGAAACCCCCAACGGAGGAATACCGGGTGACCTCTGATCCGGGCGACGATCAAGAGGTAGCCCAGCGCCGAGGCAGCTCCCAGAAGCAGCAGGCGAAGGCGAAGCCATTTCGCGGAATTGCCTTCGTGCTTGCGAGAGACTGGGCTGGTCATCTTCCCACCAGAAAGATGCGGCTGTGGTCAGGTTGGGTACGCTATGTCAGGAACCCGAGGGCGCGGGCCCACGATCGTTTCGCGAGTGTCGGCGCGCCCAGGCGGCGGGCCAGCCACCCGTCCAGGCCGATGACCCGGCCTGGGTGGGTGCTGAGGAAGACCAGGGCATAACCCACGAGCATGACATAACTCCACGGCCACTCGGCGGGATGCCGGATCAGGCCGACCAGGAGGTTCGCCGACATGGCGAGCGCGACCAACGCCCCCAGCCGGCCCAGGACGCCCAGGAGGTGTGAGAATCCAATAAACAGTTCGGTGAGGAGGGTCAGCCAGGCGAACAGCAGGAAGTTCGGGAGGACCACCGACTCCACGAAGAATCGGTGGGGCGGCAGCATGGAATACTTCGCCATCTCCTGGGTCCAGTAGAAGAGGCCGCCGTTGCTCCACATGCCGAAGTCCGGCGGCACCTTCCACTTGGCCTGCTGGAGCCAGAGGATACCGTACAGGATGCGGAGGATCGCCAAGACGTAAGGGGTGCTGGCGCTCTCCCAGCTTCGATTGGCTGTCATGTCGGGCGCCTTCATGGTTGTGCGAGTGTCAGGTGCCGGAGGAAGGCCCGGGTGTGCTGCGCCGGCGTGCCGTTCCTGGCCAGGTCGTCGTCCAGCCGGTCCAGGTCCTTCCCCGTGTCCACATCGAACCACGGGGGGAGCAGGTGCACGCGCAGGCCGGCCGTGGCGGCCTTGCCCAGTGTCTGCTCCAGCACGACACCCGTGCTCCATGTGATCCCCTGAAAGAGCGCCGGCGACGGACGCCGGAGGCCGGCGAGGTAATACCCTCCATCCTCGGCCGGGCCGAAGACGGCGTCGGTCCCACGGTCGCCTGTCCGCTCCACGGCCTCGACCAGGTACCGGTCGGGAAGACTCGGCGTGTCGCTGTCAATGATCACGACGCCCGGGTGGCCGGCGGCGAGGAGCCGCTGCGAGAGCTGGTCCAGCCGCTCGCCCAGGTCTCTGCCCTCCTGGGGGACCAGCAGAAAGCCCTCGCCGGCCAGATCGCGGAAGAAGCCCTCCGCCTCCCGCGGGGTGAACGCCAGGTACGGGGCCGCGGCCGGGACGCGCCGGACCTGGGCCATCTTGTCCAGGAGGAAACAGCGATAGAGTTCCGCCGCCTGCTCCGGGGTGAGGGGCGGGCACAGCCGCGTCTTCACGCGGCCGGGAGCCGGCTGTTTGACCATGATGACCAGGGCGATGTTCACGTTACTTCCTTGAAACATGAAATGTGATGAGTGAAACGTGAAGCGTGAACCTTGAACGTTGAACCTGGAACCTTCAACCCTCGAACGTTAGCGCGACACAGCGCGGCGCGTGGCACAAACCTCAGATGGACCAGAGGCGGCCGCAGCCCCGGCACGGATCGGGGGCCTCGGTGGTCTCGAAGCGCGTCCGGAACTGCTGGTACCGGTCGCCGTTCCAGATCTCCGCAAAGGGTTCGGTGAGGGCGTTCCCCAGGATGAGCCCGGCGTAATCCTTGGCCGTCCAGGGCGAGATGCAACAGGGGAGCACGTTGCCGTTGGCGGTCACGTAGCTCAGGCTCCACGGTCGCTGGCAGCCGGACCAGGGACGCTCCCGCTCCTCGGGCGTGAGGCTCGCCTCCGGCGCGGCGTCCCCGGACGCGGAGAGGGTGATGCCGAGGTCCTGGCTGAGGCGGGTGGCCTCCGCCAGCGCCTCGGCCTCCAGCGTGCTCAGCACTCCGTACAGCGACTGCTCCTGGACCGCCAGCCCCTGCCCATAATGGACGAGGCGCTGCACGTTCACGACGCATGCGCCGATCTTCCCCGCCAGGCGGATGAAGTCCGGGAGCTCACCCACGTTCTTCTTCATGACCGTGAACCAGAGGGAGATCCTCGGTGTGGCGACGCCGAGTTCCTTCTGCAGGCCGACCAGGGCGGTGAGGTTCTCCACGACCCGGTCGAACGTCGGGACGCCCCGGATCGCCCGGTAGGTCTCGGACGTTGCGGCGTCCATGGAGACCCGGAGCTCGCCCAAGCCGCTTTCGATGAGGGCGCGCCGCTTCTTGTCCGTCAGGCCGATGGCGTCGGAATTGAACACGACGGTGACGTCGCGCCCAGTGAGATAGGCGATCATCCGGAAGAGATCCGGGTTGAGCAGGGGCTCACCGATCCCGTGGAGGAACACCCGCTGAAGGCGGGGAAACTGCTCGACGATTCGCGTGAGTTCGGGCAGGGTCAAGTCCTTGGGTGGCTCCAGGGTTTGGAAGGTCCGGATGCACGTCTGGCAGAGCGAGTCACAGCGGTTGGTGGTCTCGATGTAGAGGACCGCCGGCAATTCCTGGACAACCGGGGGGCGGCCACTCCGGGTGCACGTCATGGCAGCATGCTCCCGTGGCCGTCCACGCAGAGGATCGTGGTGCAGGCCGAGCCGGACTTGAGCAGCGCCTTCCCTCTGGCCATCCGGGCGGAGAGCGAAAGCGTCTCCTGCCGGATGATGGGGCAGTACGGATCGGGAGCCGCGATGTCGCCGGCCAGGAGGCGGCGGCCCACGCAGCCGCCGGCGCAACTCGCTTCGAAGGCGCAGCCGTGGCAGGCGGCCGGCACCTGCCGCGCCGCGCAGAAATCATTGCTCTGCAGGATGGCCTCCTTCAGCTCCCACAGCCGCTCCAGGGGCAGGCCGTTGCCCTGCCAGTAGACGCAGGGGATGACCCGGCGCTTGGGGGTGACGCGGATCGTCCGCCGGCCGCAGGCGCAGCCCGAGAGACTGTTCAGGCCCAGCATGGCGTTGACGATCGGCTCGGTCGTGGTGACCAGGCCGGCGGCGTCGAAGAGCCGGCGCCAGCCATCCCAGAACTGCTCATAGGTCATGGAGAAGGCGTCCGATTTCACCGGCTGGTAAACATTCACCCGGAAGTTCGCGCCGCGCTCGTGTGCCAGGCGGGCGATCTGCGGGAGCCGCTGGTAGTTGGTCCGCATCATCACGGAGATGATGGTGATCTCGACGCCCAGCGCGCGGCAGCGCTCCATGGCCTGCATGGCCATGTCCCAGGAGCCCGGGCCGCGGAAGGCGTCCTGCTCCCTGGGCGTGGGAAAGTCAAAGGAGAACTCCACCTCCGAAAGCGATCGCAGGAGAGGATCGGGCATCACCTGGACCGTGTAGCCATTGGTCGTCAGGCTGGTCTTGATGTCCCGACCCAGCAGGTGCTCCACGACGGCGTTGTACTCGGGGTGGAGTCCGTTCTCGCCGGTGCCAAGGTTGGCCGAGGCGACCGGCAAGCTGTCACAGATCCGCCGAACGTCCTGCAGGGAGAGGCGGAAGGTCCCGTCGGTTGGGCGGTAACAATGCGCACAGGCGAGGTTACACTCGTTGGTGAGGCCCAGGCCGAGGGAGTAGGCCATGGCGATCCTCGTGACGGGGTGCAGGCCGGACACCTCCTGCAGGCCCCGTGAATCCAGCGGGGAAGTGCATCGCATTGTATTCGCCGTAATTGAACCGGGTCAAGATCAAATTGGAGCAGTTCGGTCCCTATTCTGTCGTATCAGATGCATACTCCCAGCGAAGTGTTTCAGTATGTAACAGTCCTGACATGGTCATGAGACCGGGTTCACATGGTCCCCACCGGGCCAGTTTCTATGAATCTTCTGCCTGCCCCCCCTGTTGCCTTCCCCGACATCCCCGACAGGCCGAATTGACCGGCTGTAGTCCGCATGTTACAGTCCTCCGTCGCCGTCACCGGAGCGGGTGGTTCCAAGGCACGTCGGGCCTGGAAGGGGAGGTTCAACGCAGATGAAGCGGGCATTCGTTGTCGGATCCGGGATAGCCCCGATGGTTCTGGCCCTTCTGATGGGGAGCGGCGCGGCGTCGGCCGAAAGGCTGCCCGAGCAGGTCCCATCGAATATTCGCAGCCTCAGTGTCGAGGAGATCCGCGGACTTTGGGACGGCGAGGGCATGGGGTTGGCCCGGGCGGCGGAACTCAACGGGCATCCGGGGCCCACCCACCTCTTGGAGGCAGCCCGCGCTGGAAAGATCCACCTGTATGCAGAGCAACGACAGGCGATCGAGCGGATCCACGCGGCCATGAAGGCCCGGGCGCAGGCCCTGGGTCACCAGATTCTTGCCCAGGAGGCTCTGTTGGAGGCAGGCTTTCGCAGGGGGCACTTTGTCGAGGCAGACTTGGCCCGGCAGGTCGAGGACATCGGACGGAAGCGGGCGGAGCTCCGCCTGGCCCATCTGCGGGCGCACATGGAGACCGTAGGCCTCCTCCGGCCGGAGCAGATCGAAGAGTACTATCAGTTCCGGGGATTCCCTGCGCCGTCGGCGGGACACACCTTGGGCCATTGACGCGCGAGAATCGGGGGGTTGCGTGAAGACGGTGATTGCGGGTGCCGGGGCGCTGGGGAGCGTCCTCGGAGGATATTTCGCCCAGGTGGGAGCCGATGTTACCCTCATCGCCAGGAAACCCCACGTGGAGGCGATCCGGGCGCAGGGGCTGGTCATCGAGGGCATGCGGGGGCGCCAGGTCATCCGGAATCTCAAGGCGGTCGTGGATCCGGCCGAGGTGCGGTCAGCCGACTTCCTGATCCTGGGCGTCAAGAGCCAGGATACGCCGCAGACCCTGGCCTCGCTCCGCCATCTGCGGGGGAAGCTGGGGGCGGCGATCTCGGTGCAGAACGGCGGGCGGAAAGAGGAGGAGCTGGCAGAAGCGTTCGGCCGGGAAGCGGTCGTGGGGGCCGCGACCATGGTCGGGGCGACGATGCCCGAGCCGGGCCGGGTCATCCACACCTCGAACGGCGCCACCTGGATCGGCGAGTTGGACGGGCGACCCTCGGCGCGGGTCGAGGCCGTCGCGGAGCTGTACCGGAAGGCCGACCTTCCCATCGAGGTTCGCCCGGACATCCGGACGGTGATCTGGTGCAAGCTGAACCAGATGACTGCCGGGGCTGCCGTGTCGTGCGTGACGCGCCTGTTCCTCCACCAGGTCTACCTGGATCGGGGGCTGGCGACGCTGTTCGTGGAACTCTGCCGCGAGATCGCCCAGCTCGCGGAGCGCCAGGGGATCCCCCTGGAGGACTTCCGGGGCTTCGGCATGAAGACGGTGTGCAGCCTGCCGTTCGAGGACGCGGTGGAGTCGGTCATGGCCCGCGGGCGCGCCATGGTGGAGCAGGGGATCACCCAGGTGAAGGTCTCCACGCTGCAGGACCTGGAGCGGGGGAAACCCACCGAGGCGGACCAGGTCATCGGCTACGTGGTGCACCTGGCGGCGGAGCTCCAGGTGCCCGTCCCCACGGTCGAACTCCTGTACCGGATCATTCGCGGCGTGGAAGCCGCGCAGCTGGCATCCAGACCGACGGGGTGATGGGAGTGCCCGCACCCACTCTTTCGATCCGTGCATATGCGCCTCGGGATCTTGCCGCCGCGCTCGACGTGATCAATGCGGCGGCCAGGAGTTATCGGGGCTTCCTCCCGCCGGAGGAGTATCACGAGCCCCTGATGACCGGGGAGGAGTTCCTCCGTGAGGCGGGCCGGATGCAATTCTACGTGGCGGAAGATGCGTCGCGCGAGGTGATCGGAGTGATGGGGCTGGAGCATGCCCAGGACGTCGCCCTCATCCGCCACGGGTACATCCGGCCGGATCACCAGCGCCAGGGGATCGGCGAGGCATTGCTGGACCATCTGGAACGACAGGCGGGGACGGTTCCCCGGATCCTCATCGGAACCTACCGGGAAAACCTGGCCGCCCAGGCACACCTCCGGAAGCACGGGTACCGGCCGGTCGCGGACAGCGATGCGGTCCTGCGGGCTTACTACCAGATCCCGGAGGCGCAGCGCCGCGGCTCCGTCGCTTTCGAGAAGAAAGCGCCGGGAAATACCGGGACCTGATGTTCACCACAGATTGCGCAGACTCCGAGACCCCCCTCCCGTTCCCTCCCCCTCAGAGGGGGGAGGGCTCGGGTGGGGGTGAATCTGCGGAATCTGTCGCGCCATAGGCGGACCCGCCCGGACCGTAACAGATACGACCTGGCAAGACCCGCCACGGGCGGGCGGAATCTGCGGAAAAGTATCGGGTGGTTCTTCTGAGGGCCTGAGATCGGCTGAACGGATGACGAGAGACTTCCGACAGAGCCTCCTGGAACGGATCCTGATCTTCGATGGGGCCATGGGCACGTCCATCCAGGACCGGAACCTGACGCCCGATGACTTCGGCGGGAAGGACGGGTGTAGCGAGATCCTCGTGCTGACCCGGCCGCAGGTGATCCGCGAGATCCATGCCGGCTTCCTGGCCGTGGGCTGCGACGCCGTCGAGACGAATAGCTTCGGCGCCAGCCGCCTGGTCCTGGGCGAGTATGACCTGGCCGAGAAGGCCTACGAGATCAATCGCGCTTCAGCGCGACTGGCCCGGGAGGTGGCCGCGGATTTCTCCACGCCGGATCATCCGCGATTTGTCGTGGGCGCCATCGGGCCGGGCACGCGGCTGCCCTCGCTCTCGCAGATCGGCTTCGACGACCTCGTCGCCATGTACACCGAGCAGGCGCGGGGCCTGATGGATGGGGGGGCCGACGTCCTCCTGATCGAGACGTGCCAGGACCTCCTGCAGGTCAAGGCGGCCATCGCCGGCTGCCAGGACGCCATGCGCGCCGCGGGCAGGCCGCTGCCGCTCATGGTTCAGTTCACGATGGAGAGCAGCGGGACCATGCTGCTGGGGACGGAGATCGGGGCGGCGCTGACGACCCTGGAGGCCTATGACCTGGATGTGATCGGCCTCAACTGCGCCACCGGCCCACAGGAGATGCTGGAGCACATCCGGTACCTGGGGCGACACTGCCGCAAGGCCATCTCGTGCCTGCCCAACGCCGGCCTCCCGAAGATGGAAGGGGGACGGGCGAAGTATCTCCTCACCCCGGACGAGCTGGCCGCCTTCCACCGAACCTTCGTGGAGGAGTACGGGGTGAACGTCGTGGGGGGCTGCTGCGGCACCACGCCGGCGCACCTCCAGCGCGTGGTGGAGGTGATCGGCCGGAGCGCTCCCCGCCCCCGGACGCCCGAGCACGCCGCGGCCGCGGCCAGCCTCTACGTGAGCGTGCCCTTCCGCCAGGACCAGAGCTTCCTCATCGTGGGCGAACGGACCAACGCCAACGGCTCGCGGCAGTTCCGCGACCTCCTGCTGGCCGGGGACCATGACGGCATGGTGGCCATGGCCAAGGAGCAGGCCCGGGAGGGGGCCCACGTCCTGGACGTCTGCGTGGATTACGTCGGGCGCGACGGAGTGGCGGACGTGACCGAGGTCGTGCGCCGATTCGCCACCCAGACGACGCTGCCCCTGGTGATCGATTCGACCGAGGCGGCGGTGATCGAGGCCGCGCTGAAGCGGATCGGGGGACGCGCGGTCATCAACTCGGTCAACCTGGAGGATGGGGAGCAGGGCCGGCTGGCGAAGATCTTTCCCATGGCCAGGCGGTACGGCGCGGCGGTCGTCTGTCTGCTGATCGACGAAGAGGGGCAGGCCCGGACCGTGGAGTGGAAGCTGCGCGTGGCCCATCGCCTGCACGACCTGGCGGTCAAGCGCTACGGGCTGGAGCCCTCGGACCTGATCTTCGACGCGTTGACCTTCCCCCTGAGCACCGGCCAGGGGGATCTCCGGCGGGATGGCATGGCCACGCTGGAGGCCATCCGCCGGATCAAGGCCGAGCTGCCGGGCGTCTTCACCATCCTGGGCGTGAGCAACGTCTCTTTCGGCCTGAAGCCGGTGGCGCGGCAGGTGTTGAACAGCGTGTTCCTGCACCTGGCCATGGAGGCGGGGCTGGACGCCGCCATCGTGAACGCATCGCGGATCCTCCCGATGAACCGGATCGAGCCGCGGCAGCTCGAGGTGGCCCGGCAGCTCATCTTCGACGAGCGGCGCGACGGCCCCGACCCCCTCACGGAGTTCATGGGCCTCTTCGAGGGGACGGGAACCGGGAAGACGGCCGCGGTGCGCGAGGCCCCCCGGACCTTGGAAGAGCGGCTGAAGGCGCGCATCGTGGACGGCGACCGGCCGGGCCTGGAGGCACTGCTGGACGAGGCCCTCCAGCAGTACGACGCCCTCACCATCATCAACGAGATCCTGCTGGACGGCATGAAGACGGTCGGAGACCTGTTCGGCAGCGGGCAGATGCAGCTCCCCTTCGTCCTCCAGTCGGCCGAGGTGATGAAGGCCTCGGTGGCCTACCTGGAACGGTTCATGGAACGGGCCGAGGGGCAGACCAAGGGCAGGATCGTCCTGGCCACGGTCAAGGGGGACGTCCACGACATCGGGAAGAACCTGGTGGACATCATCCTGAGCAACAACGGGTACACGACCGTCAACCTGGGCATCAAGCAGCCCATCGGGAACATCATCGAGGCCGCCCTCACGCACAAGGTGGACGCCATCGGCCTCTCCGGCCTCCTGGTCAAGTCCACCCTGGTGATGAAGGAGAACCTGGAGGAGCTGAACGCGCGGGACCTGTCGCGGTTTCCGGTGATCCTGGGCGGGGCGGCCCTTACGCGGGGCTACGTCGAGGAGGACCTGCGGGCCCTGTACAAGGGGGAGGTGTTCTACGCCGGGGATGCCTTCGACGGGCTGCGGTTGATGGGGGAGATCGTGTCCCGGGACGCGTCCGAGGCGCCCGGACTCGAGGTGAAACCCGCGCGCCCCGCGGCCGCGCGCCGGCCCTCGCGCCCCGCGGCCGCGCGCCGGCCCTCGCGCCCCGCAGTCCAGCCGGTGGAGGCACCCGCGGGGATTCGAAGCAACGTGCGAACGGACGTGCCGATCCCGGCGGCGCCGTTTTTCGGGACGCGGGTGGTGACCGAGATCCCCCTGGCCGAGGTCTTCGCCTTCGTCAACGAGGTGGCCCTGTTCCGGACCCAGTGGCAGTTTCACCGGGGGAAGGGCCAAACGGAACGATTCGACGAGCTGATCCGGACCCACGTGCGCCCGATCTACGAGCGGTGGAAGGCCCGCGCCGAGCAGGAGCAGATCCTCGAGCCCCGCGTGGTCTACGGCTACTTCCCCTGCCAGTCCGAGGGCAACGACCTGATCGTGTACCCCGAGGATTCGCAGACGCCCCGGGTCCGGTTCACGTTCCCGCGCCAGCCGGGCGGGCGCCACCTGTGCATCGCGGACTTCTTCGCAACCGTGGACTCGGGGCGCATGGACGTCCTGGGGTGCGTGCTCGTGACCGCGGGTCGCCGGGCCTCGGAGGTCACCAAGGACCTCTTCGCCCAGCACAACTACACCGACTACCTGTACC
>METI01000053.1:0-8145 GCA_001771285.1 candidate division NC10 bacterium RIFCSPLOWO2_12_FULL_66_18
TGAGGTCATCTTCATCGGGGACTACATTGACCGGGGCCCGCAATCCCGAGAGGTGGTGGAGTACCTGCTGGGGCTCCCGTACCGCTGCGTCTTCTTGCTGGGGAACCACGAGAAGATGCTGCTCGACTTCCTGGCCGGCGACGACCGGGGGCTCTTCCTGGCCAACGGCGGTTTGGCCACGCTGCAGAGCTACGGCGGCGATGCCTCCGACATCCCGCCGGCCCACATCCGCTTTTACCGCAGCCTGCGGCCGATGTATGAGGCGGGGGGACACCTCTTCGCCCACGCGGGCATCCGCCCCATGGTGCCGCTGGACAAGCAGAAGGTGGACGACCTGGTGTGGATCCGCCAGGAGTTCTTCCAGTTCGTCGGCCGCTTCCCCAAGCCGGTCGTGTTCGGACACACGCCGCTCCGCCAGGTCCTGCTGGCGCCCGACCGCATCGGCATCGACACCGGCTGCGTGTACGGTGGCAAACTGACCTGCCTGCAGCTGCCCGAGCGCAAGATCATCCAGGTCCCTGGGTGGCGCGGCTGACCCGAGACTCTCTTCTCAGGGCGACCATGTCACAACCGCCAGGCGGCTGGGAGACTCCTCTGGTCCCAGCGCGGCATGCGGATGATCTGCCCTGACTGGCAAGATTATCCGGATAAAATTCCCGATGATGGCAGGATGCCAACATCCTGATGGAGCTCAAAGCCTATCAAGCCTACCGGAATCCCGAGCTCGACATCCGTTACTGGCGGACCAGTACGGGGATGGAGGTGGACTTCATTCTGGGAGAGATGGATGTGGCGTTGGAGATCAAAGGGGCCCGCCGCGTGCACGAGGGCGATCTCAAGGGACTGACCGCCCTCCTCACCGAGCACAAGGCGAAGCACCCCTTGCTGATTTCGCTCGAGCGCGAGCCCCGCAAGATAGGCGCGAAAGTCCGCGCGCTTCCCTGGGAGATGTTCCTGCGCGAACTGTGGTCCGGCGCGCTGGGCGTATAATCCGATAAGAAGCTGGAACCGGGGCGCGGCTGATAGCGGGCACCGTGCGGGGACGCGGGATCGTCGGGACAGCCGAGCGGAGGAAATACGGGAGAAAGGGAAGGGTGAATCCCGAATGGCCTCAGCGGCTCGGGCGCATGCCGACCGTGAGGGCCCAGACCTTGCCCTCGGCGAAGATGCGCACGAGTTCGGGATCCAGGTTGCCGTCCTTCACCTCCAGCCCCAGGATGTCCAGGGCCCGCTCAGGAGGGAGGGCGCGCTTGTAGGGCCGGTCCGACGCCGTCAGGGCGTCGTAGATGTCGCAGACCGTCATCAGCTTGGCCTGGAAGGGGATATCCTCGCCGCGGAGCCCGTTGGGATACCCGCTCCCGTTCAGTTTCTCGTGGTGCGCGTACGCGATCGTCGGAATGCGCCGGAGGTCCTTGGTCCAGGGAATCTGGCGCAGGAAGCGGAAGCTGTGGGTGACGTGGGACTCGATCTCCAGCCGCTCCTCGACGTTCAGGCTGCCCTTGCCGATGGACAGGTTCTCCGCCTCCCGGGTGGTCAGGAACGGCGCCTTGGTGCCGTCCACATCCATGAAGGTGTTGGCCGCGATCTCCAGGATCCGCTCGAACCCGCCCTGCGGCAGGATCGTGGGCTTGTTCGCTTGCAGGATAAAGTGCAACTGGTCCTCCAGCTGGCCCAGCTGCCGGTGGAGTTCCTCGTCCAGGGCCGCCAGCTCGGCCTCGCACCCCGGCCCCAGACTGAGCGCCAGCGAGAGCTTCCGCTGGAGGTAGCTGTTCTCCAGGCTCTTCTTGATGAAGGTGAATCGGGCGATGATGCCTTCCAGATTGTGCTCGTACAGCTTGTTGCCCTTGACCAGCACCGGCTCGCGCACGCCGACCTTGCCGAAGTCGTGCAGCAGCGAGGCGTACCGCAGTTCCCGCATGTCCTCGGCGGAAAACGCGATGCCGGCATAGAGGCCGAAATCGGCGCGGTCCACCTTTTCCGCCAGGCCGACGGTCAGGATGGCGACCCGTTCCGAATGACCCGAAGTGGTGGGATCTCGAGATTCAATCGCGTACACCGAGGCCTTGATGAAGCCCTCGAACAGCCGCTGGATGTCCTCGTACAGGATGGCGTTCTCGACGGCGACGGCGGCCTGGCTGGACAGCGCCAAGAGCAGCTCCTCGTCCTCGGGGGTGAACACGCCGTCCTGCTTGTTCAAGACCTGGAGGACACCGATGACGTCGTCCAGCTTGTTCCGCATAGGGACGCAGAGGATGGTCCGCGTCCGGTATCCCGTGCGCTGGTCCGTCTCCTGATTGAAGCGGGGATCGACGTAGGCGTCCTGGATGTTGACCGTCTTCCCGGCCTGGGCCACGTACCCGGCGATCCCCATGCCGATCCTGATCCGAAGCTCGCGCATCTCCAGCCCCTGCGCGATCTTGGACCACAGCTCGTTGCGCTCCTTATCGACGAGGAAGAGGGAGCTCCGGTCCGCCCCCATGACCTTGGTGACCTCGGCGAGGATCAATTGAAGGAGGCGGTCCAGGTTCCGCTCCGAGGCCATGGCCTTGCCGACCTCGAGCAGCGCGGTCAGTTTCTCCACGCGGCTCTCGAGGAGCGTCGGGTTCATGGCGTGATTCTCATGAGGTCTGACCGCCTCCGGATGCAAAGGGGCCCAAGACTAGCCATAAAATCTTGGTGGGTCAAGAAAATCAGCGGGGGCATTCCAGCAGTTGTCGGACAACCCTCGCGCGCGTGACTCTCGCCCCGCGATGCGAGACGATCAATCCAAGGGTGCCGTGGTTGGAGCCGCGCGGGTGTCCTCCTCGGTCCCCAGTCGGGTCGGCGACAGACTCGGGACCAACAGGCTCGCCGGGACGCCAAAGGCCACGGCGCTCAGACCGAAAACGAACGCTGCCCGGATGCCCGCTGCAAGCTGTTCGCGAAAGAGGCCGGGCATCGCCTGAAAGGCCCCCTCGCCTGCCGCCAGGGTCAACGGACTTCCCCCCGCTCCCTGCACGTGGGCATTCAGGATCGTCCCCATGACGGCCACGCCGATCGTGGCGCCGATGTTCCGGAAGAAGAAGGGCAGGGTCGAGACGACTCCGATCTGGTCCGGCGGCGTGGCGGTCTGGACGGCCACGACGGTCGTCACCGTGATGACGCCCATTCCCAGCCCCAAGAAGATGCCGCTCCCTGCCGCGTGACTGAGCGGCGATCCCGCCCCCAGCCGCGTGAACAGCAAGTAACCGGTCGTGAGGCTGATCATCGCGGCGACGGCCAGCGTTCGATAGCCGAGACGATTCAGCAACCGGCCGCCGATGGTGCTCCCCGTGACCCAGCTCAGACTGATAGGGGTGAGGACGGAGCCGGCCTGCACGGCCGTGCCGCCCAGGACGGCTTGCACGAAAAGGGGGATAAAGGAGATGGCGCCGAACATGGCGACGCCCGAGAGGAACAGGCAGACCGTCGTCGTGACGAAGGTCCGGCTCCCGAAGAGGCCGAGGGGCAGGATGGGTTCCGGAGCCCGGCTCTCGATCGCCAGGAAGGCCGCAGTGAAGACCAGGCAGACGGCCAATCCTGCGATCGCCTCGACCCTCGCCCGCTGACCCACCTTGCCGATCTCCAGGAGGGCCAGCATCAGGGCGACGATGCTGACCACGAGGCAGGCGGCCCCTGCGTAGTCAATGCGCCGGCGCGTTCCCTGGCTGGCCAGGCCCGTGAGCCCGATGACCAGCATGTAATTGGCGGCAATGCCCACCGGGACGTTGACGAAGAACGTCCAGCGCCAGCCCAGGTACTGCACGATCAGCCCGCCGATCAGCGGCCCGACCAGGGCCGAGATCCCCCAGACGGCCGCCAGGTAGCCCTGCATCTTCCCACGCTCGTGGGGCGGGAAGATCTCGCCGAAGACCGCTTGCGAGAGGGCGAAGACCCCGCCCGCACCGATGCCCTGGAGGGCACGGGCCGCGATCAGGAAGACCATGCCGGTGGCCAGCCCGCACAAAGCCGAGGCGCCCGTGAAGATCCACACCGCCACCACGAACATGTTCCGGCGACCGAAGAGATCGGACAGTCGCCCGAAGATGGGGAGGGCGACTGTCGAGGTGAGCAGGTAGATGGAGAAGACCCAGCTGAACAGGCTGAGGCCACCCAGGCTGGCCACCACCGTGGGCATGGCGGTGCCGATGACGGTGCTGTCCAGGGCCGCCAGGGCCATGGCCAGGTCCACCGCGACGACGACGAGCCACTTCTTTCGATCCATGTCACCACCTAACCGCCATGGCGCCAAGACCGCCAAGACCGGAACATGGCAGGCGGTCTCCAAGAGCGAGACTCCTGAAAATCCGTAGAGTCCGATTCGAATTCTCTGATCGAGGAGGAAATATCTTTCTTGGCGGCCATGGCGTCTTGGCGGTTTAATTGCCCTCTCTGGACTCGAAGAACGGCCGGAATTTCTCGGCGAGTTCCACCAACTTGGCCTTGTAGTATTCGACGTTCTCGTCCGGGTTCTTGGGGTCCCACTCGCTGGCCAGCTTGGCCGCTTCGTGCACCTTCACCTTCTTCGAGGTGCCGGCGACGTAGTAGGAGATCTGATCGCCCGGCTGGTAGGGGCGCTCCGAGCGCAGGGCCAACTCGTAGGTCGCGGCCGGGTTCCGCCGGCCCCCGCGGATCTTCTCCCGGTAGGTCTCCAGCGAATCCTGGAGCGTCTCGGTCTTCATGAATTTGCGGATGTCGAAGGTGTGCTGCTCGAAGGCCTCGGCGTAGCGCTGGGTGAGCTCCCGGATCTTCTCCGGCTCGCCCCGCAGGAGGTGCAGGAACATCTCCTCCATCCACTCGCGCTGGAACAGCTCCAGGCCGCGCGAGCGCAGACCCGAGCCCGTGATGCCGAGACGCCCGGCCTCGTCCAGCAGGACGTAGTTCTTCATCTTGTAGCTGAACATGGCCTGGTAGCGCCCCGCCAGCTCCAGGCTGATCCCCTCGGGCAGGATCTTGGACATGTTGTGGAGCAGGTGCTGCTCCTCCTCCGGCGTCCGGACATCCGGCGGCGCCACGACGTAGAGGCCGTCGGTGTCGATCTCGATGAGGCGGGCCCCGCGGTCCTTCAGCCACGCCATGATGGCGTGGATCAGCTCCCGTCCCTTGGCCGTCACCTGATTGGCCGCCGGGTAGTCGTTGAAGTGCCCCAGGGGAAACCCGAGGTACCCGTAGAAGGAGTTGATCAGGATCTTGAACGTGCTCTGCAGGGCATCGTAGTGGGCGCGCGCCTCATCCGTCTCTGCGGTCCGGGCCAGGTGCTTGGCCTGCACCCGGAAGGCGCGCAGATCGCGGAGGAGCGAGGGGAACACGCCCAGGGTGTCGCGGCGAGGGAAGTAGCCGAAGGCCAGCATCACGGACGGGTACAGGGAGGTCACGTCGTAGTGGAGGACGCGGCGGGCAACGCCCTGGTATGCCATCTCGGTGTAGCCGCCCAGGACCTCCTGCGGCGGCTCTGGGGCGGGGATGGCGCGACGCCGGCGCAGGTACTCGCGGATCAGCAGGCCGTCGATCTTGGTGGCATTCCCCCGCAGGGCCACGTTCTGGTACGAGAACGGGAAGATCTGGGCCTGGACGAAGTAGCTCTGGCTCAGGATCTCGCTCAGGGCGC
Organism: candidate division NC10 bacterium RIFCSPLOWO2_12_FULL_66_18; assembly: GCA_001771285.1. Lineage (GTDB taxonomy): Bacteria > Methylomirabilota > Methylomirabilia > Methylomirabilales > 2-02-FULL-66-22 > 2-02-FULL-66-22. The sequence continues at coordinate 5,627 of METI01000053.1, forward strand.
GCGTCTCCCGCACGTCGTCCAGGGCGTACCGGAACAGGGTGTCCGGGTCGTGGTCGAAATACCAGGAGACCTTCTCTGGCAGGATGTAGGTCCGGTCGTCGGCGGCCAGGCCGAAGTGCCTGGCGATCTCCTTCAGGCCGTAGCCCTCCAGTTCCCGCGCCGTCACGTCGTAATGCTGGGCCAGGATCCAGGTGTCGATGATGTGGCGGCCGACGACCTCGTACTTCTTGTAGGTGATGGTCCGCTCCGCGATCTGCATGCGCGACGGGTGCCCCCGCAGGACCGCCCCGCCCCGCCCCAGGGCCAGCTTGACCTTGTGCCGTCGGGCGCGGACCTCGATGTACTCCAGGTCGAACCGGAAGAGGTTGTGGCCCTCCAGGACGTCGGGGTCCCGCTCCTGGACGAGGCGGACCAGTTCCCTCAGCATGTCCGGTTCGTCCAGGGCCTTGCCCGAGATGAGGTGCTCCCACCCGGTGCTGTCGGCCAGGGCGATGGCGGTGATCCGGTCCTCGGCCCGCGCGGCATTGGGGAACTCGTAGCCGGCCGCGCAGTAGGTCTCGATGTCCAGTTGCATCCGGCGGAGCCCGCCGAATGGCAGCGTCAGGAAATGGGTCTGCCCGGTCAGCATCAGGTCCTGCTGGATGGGATCGGTGAAGAACAGGAAGGGCGCGTCCGGGGCCGCCTGGGCCTTGCCCGTCACCTTCTGGACGTGGGCCCGGGCCCGCAGGGTGTCGCCCCAGCCGGGGAAAAACACCAGGAACCGGTAGAGGCCCTCACCCTCCAGTTGCTCCACCTCGTACCCGCCGGCCCATCCGGTCAAAAGATCGGTGCTGGCGAGGAGGAGGAAGGGCCGGAACGGGCGAAGGTCTGAGACCGTCTGGCCGTCCACCGTCCGGGCGAAGACGCGGATCCGATCGTCCCCCGTGAGCTCGAAGGCGAGGAGGCGCGGCGTCGGGTCGTGCCCGAACAGGAGGGCGTTCTCGTGGAAGGCCGGCGCGTCGGGGATCATGCAGGAGAGCCTTCAGCCATCGGCGGTCAGCTCCTCCCCTCGGAGGTCGGGGGTCAGGGGCCGGGGGTCGGGGAAGAGCTGGGGATCGAAAACTGGGACGGCCCGAAGGATCTCCTGGGCGCGGGGGAGATCGCTCTCGCGGACCAGGATGCGCCGCCGCGCCAGCGGGCCGATCGTGTAGGTGGCGTCCACGGCGTACTGGTTCTCGGCCTTCAGGATGCAGGGGATGTCGTGGGACTGGAGCAGGGAACAGACGATCTCGGCCTCGGCGGGGTTCCAGACCTCGATGGCGGGGACGACCGGATCGTCGAAGATGACCTCGTCATCCGCCAGAGGAGGATCCGGGATCAGCGGCACATCGCAGTCGGAACAGGTCAGGATACCCGCCACGTACTCGCTGCCGCACACCGGGCAGAACATGCTGGTTCCGCGCCTCAGTGAGAAATGGCGGGCCCGTTCCCCCGCATGGGTCCCAGGCCGTTTCGCAGGTCCTGGGCGAGCCGGCGACTGGTCCCGAGGCTGCCGTCCTTTTCGTCTTGGCCCAGCGCCTCGTCCAGCAGGACGCGAGCCCGCTCCGCCTCGCCCCGCCGGAGGTAGAAGGTCGCCTGGCTCAACCGGCTGGCGCCAGGATACTGATCCATCAACCCCTGGTACGTTGCCAGCTCCTGCTCCAGGTCGCGGTTCAGTCCGTACGCGAGACCCAGGCGGAGCGAGCTGTGCAGGTGCAGGGGGGTGCCCGGCCGCGTTTTTTCCCGTAACGACTGGAACCCCTGGATGGCGCCAGCAAGGTTACCCTTTTCCTCCGCCAGCCAGGCCTGGTAGAATTCGCGGGTCAGCGAATCACGCTCCGCGCTGGTCCGGCGCTCCAGAGCCAGGATGATCTGCTGGTGTGCCTGCCGGTTGCGCAGATAGTTCCCCAGCGTGTTGGCGGGCCACGTCGCGTAGGTCGTGACGGCGACCCCGACCAAGCCGAGGCTTGCAGACAGGCCCAGGACGCCCAGCATTCGTCGTGTCTTCGCCGTCATGCAGACCCCCTTCGGGCACCGGCGGCACGTGACACTCTCACGGTACTATAGCAGACGCCATGGAGGCGTTCGAGGGAAAACTCGGCTGGCAAGAGGGTAACCATCTGTCCCGTTCCATATTTCTCGGATCAGCCCCTTCCCATTTTCCGTGGAGACTCTCTTCCCCTCCCCCCTCGTGTGGGGGAGGGCACGGGTGGGGGAAATGAACAAGGCACACGCCAGAACCTTGAGAAAGAATCCGACAGAAGCAGAGCGGTCACTGTGGAAGCACATTCGCCTCCGACAACTGGAGGGACAGAAGTTCCGGAGGCAACAACCGCTGGGCTCTTACATCGTTGATTTTGTATGTTTTGAGAAGAGACTGATTGTCGAAGTAGATGGAGGCCAGCATGCGGAACAGGTCACATCGGATGCAGACCGGACGGCATGGTTGGAAGCTCAGGGGTTCCGCGTCCTGCGATTCTGGAATCAGGACGTCTTGGGAA
>METI01000053.1:8215-8400 GCA_001771285.1 candidate division NC10 bacterium RIFCSPLOWO2_12_FULL_66_18
CGGGGGGAGGGGATGCTATACCCATGCGAAACAACGGGGAGCCGCAAATACTTCGAATGCTCCGCTGACCGCTGACGACTGAACGCTGACCGCTAGCAAAGGAGGTGCCCCTTGGGGCCACGATCTTCTAAGCGGGACGATCTGGCGCCGCGAGGCCGCGGCGGCGACATCGTGTTTCCCCGGAT
>METI01000054.1 GCA_001771285.1 candidate division NC10 bacterium RIFCSPLOWO2_12_FULL_66_18
CTTCTCCTTTCCATTGCCTCGCAGCGCTCCCTCGGCCTGGGGGTGTCCTCGGCGGGATCGGCCCTAGCCCTGATTATTCGCGAACGCTTTCGCGAATAATCTCGGGCGATGACCAAATCCCAATGGCCAATGACCAATTGCGGATGGGATTTTCCGTGAAGCCCCTTGACGGCGCGCTGTGCGCGCCCACCATCATTGGTCATTGGAAATTGGTCATTGGTCATTTGATCCGGAGATTTCACCGGTCCGTTGGTGAATTATCCGGGTTAGGCCCGAGAGGGCTCCACCTCCCGCATGACCTTCTGGATGGCGACCTCCAGGGCCGCCACAAGCTGTTCCACGTTGGCCTCGCTGAAGATGTAGGGCGGGCTGATCTGGATGTGGTCGCCGCAGACACCGTCGATCATGCCGCTCATGCCGGGCACCACCACGACCCCTTCCTCCAGTGTGGCCTCTACGATCCGACGCGTGACCTCGGCGTCCGGAGGGAACGGCCGCTTGGTGGCCTGGTCGGCGACGAACTCCACGCCCAGGATCAGGCCGGTGCCGCGCACGTCCCCCACGATGGGGAACCGCTGCAGGCTGGTCAGGCGCTCCAGCAGCCGGCGCCCGATTCGCGCCGCATTGGCCACCAGGTCGTGGGCCTTGAGGTACCGGAGGACCGCCAGCCCCACGGCCGCACTGAGGGGATGCCCCGAGTAGGTGAAGCCCTGGGTGGTCCGGGCCGAGCCCCGGGCGATGGCGTCGTATACCTTCTCGTGCAGGATCACGGCCGCCAGGGGGGCATACCCGCTGCTCAGGGCCTTGGCCGTCGTGATCATGTCGGGGATGACGCCCCAGTGGTCGATCCCGAAATTCTTCCCCGTCCGCCCGACACCCGTGATCACCTCGTCCGCGATGAACAGGACGTCGTATTTGTCGCAGATCGCGCGGATCCGTGGGTAGTACTCGGGGGGCGGCGTGACGCCCGCGGCCGAGGTGCCGATCACCGGCTCGGCGATGAAGGCGGCGATGCTGTCCGGCCCCTCCAGTGTGATCACCCGCTCCAGGTCGTCGGCGCAGGCGATCTGGCAACTCGGATAAGTCTTGCCGTAGGGACACCGGTAGCAAAATGGCGGGTGGATCTTGGGGAAGTTCTGCAGGTAGGGCACGAACTCCCCGCGCCAGGCGGTCCGGCCCGACATGGACAGGGCGCCGATGGTGTTGCCGTGGTAGCTGGTCCAGCGGGAGATGATGCGGTACTTGCTGGTTCGCCCCCGCTCCACGTGGTACTGGCGGGCCAGCTTCATGGCCGTCTCGGTCGCCTCCGACCCGCCCGCCAGCAACAGGACGTGCCGCAACCCCCGGGGGGTCCAGGTGGCCAGCTCTTCGGCCAGGGCCATGGCCGGTTCGTTCGCGAAGGCGCCGCCGTGCACGAAGGCCACCCGCTGGGCCTGCTCGGTCATCGCCGCGATGATCTCGGGGACGCCGTGCCCCACGTTGACCACGGCGATCCCCCCAACCGCGTCGAGGTACTCCCGCCCCGCCTGGTCGTAGAGGAAAACACCCTTCCCACGCGTGATCACCGGGTAGATGCGCTGGAAATCGCGGAAGACCTGGGGACTCATTTGAGAACGAGCCTCCTTAATGCGTTCGACTGTTCGGCTGTTCGGTGGGACAGGGGCAGCCCGGAACTACCGAACGACCGAACTCCCGAACGCTCTTCGTGATTCTAGCCCCTCAGCTCCGGCGGCAACGACCGCTCCACCGCGGTGATGGCCTCGCCCAGGATGGCCAGCAGGTCGTCCATCTGGCTCTCCGTGATGATGAAGGGCGGGGCCAGGAGGATGTGATCGTCCGCCACGCCGTCCACCGTGCGGCTTCCCGCGAAAACGAGCAGATCTCGGGTGGGGACTGCATTGGACAGAGGCTGGATGGAATCTCTCCGAGTCTGCTGACGATATAAAGCTACCCTACTGGGAATGGCTGAGGGTGTCAAGAATCGGCGTGGGCGAATACCGTGTCACGGTTGACTGGCTCTGATGCGGAAGCAACCGCAGATGGACGCAGATAAACGCCGATGCTCCATAGGTGTGAAAAAGGATGGACTAGCGCAGCGATTCGGGGCTGGGCCCCACCCCACACCAGGGCGGTCAGGCCTGCACCGTTCATTCGGCCAGGGCGGCCAGCGAGACCTGGAAAAAGCACTTGCCCGATCCTGCATGGCGTAGTAAAGCTTGAGCCTCCACGAGGCTCTGGGGAAAATCCTGCTGGAACGCCTTGGGAGAAGTCGCCCGAGAGAACGCACCAGGTGGCCAATCTCGTCCTCTTCGTGGGAGGGACGATCGCATGTTTCAGAGAGTCGGCGCTGCGGTTGCGAGCGGGATCAGGGGTATCGCGGCTGCCATCCGGGCCCGGCCAAGGCTCTTCCTGGCGGTGACGACCGCCGTCTTTGCCCTCGACCTGTTCCTGCCTCCTGTCGTGCTTTCCCTGGCCCGCAAGCGCGTCGATTATTTCACGTTCAATCCGTGGCTGTCGAGGTTACCCGAGTACCTCCTCTCGAACGAGGCGCCCTTCGGACGCAAGGTCGAATCTCTTCTCAGGCTTGCGCTCTTCTGGTTTTCGGCGGACAGCCCCTATGGCGGCGTGGAATGGGGATACGCCGTGGATACGAGCGACCTTCTCAGATTCTTTTTCATGTCGTTTCTGGTCGGCGCGTACTTCACGCTGTGGTTCTATCGGCGGGATCAGGTCAGGCAACAGGGATGGGGATCGAGGATCAGCCGCCAGGGCGGCGTCGTGGGCGCGCTGACGAGCGTTCTCGGCCTTTCCACGGGCCCGTGCAGTGTCATGGGATGTGGGGCCCCGGTGATCCCGGTTATCGGCTTGGCCTTCGTCGGGTTATCGAGCGGCACACTCAAATTGCTCGCAGAGACGTCTAAGATCGGCACCACAGTCGTTCTGGTCGCCATGACTCTGGGGGTGGCGTACTTTGGTTGGCTGGTAGGCGCCACTCCCGGAGCGAAGGATTCGAGTCCCTCGGCGTAAGACGCTGAAGGACACTCGCCCGAATATCAGCGCCGAGGCTGCCAGGACTCTGGAGAAGGTCCGGCAACAGCAGTTACCCGCACGCCGGTCAAGCGCCTTCTCAGGCCGACCCCTCATCACCACCTGCCAGAAAGTCCTCGAAGATCTCCCCCCCCACCCTCCAGACCACCGCCGCTCCCAATTCGTCGCGGGAGCCTGCCGATCCCGTGGAGCCTCGGCACTCGGCCGTGGCCGGAAGAACTGAACCGTCTTGGAAGGTGCACGTCGGGAGACGAACAGGAGAGGCGGCGGGACAGAGCGCAGGGACACCGGTCACCCGCGAATGGTTTTCATGACCTCCTCGTTTTCGAAAGCCTTTCGCGGGTCTCCTTCGAAGATGATCTCGCCTCGATCGATCGCGTAGAGCCGGTCCGCGACACGCCTGGCGGTGTGCAAGTTCGACTCGGCGATCAACAGGGAGATGCCCATCGCCTTGATCTTCGTCACGGCGTCGATGAAGCGATTCACCACGACCGGCGCCAACCCCTCGAACGGCTCGTCCAGGAGCAAAATGGAGGGCGACAGGGTCATGGCCCTGGCGATCGCTACCATCTTTTTCTGTCCACCGCTCAGGTGAAGGCCCCGCCGCTGCGTGAATTCCCGGACTTCGGGGAAGACGGCGAAGATCCTCTCGTCCATGTCATCGGCAGGCGACTGCGGCCGTGCATTGCGCGGCGCGCGGGCCAGCCAGTGGCTGATCTGAAAATTCTCCGCCACGGTGAGGTCAGGGAAAATGCCAGCATCCTCCGGGGCGTATCCGATGCCCAGCCGGGCGCGCTCGTGGGTCGGCAGCCGCGTGATGTCCCGCCCGCCGAAGGTGATCTTGCCGGACCGCAGGGGCAGCAACCCCATGATGCTTTCGATGGTCGTCGTTTTCCCCGCCCCGTTGCGGCCGACCAGGCACACCGCCTCGGCGTCCCTCACGAGCAGCGACACCCCCATGAGAATGTGGGCTGGCCCTCGGTAGGTGTTGATGTGGTCAAGCTCGAGCATGCTCTCCGCTCCGTATCGGAAGCTGGCGGGGATCGCCTGTCATCCCGACGCCTGCGTCCCGATCAGCGTGGTGATCACCTGGTCGTTCGTTCGGATCTCATCTGGTGTCCCGTCCGCCAGAATGGTGCCCTGGTGCATCACGACGATCCGGTCCGAGTACTTGAAGACAACATCCATGTCGTGCTCGATGATGACGGCCGTGATGTGTTCGGACCGCACGATGGCGGTGATGATATCCATGATCGGGGCCTTCTCGCGCGTGCTGACCCCGCTGGTCGGTTCATCCAGAAGCAGTAGCTTGGGTCGCAGCGCGACCGCCACCGCGACGTCCAGGAGCTTCCGCTCTCCTTGGGCGAGCCCGCCGGCCAGCATATTGGCCTTGTTCTCGAGGCCAAACCGCTGGAGCACGTCCATGGCCTCTTGCCGCACGGGGCGATCGTGATCGGCCAGGTAGACGAAGTTCCGCGTCTTTCCCTCCCGAGAGAAAATCACGAGCGCGACATTGTCGAGAACGGTGAGCTGATCAAATAGGTTGACGAGCTGAAAACTCCTCGCGATCCCCGCCTTGATCCGTCCATGCACGGACTGGGAGGTGACGTCGGCTCCCTGGAAAACTATGCTCCCGCTGTCAGGCCGGAGCATGCCACTGATCAGGTTCACCAGGGTCGTTTTTCCGGCTCCATTGGCGCCAATCAGGGCAAGCAGTTCGCCCTGTTGGACGGTGAAGTCCACTCCGTCCACCGCGTGGGTGTCGCCGAAGTACTTGGTGAGGACCTTCGTCACCAGCAGGTTCACCTCAGGCCGCCCTCCTGAGCCGGAGTCCCAGCCGCTTCGCGGTCCCCACAATGCCCGCCGGGAGGGCGAGCACCAGCACCACCAGGACGATCCCCAGCACCAGTTGCCAGTAGACGGTGTGTCCTACGGCGTAGGTCTCCAGATAGTTGTAGACCACTGCGCCGATAATCGGCCCGACGAAGGTCTGGAAGCCGCCGAGCACGGTGAAGAAAACGATCTTGCCCGAGAAGGTCCAGTGCAGGATCTCCGGGGTTGTGAGCCCGTTCAGCGGCACCCAGAGCGCCCCTGCCAGCCCCGTGTAGGCTCCTGAGATCAGGAAAGCCACGAACCGGTACTTGCGCACCTGGACCCCGACGAACTCCGCGCGGGTCTCGTTATCGCGGATCGCCTGCAGCGCCTTGCCGAAGGGTGAGTGGACGATCACCCACATCACCGCAAGCCCGGCCAGAAAGATGATCAGCACATAATAGTAGTACCGGTGCGCCAGGAAGGTCATCTTGTCCTGCCCCGGCGCCATTTGCATCCCCAGGAGCGAAGGCGTGGGCACCCGGAGGCCATCGGTGCCCCCCGTGACCCAGAAGAACTTGAAGGCCAGGCTCCAGAGCACCTGGGACAGGGCCAGCGTGAGGATGCCGAAGAAGATCCGCGTGTAGCGCACGCAGAGAAAGCCGAACAGCGCGGCGACGGCCGCCGAAGCGAGGATGCCGCCAATCAGAAAGACCTCCATGGACGTGATCTTCAGGTACTTCACGATGAAGGCCACCGCATAGGCTCCCATGCCGAAGTAGGCGGAGTGGCCGAAGGACAGGAGGCCCGTGTAGCCGAGAAGCAGGTTGAAGCCGAGGGCGGCGATGGCGAAGATCAGGCCGTAGGACAGCAGAATGGTCTGATACGGATCCAGCGCGGAGGGCAGGATGACCAGCAGGGCGAGGATAACCGCCGCGGAGAGCAGGAGGCGCCGGGAAAGAACAGTGACCATGGTCATGCGCGACCCAATAGGCCAGCAGGCCGGATAAGGAGGACAATGGCCGCCATGAGGTAGAGCACGGCCAGCTCAATTTCCGGGAAAAAGGTGATGCCAAACTCGCGGACGACGCCGACCATCAGGGCTCCGAGCAGGGCGCCTTCGAGGCTGCCAAGCCCGCCGATCACCACGACGACGAACGCTAAGATGAGCGCGTCCACCCCCATGCCCAGCACCGCACCCTGCTGCGGGACGATGATGGCGCCACCCAGGCCTGCCATGAAACAGCCCAGGGTGAAGGCCTGCACATAGACCTGGTTGACGTTCACCCCGAGCGCAGACGCCATCCGCATGTTCTGGGAAGTCGCTCGCAGGATGACGCCAAACTTGGTCCTGTACACGAAGGCCCACAGGGCCGCCGCCGCCATGCCGCCCACGATGATGACCGCCAGGTTGTAGGCCGGGTAGATGGACTCGCCGATTGAGAAGCTCCCCATACCCTCGAAGAGGGCGCTGGCCGAGAGCGGATACGCCCCCCAAATGAAGCGCATCACGTCCTCGAGGACCAATAGCAGCCCGAAGGTGATCAGCAGTTGATACTCCTCCGGGCGCTTGTATAGCGGCCGGAGCAGGGTAGGTTCGAGGACCGCCCCGAGCGCTGCGGCGGCCACGGCACCGATTGGGAGGATAGCGTAGAGCGCTATGGTCGGCGCGCCGCCCTCAATACGGCCTACCGCCCAAGCCGTGGTGTAGGCGCCAACCGCGTAGATGTTCCCGTGCGCCAGGTTGACGATCCGCATGACCCCATAGATGAGGCTCAGCCCGCCGGCAATGAGGAACAGCACGGACGCATAAAGAAGCGAATTGAGCAGGTGGATGATGAGCGTTTCCACGGGCGGTACCCTGCCTCAAGAAGACGGTCGAGTCAAGCCGGGAGTCATGACGGGCCCTCTGCCTGATACGGAACCACTTTTATGTCCAGATTGACGGAGTTGCCACCCAGGTACAGCCCCACCAGGATGCGGTACGGGCCCGGCTTCAATTTCCCCCGGAGATCGACGGTGAAGACCCCGGCCTTCCCGTATGGCGCGCTCCCAGCGCTGACGAGGTCTCCCCCGAGGCTCACCACCACATAGCGGCAGACCGGAATCTCTACGGCTTCCCCGTCCGGCGACTGGCTGCGGAGCGGTTCCCTGGCGATCGTGTAGCTTCGCTGGAACTTCATGACCCGCTCGATTTCGGCACGGATCTCCAGCCGCTCATCCCGCAGGTCAACCATCGAGACGTAGGCTCTACGGGGGATGGGATACTGGTCGAACGCCCCCATCGTCAACGGGTACGTGAAGTCCCGGAAGGCCTGGAGGACGGCCGAGCCCTCGGACCACCGGTCGAGCCGGTATGGCCCGTTGGTGACGAGGAAGTGGCCGTGCTTGTCGTGGAATCGTTTGAGGGCGGTCCACCGCGCCCTCGCCTCGTCAACTGTGACCAAGCCCCTCAGCGCGTTGGGGACATACCCCTGGCGCGCAAAATCCTTCACCAGGCTCGCCAGACGCTCCTTCGCCTTGCGATCTCTGACCAGGTCCAACCACCCGATCCCCCGACGCTCCGCCTCCTCCCGGGAGAAGGCGGCGACGCCGCGCTTGACCGCCTCCTCCATCAGGACGATGAGATGCCACGGGAGAGTGGGCCAGGGAGGAGCCACCGATGTGGTCTGCTGAGCATCCGGCAATGCGTATTTCAGGTACACCTCGACGACGGGAACCTGGTAGGTGACGTTCGCCTCCTCGAAGCGCTTGACCTCTGTCTCCACCCGGACGACCCGGACCCCTTGGAGCCACTCCCTCACCAACGCGGTGGAGGCCTCGATGGAGGGATCATATTCATTCCGGTTCTGCGGGTGTCTCACGCCCCAGCGGTACGAAAAGATGAAGGGATAGAGGACATCGGCTACCGTCATCCGGGTCGTGTCGTGAAACGCCGATGCCAGCACGCGATAGACAACCTTCGCCTTGGCGGTCCTTCCCTCCCCGACCAGTCGGAGGGCCCCCGTCCCTGGCTCGGGGATGAGGGCGTCCTTCGGGACCTCCACGCCTCCGGAAGGCGAATCCCCGGTTGCGAGGGTTGCAGTCACCCGGTTGGCGACCCAGCTTGCGCTATACGGGGCAGGGATTACCGCGGGGTCGCTCACGGCGGACCAGATCAGTCGCCCCTGGACGTCGGTGAAACCGCTCAAGGGGTTCCAGGCGGCTCGATGTTTCCCCGCGACCCCCAACCGCAGCCAGCCGTTCCACAGGTAATCTTTCAGCTTCACCGTCCGGATGAAGATCGGTGAGGCGAAGCCGGCCTGGGAGTCGTAGGCGATGTTTTCGATTCCCTCGGCGTAATCCGAGTCGTTGAAGTACTCGCGCTTCACCGTATAGCCGACGACGATGCGCTCACAGCCGCCGAGGAGGAGGGAGACCAACCGCCGTTCCAGAGTGAGTTGCTCGGCTTCCCCGCCGTAGGCCCCCGTCACCAGTTGCTGGTAGAGGGCGCCGATGTCCCGCTTTGCGCTCACGTCGGTGACCGACCGGGCAAGGAGGAGATACGCGTGAAACCAGCCCTCCTTGATCCAGGGTGGACCCAGCCAGCCGTTCAGGCTGATCCGGGCGGAGGAGACGAGGTCCTGGGCGTCGATTTCCTCGACGGTGGCGTCCCATCCCTGCCCGTTCCCCCGCCAGTCCAAAGGCACCAATTTCTCAGCGAGTTTCCCTCTGGATCGAACCTTCAGGCTGAGGCCGGACGCGCTTTGGTCAGGCCGGGATCCATACTGCCGTTTCGCCGATTCGGCCAGGTCGAAGTGCTGGAGGTAATCCATGTGGAATGGAGTCACCGGGTAGGGGTGAAAGCTATAGGGACCCTGCTGCGTGGCCAGTACGCGGACCAGTTTCCCCGCGCTGTCGCATCGGGTGTCCCGGTCACCCCACGCCCTTGACCCTGTGTTGAACGTCACCGTCAGGTACGACCCCAGAGACTCCACGTGGTTCATCCCGGCAGGATTCTCACCCCTCGCGGACAGATCTCCCCCGACATAGGCGTGAATGGAGTGGGTGGAGAACAGCTTCGCCGCGGCGGCCGGATCCACCGGCCGTATCCGGATCTCATGCGGATAGTAGGAGGGAGTGAAAGGCAATGGATGGTCTGCTTCGGCGCGAGTGGTGGCCAGGAAGGAGAGAGTGAGGAGAACGACTGGAAGGGTCTTGCGCCTCATGTCTCGACCGATGGGACCTCTACCCTTCAGGGGCCGCCGTCGGCCCCGCCCGAATCCGGTGGCCGCCCCTGATCGCCGAGGGTCACACGCCGATCTGGGGCTCTCCAAGACCCGAAACATAAACCTGCCCCCCGGGGCAGTGTTCCTGGTACCCGGGGGGCAGTTCGAAGAAGGTGGAAGCTGGGGTGAAGGCTACGCGACCTTCGGCCAGGTTTTCTCGATCCACGTGTACGTGGATGTCGGCTCTCCCTTGGGCCACCCCGGAGGCGCCGTGATGTTCCGGATCGGAATCGTAATCATCCTCTTTGGATCGAGGATCTGGAAGTCGTAATCGGAGGTATTGATGCTGAACCCCGTGACGGCGTCCTTGTAACCCTGGTGATTGTCGGGGCGGATGTGGATGTAGCCGGCCGGACCCGAGAAGGACAGGCCTTCGAGCTGGCTGATGATCGCGTCGTCGTCAGGCCAGCCGCCGGTCAGCTTGTTCGCCCGCTCCACCGCCATCGTGAACATGTGCATCGCCACGTACGCGCCCTCGGACTGGAAGTTCGGGTACTCCTTCCACCGGTCATAATACTTCTTGACAAAGGTGTCGTTCAACGGCCACCGGTTGCTCGTCGGGTAGGTGAAGTAGTAGTTAGAGTGGATGCCGGCAATGACACCCTGGGGGTGATCCTTGCCGATCGCGTGGGGTGCGACCCCAAAGGCGATCATGCTGGTAAACTTCATCTTTTTGAACAGGTCGTAGCGCAGGGCCTGCTTGTACATGGCCACGTAGTCCCCGCCCCAGACCGAGGAGACGAGGAGATCCGGCTTCGCGGAGATCGCCTTGGTGATGTGAGACGTGAAGTCGGTGGTCCCCAGCTTGGGCCATCCCTCGGAGACCACCTTCGTGCCGGGGACCAGCTTGTTAATGGCCACAGTGAAGTGATCGAAGGCGTTTCGCCCGTACGAGTAGTCGGGGTGGATGTGGGCGATCTTCCTCACCTGGGGCCACGTCATGGCGGTGCCGACCGCCGCGGTCACGCCGTCCGCCGATTGCATGTTGGTGATCCTGAAAATGTAGTGAGGATTTGGGACCGCCTTGTCCCAGAGGAAATCCGTGCATCCGTCCACGAAGATGGTCATAAGCTTCAGTTCTTCGGCGACGGGACCAAGGGCTGGCGTGTTTCCACTCGAGGTGACACCGGTGAACAGTTCAATATTCTCGGAGAGCTTCATCCGTCTCATTTCTTTGACGTTGGCGTCGGTGCCGGCCGCCTCGTCGGCTTTGATGGTCTCGATCTTCCTCTTCCCCAGCAGTCCCCCCTGCGCGTTGATCTCTTCGGCGGCCAGGATATGGCCCTTGTACATCGGTTCCCCGAGCACCGCCGCTGCGCCGGTGAAGAACGTCATGTGGCCGACCTTAAATGGTTTGTCGGGAATCGTTCCCTTAGGCTGCTGGGCCTCGGCCTTTGCCGGCCCGGAAACGACCCCTGCCGCCGCAGTAATGGCAGCCCCTCCAACGGTGACGCCCAAGGATTTCAGAAAGTCCCGACGGCTCGTGTCCTCAGCCATTTTCCTTCCCCCTCCCTGAAAGAACTGTTTCTCGTCCGGTCCGATCAGCCGAGGCGATGGAACCACGGGCTTCCCCCGAAAGCCCTTTAATCCCACGCCCTCCGTCCGCCATCCGGCTGATCCTCTTGTCCGACCTGCGCAGACGCTATTCGGGATAGTAGAAATTGTCAAGGCTTTTTAAGGCCGTGTTTGTCCTGAATTTCACCAGGTTCTCATCGGTGGGCGATAGCCGAGCGGCCCCCCCAGGCAGAGGTTGAACCGGCCGGGGGGGGGGATTCAGCCATCCCCCCTCCCCAGCCCTCATCCGCGCGACCCCCTGCTGGGGAAGGCGGCTGCCGCCGCAGCATCGCTGAAAGCTGTCACCCAATCCCGCTCCTGAGTGGAACACGACCGCACTCCACCGCATTGATCACCTCCCACGAAATGGCTTGACAAATCTATGAGGGAAATTCCATGATCCGAGAAACCAGAGGCTTTCCGTCCCCTTTCACACCCTTCAAAGAGGTCCCCCCAGGAAACGCGAAGGCTGCGGAGAACCCCATGCTGAAAGACAAAGCACGCATCGTCCGGGAGCTCGAGAAAATCATCGGGCCGAACGGGGTCATCTGCGAGGAGGACGAATTACGGGTTTACGACACGGATGGCCTGACCATCTTCAAGGCCATGCCGGACGTGGTCGTCCTCCCCAGCTCGGCGGAGCAGGTGGCCGAAGTGGTGAAGGTCTGCCACCGGGAGACGATCCCCTTCGTGGCGAGGGGCTCGGGGACGGGCCTTTCGGGGGGTGCCCTGCCTCTGGAGGGGGGCGTCCTGATCGGGCTCAACCGGGTGAACCGCATCCTGGAGGTTGACTACGAGAACAAGCGGGCGGTGGTGGAGCCTGGCGTGATCAACGTCTGGCTCACGAATGCCATCGCCCCGCGGGGCTACTACTACGCCCCGGACCCGGCCAGCCAGATCGCCTGCTCCATCGGGGGAAATGTGGCCGAGAATTCCGGAGGGGTGCGGACGCCCAAGTACGGCGTCACCACGAATCACATCCTGGGTCTCGAGATCGTCCTGCCCGACGGCGAGGTCGTGGAGCTCGGCGGGAAGACGCTCGACACGCCCGGCTACGACTTGGTCGGGGTCTTCGTCGGCTCGGAGGGGACCTTCGGGATCGCCACGAAGGTGATCGCGCGCATCATGAAGAAGCCCGAGGCGGTGAAGACGCTGATGGCGGTCTTCGAAAACCTCGAGGATGCCTCCAACGCCGTCTCCGGCATCGTGGCGGCGGGCATCGTCCCGGTCTCCCTCGAGATGATGGACAACAACGCCATCCAGGCGGTGGAGAAGGGGGTGGGGGCGGGCTACCCACTGGACGCCGGGGCGGTGCTGGTCGTCGAGGTGGACGGGCCGCGGGCGGAGGTCGAGGCCCTGGTCCACCCCATCACGGAGGTCTGCAAGAAGAACCGCGTCCGGGAAGTCCGGGTGGCCAAGGACGACGCCGAGCGGCTGCTGCTGTGGAAAGGGAGGAAGGCCGCCTTCGCCGCCATGGGGCAGATCAGCCCTGACTACTACGTCCAGGACGCGGTGATCCCGCGGACCAAGCTGCCCCAGATCATGGCGTACATCAGCGAGCTCAGCAAGAAATACGGCCTCCGCGTCGCCAACGTCTTCCACGCGGGAGACGGGAACCTCCATCCGCTGATCCTGTACGACTCCCGAAACGAAGGGGAGCTGCACAAGGCCGAAGAGATGGGGTCGGAGATCATGAAGGCCTGCATCGGCATGGGGGGCAGCATCACCGGCGAGCACGGGGTCGGCCGCGAGAAGCGGGAATACATGCCCCTCATGTACACCGAGGACGATCTGGAGGCGATGAAGAACGTGAAGCGCGTGTTCAACCCCGATGGCGTCCTCAACCCGGGGAAGATCTTCCCGACGGGCGCGAAGGACGTCAAGGCCGGGCCCTTGGGGCAGCGCGGCATCGTGGAAAAGGTGCTCGGCCACTCCTAGGAGACTCCCATGCTGTCCGAGGACATCCTGATCCAGCGCCTCGGCACGATCGTCGGCCCAGAACACGTCGTCGCGGGTCCAGGTGCGTCGGCCTATGCCGTGGATGGCAGGATCCCCAGGGCCGTGACGTTTCCGGGCTCCGTGGAGGAACTCTCGGCCGTCATCGCCTTCGCGTCGGCTGAACGCCTGGGGGTCGCCCCCTGGGGGAGTGGGACGAAGATCGCACTGGGCGGCGTCCCCGAGCGGTTGGACATCGTCGTCGGCCTCTCCCGGCTGAACGAGCTGGTAGATTACGTGCCGGAGGACATGACCGCCACCTTCCAGGTGGGGATGCTCCTGAAGGATGCCCAGGCCATCCTGGGGCAGCGAGGCCAGTGGATCGCCCTGGACCCGCCGTACACGGATCGGGCCACCGTCGGCGGGGTCCTGGCCACGAATTCGAGCGGCCCCAGGCGGCTTCGGTACGGGGCAGCCCGGGATTTTCTGATCGCCACCCGGGTGGTCCATGCGGACGGGAAGATCACGAAGGGAGGGGCCAAGGTCGTCAAGAACGTGACGGGGTACGACATCCCCAAGATGCACGTCGGCGCCCTGGGCACCCTGGGGATCCTTGCGGAGGCCACCTTCCGCCTCTACCCGATTGCCCCCGCGGAGAAGACGTACCTGGTCGCCTTCTCCGCCGTCGAGTCCGAGCAGCGGGTTATCGCCCAGCTCCTCGATTCCAGCCTGGTCCCCAACGCGGTGGAACTGCTGGACCGCGAGGCGGCCCGGCAGATCGCCGGGCAGGTCGGGCTCCCGTGGCAGGCGGGACACTACGGACTGGCGGTCGCGATCGGCAGCGTCCCGGAGGCGGTGGACGCCCAGATCGCGGCGCTGCGAACCCTGTGCGGGAACGGCGGGGGCCTCCACGGACACGTCCTGGACGGGGACACCCACCACGGATTCTGGCGGGCCGTTCGGAACTTCACCTTCGGCGACGGCCAGCGGGCCGTCCTGAAGGCCAGCGTCCTCCTGGCCAAGGTGTCCGAGGCGGTGAGGAAGGGGGAAGAGGTGGCGACCAGGGCCGGCCTCCGCCTCGGGATCGTTGCCGAGGCCGGGTCCGGTATCCTGCGCTACTCCCTGTGCGGGGATCGGCCCGAAGGGTTCCCGCAAGGGGTGGCCGAGGCCGTGAACACGCTCAGGGCCTTCACCCGGGAGGCCGGGGGAAGCCTCGTCGTCCTGGAGGCGCCCCCCGAGGTCAAGGCCCGGGTGGACGTCTGGGGCCCGGCGGGAAGCGCGTTTTCCTTGATGCAGCGCCTGAAAGAGCAATTCGATCCGCAGCGCATCTTGAACCCGGGACGATTCGTGGGGGGACTCTGAGATGACTGGGCCGGCGGCGGACAAGATCGCTGCGGGGGGATTCGATGGGATCGATCCGCCCGATACCGAGATCTACCTCGACTGCGTGCACTGCGGCTTCTGCCTGCCCACGTGCCCGACCTACCTGGTCCTGGGAAACGAGATGGACAACCCGCGGGGCCGGATCTACCTCACGCGGGCCATCAGCGAGGGAAGGTCGAAGATCACCGATCGCTTCGTCGAGCACATGAACCTGTGCCTGCTCTGCCGCGCCTGCGAGACCGCCTGCCCCTCGGGCGTCAAGTTCGGCTTCCTCATGGAGGCGGCGCGGGGGCAGATCGAGCGGAACTACCAGTATCCCCCGGCCGAGAAGCGGTTCCGCGACCACGTCCTCCGGACCTTCACCGACCTGGATCGCCTGGAGACCCTCACGGGCCTCCTCCGGCTTTACCAACAGTCGGGCCTCCAGAGCCTGGTCCGGGCCTCGGGGGTTCTGAGCCTCTTCGGCCGACTGGGGAAGATGGAGGCCCTCCTGCCCCCGATCCCCGACCAGCGGCTGCGCAAGGAACTGCCGGAGGTGCTGCCGGCCCGGGGCCAAAAGCGCGGGCGGGTGGGATTCCTGGCGGGATGCGTCCAGCGTTTCTTCCTGCCCCAGGTCAATCTGGCCACCGCCCATGCCCTGGCGGAAAACGGCTTCGAGGTGGTGACCCCGAAGGAGCAGGGGTGCTGCGGTTCGCTGCTCGTGCACGAGGGGGAGCGGGAGCATGCAAAGGCCTTTGCCCGGAGGACCATCGACGCCTTCGAGCGGGCCGGGGTGGATTTCATCGTCGTCAACGCGGCGGGGTGCGGCTCGGTCATGAAGGAATACTGGGAGCTGCTCCACAGCGACCCGGTCTATCGCACGCGGGCCGAGGCCTTCAGCAAGAAGGTGCGGGACACCTCCGAGCTTTTCGCCCAGACCCCGGTGAACGGCCGCCTCCGCGAGTTGCCCCTGAAGGTCACGTACCACGACGCCTGTCACCTGGCTCACGGGCAGAAGGTTCGGCAGCAGCCTAGGAACCTCCTGAAGGCCATCCCCGGACTCCAACTCGTCGAGCTCGCAGAATCGGACTTCTGTTGCGGCAGCGCCGGGGTATACAATGTCTTTCACCCGGAGGTCGCCCAGAAGTTTCTGGACCGCAAGATCGATCGGATCAAGGAGACGGGCGCCGAGGTGGTCGTGAGCGCGAACCCCGGCTGCACGTTCCAGATCGAACGGGGGCTCAAAGACCGCGGGTTGGGCGTCCGGGTGGTCCACCCCATGGAGCTGCTGGACTGGTCCTATCGGGGCGCCATGCCCCCCGGCCTCCAGAGGATCTGAGGGAGAGGCGAGGTGTTCAAGGAGATCGATCTCTCGCAGGCCGTGCCTCGGGGCGCGACCGCCATCACGTTTCGTTACCAACTCCAGAGCCGGGGGCCAGGGGCGCCGCCGATGGCCTGGCTGGGGAACAACCCACAGGGGGAGAATCCGATCCTGCTGAATGAGCCGTCCGGCCAGGTGACCCTCCGCTTCCGGACGTCCCAGAAGCTCTATTACCACCTCGACGAGCGGCGCCTTCACCTGAACCTGTGGATCGTCGAGTACGACGAGCTGAAAAAGCATTCCTGCTGAGGCCCCTCCAGTCCCTGGGGTTCACCTTCATTCGATCCCCCCATCCCTCCCCGAGGACCTTCCACCTTCGCGCGGGCATTGACGTACCGCCACCATGGAGCCGATCGCCACGACGAGGAGGCGTTTTCGTGTGGGCGTCCTGGGCGTGCGGCGGCAAGCTTCCCATTGACCTTTCAAGGTTCCCTGAGTAGAGTGAGCACATCATGAGCCGGGTGAGAGACCGCCGCACAAGGCCACTCCGTCATGCACTGCCGGTCCTGGGTTTGGCCGTGGCGTTTCTGCTGTGCGCCCCGCTCGCCAGCCTGGCCCTCGCGCTGGAAGCCCACGCCTGCCAGGGAGGTACCCAGTTCCCGACCCTCTGCTCCAAGGCCTTTGGGTCCAAAGAATTTTCCCCGGGACTGGTCCTCGAACCGGGTTTCCCCGGCTTGACAACGCTGGTGCCAGATGACCTCACTCCAATCGCTGCCTGGACGCCGGACACGCTCCGTCCTGGCGCCGCCTGGAGTATCCGGGCGCCGCCCCCGATCGCCTGATCCCCTTCCCGACTTGTCGGTTGTGATATCCGACGCCCGAGGTGTCTCGGATTCGCCCTCGGACGGCGGCAGCCCCCGTGATTCCTCGGACTCGGAAGGAGCGTCATCGTGAAGAAGATCCACATCTGACCGTCCACCTGGCTGCTGCTCCTGGCAGGAGCAGGTCTACTGATCTATCGGTGGTTCTCTTGATCCGGATAATTCACGAAGGGATTCGTGAACCATCCGGATCAAATGACCAATGACCAATTTCCAAATCCCAATGGCGGTGCGCGCGTGGCGCGCGCGGTCACGGCCCGTCACGCGGAGCATCCCTCCCATTGGTCATTGGGCATTGGGAATTGGTCATTGCGAGGGATTATGGAGTCCTGGTACATCGTCCTGAGTCGGGTCAGTGCCTGGCTCAGCGGTCCGCTCAACGCACTGGCGGATCAGGTCAACGTCCCCATGGTCTCGGTCTTTCTCTTCGGGGTCCTCGGGGCCGCGGCGCCGTGCCAGCTCACGACGAATCTGAGCGCCATGGCCTTCGTGTCCCGGCGGAGTGGAAGCGAGACGTCGCCCCTGCAACTCGCCGTAGCGTACACCGCGGGAAAGGCCGTGGTGTACACCGTGATTGGCGGACTCATCATCTTGCTGGGCCTCCGCCTGGATTCGGCCACGGTGCCCGTGGTCGTCGCCGCACGCCGTATCCTGGGCCCCCTGCTGATCCTCATGGGACTGATTCTCCTCGGGGTCATTCGCTGGCGGTTCGAAGCGGGTTGGCGTCTGCAACGCTGGCTGGAGACGCGGCTTCCCCAGGAAGGGTCCGGCGGGGCGTTCCTCTTGGGCCTCGCCTTCTCCGTCGCCTTCTGCCCGACGCTCTTCTGGTTGTTCTTCGGGCTGACGATCCCGCTGGGCCTGCGCTCGCCCATCGGGTGGAGCTATCCGGCCTTTTTCGCCGTAGGGACAGCCACGCCCCTCCTGGCCCTGGCGGGCGTGGCCACGGTCGGTGGCCGGGCCCTGGCGGGCTCCAGGGCGCGCGTCGTGCGTCTCGGGCGGGTTGGCAACCGGATCGCGGGGATTGTCTTCATCCTGGCAGGGATCAATGACACGCTGACCTACTGGGCACTCTGAGCTGGATGGTCCCGGGCCGGCATTTTCTGGGAGCATGCTGATGAGTTCTTCCCCTCATTCCGATAGTTCCGGCAGTCCGACAAAGGCATCGGAAATCCATCCCACGACGTCAAGGCGACCGCTCGGCCTTATCCTGCGCACAGGTATTTGGGCCGCGGTCACGCTCCTGGCCGTGGTGGCCCTGATCGTCACGGTGCGGGAGAGATCGGGCGACATGAGCCAACCGTTCCACGCCTGGTACGGGAACTGGCGCACCGTGGCCCTGGCGAGCCTGCTGTTTCTGGCTTTCCTCTTCGGCTTCACCGCCCCCCGGCGCCGCGCCGAATGGCGGAATGCCGGTCTCGCCTCGGCGTTCTTCATCAGCCTCTTCACCGAGATGTTCGGCATCCCGCTGACGATCTATCTGCTGGCGCCGGCCCTCGGAGTCCCGGCGTCGGCCTTCGGCCTGCAGGAGAGCCACCTGTGGGCGTACCTCCTGTCCCGCACCGGTCTCATCCCCCTGGCTCAGGGCGTGTACCTGGTCATGAGCCTCAGCGTCGCCCTTATCGGACTGGGCATCGTCCTCCTGGCCACCGGCTGGCGGCAGGTGCACGCGGGCAGGGGGCACCTGGTCATCACCGGCATCTATGGCTTTCTCCGCCATCCGCAGTACGCCGGGCTGATCCTGGTCATCCTGGGTTTCAACATCCAGTGGCCAACCTTCCTGACCCTGGCCATGGCCCCGGTCCTCATCGTGATGTACGCCCGCCTGGCCCGGCAGGAGGATCGTGATCTCGAAAGAGAGTTCGGCGAGCCGTACCGCGCGTACGCCCGTCGGACCAATGCCGTCCTTCCGGGACGCCGGCGGGAGCAATCCATCCGGCGGCTGCCATGACGGAGACCGCCTCCCCTCGCCCGCACCTCGTCATGGGCCTGCTGGCCGTCGCCCTGGCTGGCGCACTCGGCGCCGCCGTGTGGACCTGGCAAGGCGCGTGGCGCGGTCGGGGGAGCGAGGACGACCGTCCGCTCGAGGGCTTGAAGCTCTTCGGGACCCTTCCCGACTTCTCCCTTGTCGAACGCGGCGGACGGCGGATCACGCTGGCCGACTTTCGCGGAAAAGTCTGGATCGCCAACTTCATCTACACCCACTGTACCGACACCTGCCCTCTTCAGAGCGCCCGGATGGGCCGCCTTCAGGCGGAGTTCTCCGCCGAACCGGACCTCCGGCTGGTCTCCATCACCGTTGACCCGGAGCAAGACACGCCAGCGGTTCTCGCTGAATACGCGGGCCGCTTCGGGGCGGATCGTGACCGGTGGCTCTTCCTGACCGGAGAGAAGAAAGCCCTCTACACGTTGGCGCTGGAGGGATTTCGCCTGAGTGTGGCAGATCCTGCGGAGGCCTCCGATTCATCCCAAGACAAACGATCCCCTGCAGACCGCCCGGACGCGCGCTCTGGGCAATCGTCGCCTCGAAGGACAATACCCAGGCACGCGGTCGCCCGAACCCTGAATCACGCCGTGGCCTGGCTTTTCGACCCCCTCCCGGCTCTGGCTCATCCCGGCCACCCGGGCAAGCCATTCATTCACAGCTCGCGGTTCGTCCTGCTGGATCGCCAGGCGCGGATTCGCGGCTATTACGCGAGCGATGATGAAGCAGCCCTCGGACGACTTCGCCGGGACGTGAAAGTCCTGCTCCGGGAGGATCGGCCGTGATCGGGAAAGCCTGCAGGCCCCGCGCCCGTTCCAGGGGCGCAGATGTGAGAGTCGCTCTTGCCGCCGTGGTCCTTCTCCTGCTCTGGCAAGGCTCAGTGGGCACGATTCGATCTTCCAGCGCACCGGAGGGAGCCCAGGCATCCCAGAACCTCGTGCGTCACGGACGGGACGTGTACCTGGCCCACTGTGCCGTCTGCCATGGCGAGAGCGGGGACGGGAACGGCATGGCCGCCCACATGTTCCGGATTCGGCCCCGCGATTTTCGCCGCGGCCTCCTCAAGTTTCGCTCCACCCCATCGGGGTCCCTGCCAACGGATGACGATCTGTTGCAGACGGTTACGCAGGGAATCCGGTGGACCGGGATGGTCGGTCGCGCCGATCTTCCGGAATCGGATCGGAAGGCGGTCGTGCAATACCTCAAGACCTTCTCCCCCCGCTTCGCCGCCGAGCGACCGGCATCGCGGGTGGCCGTCCCACCGGCTCCGCCAAAGAGCCGAAACCTCATGGCAGAGGGACTCCGTTTATACCGTGACGCCGAGTGTGCCAAGTGCCACGGGGACCGCGGCATCGGGGATGGCCCCTCGGCCCCGGGGATGAAGGACGACTGGGGCTGGCCGACCCGACCGAGTGATTTGACCTGGCGACCGCTCAAGCGGGGCTCTGCCCCCGCAGAGATCTACCTGACGATCGCCACCGGGCTATCCGGATCCCCCATGCCGTCCTATGGAGACTCGCTGGATGGCCAGGAGATCTGGGCCCTCGTCTCCTACCTCGAATCGCTGGTTTCTATCGAGCACCGGCTGTCCCCGCTGCGGCAGTTAGGCGAGGAGCAGGCGGGCTGGATGGTGGTTCGGATGCACGGGATGATGGGCCCCAGCATGATGGGTCCGGGCATAATGCGCCGGATGCCCCGGATGCCGATGATGCGGTAGGCCATGACCCATGCACGAATCTGAACGACGGGGAGTGCCCTCTTTTTCTTGCCACTGTTCATCAAACCAGCATGCCACCGAAAAAAGCTCTTGACTTTCCAGTTAG
Source organism: candidate division NC10 bacterium RIFCSPLOWO2_12_FULL_66_18 (assembly GCA_001771285.1). Taxonomy (GTDB): domain Bacteria; phylum Methylomirabilota; class Methylomirabilia; order Methylomirabilales; family 2-02-FULL-66-22; genus 2-02-FULL-66-22. Next base: position 19,986 of record METI01000054.1, read on the forward strand.
CTGGAAGGTGTAGATTGTCCCAAGAGAGGAGGTGATGGCCATGGAGGTACAACAGAAGATCTCCCTCTGTCCGGAATGCAGCGCCTGCCCAGAGGTGGAAGTCCTCGAGGACGAGGGGAGGCCTGTGGCCGTCCGGATCGGGGAAGGCGGAGAGCGGATCACCCTTCCAAAAGCGGCGTGGAACACCCTTGTACGGTACGTAAAGGAAGGGGTCCTGACCGCCCTCTGACAACGTGCGGGGAGCCGGAGTTAGAGTTCCGGCTCCCCCACAGGCTGGCGGAGCGGCTGATGGCAGAAGGTGGATTCTTTATCGGCAAGGTGGCCAAGCAGGCGGGGGCGAACCCCAAGACGATCCGCTACTACGAAACGCTCGGCCTCTTGCCCCAGGCCCAACGAGGCGAAAACCGATACCGGCTCTACTCCAAAGAAGAGGTCGAGCTGCTTCGGTTTATCAAGAAAGCGCAAGGATTGGGCCTTACGCTTTCCGAAATCAAGGGAATCGTCGAACTCCGCCGGATGGGCCATGAGCCCTGCATCCATGTCCAGGCGTTGTTGAAACGAAAGATTGCCGACCTCGATCAGAGGCTGAGAGATCTGGTCGCATTGCGGAAAAAGCTAAAAGATCTCTCGATGGGCTCGGAACAGCCAGCGAAGCGGGGACGGATAAAGGCAGTGGTCTGCCCCCATATTGAAGCGGTGCCACCTGACCTGAAGCCACGGCGGTAATTTTAGTGCTGCTCTCATGAGTCCCATCAGGGGCTCGAACGGGGTGATCATTTCATTAGACAGGCTCGATAGTGCGCTTCCCCCTTCGCCACGGTATTTCCACGAACCAGGAACTACCGAACCATGATTCATATTGACCGGACGATTTCCTTCCCTTATCCTGTTTGCGTCATGCCGAGGTTCAGCAGACACCGCCATCGGTGGTCCGGCTCGGGTATGTTGATAGCGGCCATTCTTGCCGCTGTGCTCCCGCTCTGCCTTGTCGCCGGGACCATGGCCAGCCAGGATTCCTGTCAGGATCTCGGGTCTCCCCCTGGGCTGTGCAGTAAGGCGGCGAGCCATGCGGACCACCTTCTGGCTGCCCCGGCGCCGCTGATCAACGCTCTTCCGTACAGCGGGACCTCGGAAATCCTCTTCCAGTACGTCGCACCCACTTTTCCATCCTTCGGCTTTCTTTCCACTCCTGACGGCCGCGCCCCTCCGCTCGCCTAGTTCGACCACTGCCTGAATCCCAATCACAAGGGCCCGTATCAGATCCTACTCCGGGATCACTGTTTCCAGTCTCCAACGCTGGGGACAGGGGTTTACTATCCCGAAGGTCTTGAAAGGAGTCGGACCATGAACGCCCCACGCGGACGGAGCCTCACTCTCGTCGCCCTACTTGTCCTCGGGACCTTTGCCCTTGGGGGATTCGCCCTCGCCCAGATGGGCCCAGGGATGATGGGCCCTGGCGGCATGATGGGCCCAGGTCAACAGCCAGGGCAGCCGCAACGACCGGGTCAGCAGCCCGGTCCAGGCACGATGGGTCCAGGGATGATGGGGGGTGGGATGATGGGGGCTGGCTCCACAAATGATCGCCCCTGGATCACCGTCATGCTGGACCGGCGAGAGGATCTCGGCCTATCTGCAGAGCAGGTCGGCCGGCTGTTCCCCCTTCGGGATCGCTTCACCAAGGAGGTCCAGAAAAAGAGTGAAACTCTGGAGAAGGTCGAGCGGGAACTCGATCAGTTGATCGGACCTGGGGCCGTTGACCTGAAGGCGGTTGACGCGAAGCTGAAAGAGGCCGAGGCCATCCGAACGGACCTCCGACTGTCCCGGTTCAAGGTTATCGAGGAGGGGAAGGCGGTGCTGACGCCGGAACAGCGGAAGAAGCTGGTCGAGCTGGCGAAGGACCAGCAGCCCTCAAGCCTGGGACCTGCGACAGAGCGGCCGATGATGGGGAGCGGCGGCAGCGGCATGGAAGAGATGCAGCGGTTCATGCAAAGCGACCGGGCCCCCCAGGCCATGGCGGCCATGATGGAGATGGCCCGACAGATGGGGAACGGAGATGTGATGCTCGGCATGGTGCGGATGATGGAGATGATGGGAGGCATGGGTCAGATGATGGGCCAGGGGCGGCAGTAGATGAAATGCCCATTCGGGCCCAGAGGGATCCCGCTTCCACCTTCAACCTTCGTGCTGCTCCCATCCAGACCGGGTCCGTCGCTGGGCCGGTTGACCCGCTAACGCGGGGGGGATAGAGATGCCCGAGGATAGGGCTGCGAAAGGTGCACACGGCTGGGAGACCCCCAGTCCCGACGCCACCCTGTGGGCTCGGCGAGACATCTTCTCGCTCGCCGGATGGGCTGGATTCGCTGGGGTGGTCGGGGCGTCGCTTTTGGCCTTCACCCGGTTCATGTTCCCCCGGGTGTTGTTCGAGCCCCCCGCCGTCTTCCTTGCGGACAGACCGGAGAACTTCGTCCCGGGCGTGGTGGATGAGCGGTGGAAAAAGAGCGAGCGGGTCTGGATCGTGCGGAAGGAGGACGGCAGCTTCTATGCCCTGCTGGCCATCTGCACGCACCTGGGGTGCACGCCCAACTGGTTCGCCGCAGAGAACAAGTTCAAGTGCCCCTGTCATGGCAGTGGCTTCAAGCGGGACGGGACCAACTTCGAGGGGCCGGCACCACGGCCGTTGGATCGGATCAAGATCGCTATGACCCCTGAGGGGCTCTTGCAGGTGGACAAGAGCGCCATCTTCCGCATGGCCCCCGGTAACCCCGAGGCCCAGCACCCGCAGAGCATTATGAGAGTGTAGGGCGGTGCCGATGTCTCCGGCGGCGTGGATCTCTGGGAGCGTGGGAGCCATACTGTTGGCCATGGCCATCGCGTCGGTCGTGCCGCAGGCCGGGGCGGACGATCACTTTGCGTCCGGGCTGGGCATCCAGAAACCGAAGGAACAAGTTGAGGCGCCGAACGTTATCGGAACTGACCCGGATGGGAACACGATTCGTCTCCAAGACTTCCGCGGCAAGGTGGTGTTCCTGAACTTCTGGGCCACATGGTGCATCCCCTGCCGGCTCGAGATGCCGGCGATGGAGCGCCTTTACCAGGCATTCAAGGGGCAGGGTTTCGTCGTCCTGGCGGTGAATGTGCAGGAGGGAACGGGACCCGTCCGGGCCTTCGTCCGGGAACTGAAGCTCACCTTCCCGGTCGTCCTGGACCCGAAGGGGACGGCAGCCATGGCCTACGCTGTCCGTGGCCTCCCCGCCACCTACCTTATTGACCGGAGCCAGATCATCGTGGGTCGAGCCATCGGCGCCCGGGAGTGGGACGGCAAGGATGCGCGGGCCTACATCCGCTCACTCCTGGGGGATCGTCGGTAATCTGGAAACAACAGGCGAAACACCAGAATCAGCCCTGGCAAGCGGGAGTGGAAGCCATGGACAATTGGCGTGAGGTGAATGAATTGAATCGCCGGGAATTCCTGCGGTCCTCCGGCGTAGCGGCGGTGGGGATCACGCTTGTCGGAAGCTCTGTCCTTGCGTCTCGTCGCGCGGTAGCCGCCGGTGGTATTCGGGAGATCGAGCTTGTCGCCAGGGAGACGCGGTGGGAGTTGGCCCCGGGCAAGGTCATCAAGGCCATGACGTACAACGGCCAAGTGCCGGGACCAACGCTCCGCCTCCGCGAGGGGGAGCGGGTTCGGATCACTCTCAAGAACGAGCTAGCCGAGCCGACGACGATCCACTGGCACGGAGTGGATGTGCCCAATCCCATGGACGGGGTGCCAGGGATCACTCAGAAGCCGGTCCAGCCCGGAGAGAGCTTTGTGTACGAGTTCGAGGCGCGGCCCTCAGGTACCCGCTGGTACCACACGCACTTTGCCGAGCACAAGCAGATGGACCTCGGGCTGACGGCGCCCCTGATTATTGAGCCAGCGGAACTTGAGCCCTTCCCATTTGACCGAGAGTACACACTCGTTCTAGACGACTGGGCCACCGGGACGGGGCGCCCGCTCCCGAGCACTCGGGAGGGGACGGAGGGCGCCCGTGGAAGCATGGGCGGCATGATGGGTGGCGGCATGCGCGGCATGATGGAAGGAATGATGGGAGGCCGTGGCATGGGCGGGATGATGGGCGGTGGCATGATGGGCATGGGTGGCCAGACGCCCGCCTACGACACGATGACCATCAATGGGAAGGCGTACCCCTCCACCGAGCCGCTTCACGTCCGCAAGGGAGAAAGAGTCCGCCTGCGCCTCATCAATGCCAGCGCCGACCATACCCACGTCATCCGTCTGGCGGGCCACCGGTTGAAGGTGACGCACACTGACGGGAACCCACTGGTGCAACCGGTGGAGGTGGACGCCGTGCCCATTGCCCCCAGCGAGCGCTACGATGTCTTGTTCGTTGCGGATAACCCCGGGGCGTGGTTCCTCTACTGCGCCGAGCCCGGCCACCCCGGGGCCGGCGAGCAAGTCGCCCTCGTGTACGAAGGGCACGAAGGGCGGACGCCGGAGGCACCCATCGAGGGGATCACCGACCTGAGCCTCTGGCGTTACGGGGTAGGTCGCGGCCGCGATGTGCTGCACCCTCCCTCGGGGCGGGAGCGGACGTTCGACCTCACCCTGAGCGGCGGGATGATGAGGTCGGAGGTTTGGACCATCAACGGCAAGCGATATCCGAACACGGACCCGTTGCGACTTCGGAAGGGCGACTGGGTCCGCGTGCGCTTCAACAACATGAGCATGGAGGCCCACCCCATGCACCTGCACGGGCAATCCTTCAAGGTCCTGGCCGTCAATGGCCGGCGCCTGAACCAGCCCATCGTCAAGGATAGCGTGGATGTGGAGGCGCACATGGGTTCCGTGACCATCGAGTTCACCGCCCACAACCCCGGTGATTGGTTCTTCCACTGCCACAAGCCCATGCACATGGAAGGGGGGATGATCACGCTGGCAAAGATCGGATGATCGCTCTCGACTCGGTGGTAAGCAGCCTTTCACTTGAACAAGGAGGATACATGGAAACTACGCAACGAAGAGGCGGTGATCTTCGTCCTTCGATTCCGACGTCGCGGATCCGCGCCCACTGGTCTCGTGTCATGTCAATCGCCGGATTGGCCACGGCCATTGCGCTGGCGCTCTCGACATTCGGGGAGACGGCAGGGCCATCACACGACATTGGCCACCTCCACGCCCTCCTGGTGAGCCCGACCGACGGCAGCTTGTGGATCGGAACGCATAACGGCCTGTACCAGAGCAGTGACGAGGGGAAGACCTGGCAACAAGTGAAAATTCCCGCTGAACTGGCTGCCATGGACTTCATGAGCTTCGCCCAGGACCCGATCAATCCCAAGGTCCTCTACGTGGGCACCCACAACCGGGGTGCCCTGCGGACCACGGACGGGGGCGCCGCGTGGGAATCATTCAGCACGGGGCTGGGCGGGTCAGATGTCCATGCACTGGCCGCGGACGGCTACAACGCGACGCAGCCAAAGCGCCTGTACGCCTGGGTCGTGGACAAGGGTCTGTACCGCATCCTCGGAGACCTGTCGGAATGGAAGCGCGTAGATGACGGGCCCAGCAACCCCGACGTCCGCGCCCTCCAGGCGGTGAACATCCCGACAGGGATGGGTGGCATCTTCCTGTATGCGGCCACGAGCGAGGGAATCTTCCGCAGCCCGGACTGCTTCTGAGGCTGGAAACAGGTGGGCGGTCTGCCCACTAACAAGACGGTGTACGCCTTTGCCGCCAGCCCCACCAATCCGAAGATCATGTTCGCCGGGTTGCGGGAGGGGGCCTTCAGGAGCACCGACGGCGGAGAGAGCTGGAAGAAGGTCGCCAAGGCGCCGCGCGATGTTGCGGCTGTCGCCTTCGATCCCGGAAAACCGGAGGTGATCTTTCTGGGGACAGCCTCCGGGATCCTATACCGGAGCCCCGACAACGGCGCTACGTGGCAACGGCAGAACTGAGGCCAGCGACCATGATCCGAGGGCTGGGCTTCACGATGAGGGGCATGGTTGTCATCTCAGCCGTTCTGGCGCTGACGTCCCTTGCCCCGCCGGCCGTGGCAGATGACCCGCTGGCTCCGACGATGCGGCTCGGCAGGCCGACCCATGTCGTGCACCACCACATGACGGGTGTGGGCTACCGGGCGAACGGCCCGGCCGGGACCATCGGGGTGCTGGACCCGCTAACCGGAGGCGTGATGCGGGAGATTGAGGTGGGCCAGCGAGTGGACCTGGTGGCCCTGAGCGAGAGTGGACAGTGGCTCTATGCCATCAGTCCACACGCAGACCACTTGGCAGTCATCGAGGTAGCTACGGAGCGTGTCGCCCGGCGGGTTTCCCTGCCGTTACCACCACAAAAAGAGTGACGAGAGTGTAGCGGCCGGATTTCTGAGGCCGCGGGAGGAGGAAGACATGGCATCCAGGGATGAGAAGCAAGCGGTCGAGACGCCGTCGGCGGGATCGTCGAACGGTTCGGCGGAAACGTTCTGTCCCATCTGCGGAAGGGACGCCCCCGACCCGAGCTTGAAACGCTTCGGGGAATATTTTTGCTCCGAGGCCCACGTAGCAGAGTACGCCAGGGAGGTCCGTTCAAAGCAGGCGGCGGAGCCCACGGCTATCGCGGTCGTGGCCGAGGCGCAGGCTACCCCACCCCAGGCGACCGGGACCCTCGAAGGGGGGCAGGCGCCGCAGAAGAAAGGTGGGATCAGCAGCCGCCTGAAAATGGCTGCGTGTTGCGGCGGGATGCTTTTGCTCCTGCCCGCCCTCGGGCTGGTGAGCGCCGGTGGACTGGCTGCAGTGGCTGGCTCGGCCCTCTCTGTCGCTGCTGTCCTCGCCTGTCCGATCGGGATGTACTTCATGATGCGGGGGATGATGAAGCGGGGGCAGCACGGAGGGCAGGGCCAAACCGAGGGCGGCGAGGGCCGGCCCCGCTTACCCGGAGACAGAACGCCCCCACCCGCTGATCGCTGAGAGGCTCCAGACCGAAAGTTCTGCGGAGGGGAGGAGTGCGCGCAGATCTCGAACGCAAAAAGGAGAAAAAGCGGTCCAGGGAGCAAAGGCGTCTGCGCCGTCGCCGACTCCGGTGGGGAATCGCCCTCGGAGTCCTCGTCCTGCTTTCTGCGGGCATCGGTTACTACGTGGCCACCGCGTGGCGGCCCCCGGGACCAGGCGACCCCGCCCCCGACTTCGCCCTCCCAGACCAGGACGGTCGCACGGTCCGGCTGGCTGATTTTCGAGGGAAGCAGGAGGTCGCCCTGTTCTTCTACATGGTCGCCGACTGAGGGATGTGCCAGACGCAGCTCGGGAAGCTGCAAAAGCGCTTGAAGGAGGTCGAGGCCACCGGGGCGGCCGCCTTTGCCGTAAGCATTGACCGCCCCGAGGCAGCGCGGAAACTGCGCCAGAATTTCAACCTGACGTTCCCGATCCTCTCCGACTCCAAGATGGAAGTGACCCGAGCCTATCAGATGAAGGGCGAACGGATGGAGATGTCGGACATGGGCTACGTCATCATTGACCGGCAGGGGATTATCCGGGGCAGGCGCATAGACCGCTCCTTCGCCGACAACCTGAAAAACGTGCTGGACATCCTTGGCCAGCTCCGGACCGCAAGCTGAACCACGAATCAGGTGAAGGCGTAGCAATGCCAAGTGGAACTGATCGGGATCATGGATGGCGTCTGCACGTGGGGCTGCCGGCGAGCCTCGCCGCACTCGCGGTTCTGACCCTCCTCGCCTCCGGCGTGCCAGGGGTGGCGGACGACCCTCTCGCAGCGATGGAGGTTCTCCTTGCCGAGCGGGGCAAGGAGGCATCGGACTTCACCCTCCCCGACCCCGAGGGGAAGCGCGTGAGCCTTCGCGACTTTCGGGGAAAGGTTGTCCTCCTCACGTTCTTCACCACCTGGTGACCAAAGTGTCGGCGGGAGTTGCCCGCCAAGGAGCTGCTCCACCGGGGGTTCAGTCCCCAGGGGCTTGCGGTCGTCGGCGTAAGCATCGGGGAGTCCGCTGCCGCCGTACGCAGGTTCCGTCAGGAGTTTGGTATCACCTATCCGCTCCTGATGGACGAGAAGGATGAGGTCACCCCGCGCTTCAACGCCCGGGGCCATCCGACCACAATCTTGATCGGTCGGGACGGGCGAATCATCGGACGCATTCCGGGGGAGCGGGACTGGGGCGTGGAGGCAGCCAGGGACCTCGCCCGCTGGCTGCTGGCGTTGTGAAATGGCCAATCGCGCCGCCGAAGTTTCCACAAATGGCCATCCCCATCGCCGAACCGCCGTGGTTCGCTACGTCCTGACCTTCGGGGGGATTGTGGCGGTGGTGGTCCTGCTGGCCTATGGCATCACCGTGGATCCGCGGAGGATCCCGTCCACGCTGGTCGGCAGCCCAGCTCCGGACTTCGAGCTTCGCCTCTTGGACGGAAGTGTGGTGCACCTCTCGGATTACCGGGGGCGGGTGGTTTTCCTGAACTTCTGGGCCTCTTGGTGTCCGCCCTGCCGGGCCGAAGCGCGCCTACTCGAAGAGGCATGGCGTCAGGTCAAAGATCGGGAGATCGTCTTCCTGGGGGTGAACATCCAGGATACGGAAGAGGGGGCTCGACGCTTCATCGAGGAGTTCGGAATCACCTATCCGAACGGCCGTGACTCGCAGAGTCGAATCGCCATTGATTATGGAGTCTACGGCATTCCCGAGACATTCTTTACCGATCGCGAGGGCAGAATCACGTACAAACATATTGGCGCCTTGGGGTGGGAGCTCCTCGGCGCGAAACTGGCGGAGGCAGGCCGGGGGATCCTCAGCACCGAAGGTCGGGGTGCGGGCTATCAATCCGTCCGGTGAGGCCGGGAGCATTCTTCTTCCCGTCGCCCCTGTGGCAACTGGAGCCCGGCAGTCCTCCGATGGCGACAGGTGCCAGCGTTATGGATCCGACACTACGGGCGCTCCTCACGACTTGGAGCTGGCGTCCAGACGTCCTGTTCGTCCTCATCGCCCTCGGAACCGCCTTTGCGATTGGCTGGTGGCGCCTGCGCAACCGGGGCTTCCGGCGAGCCCGCCGATGGCGGGCCTTGGCCTACGTGGCTGGACTCGGGGCCGTCGGACTGGCTCTCATCTCGCCCGTTGATAGGCTCGCGTCTCTCTCCTTCCTCGTGCACATGGTCCAGCACGAGCTGCTCATCATGGTTGCTCCGCCCCTCCTGCTGCTTGCCGACCCACTCCCGATTCTCCTTTGGGGCCTGCCCCGAAAACTTCGCTTGGGGGTACGGCACCTCCTCGCCCGGGGCGCCATGGTCCGCCGGATTTTCTATAGTGCTACCTGGATGCCCGTAGCCTGGGGAGTCTACGTGTTCAACCTCTGGATGTGGCATTTGCCCGAGGCCTACGAGGCGGCCCTCCGGAACCACCTCCTCCACGACCTGGAACACGTGACCTTCTTCGGGTCTGCCCTTCTTTTCTGGTGGCCCATTGTCAATCCGGCCCCAAGACTCCACGGGCAGATTGCCTATGGCTTCCGCATCCTCTACATAATCGCCGCCGCCTTCCAGAACGCAGCTCTCGGATTCGTCATCGCCGTGACGGACCGGGTCCTCTACCCCTCCTACGCGTTCGCACCCCGCCCATGGGAGCTGAGCCCGCTCGATGACCAGGCCTTCGGTGGGGCGATCATGTCCGAGGCCGCGATGATGTTTCTCATTCCCCTCTTGGTTCTGGTCACTCGGTGGCTCAATGATGAGGAGCGGAGGACGCATCTGCGCGAGGCGATCGCGCTGTACGTAAGGAAAGCGGCTCGATGAACGCTGTGGCCCGGCGGCTGTGAGGATCGCGCCCGGGCAACCCCCAAGCATCCGGCAGGGTTCCATCTGGTCAGCCCGGGCGATCCGCGCTATGCTCGGATCCATGCGCTGGAGGTGGTTCGCCGGGGTCGCTGCAGTCAGTGTCTTTGCGGTTGGAGACGCCGCTGCTCACAAGCTCCCGAACTTCCCACAGGTCCGGCTGGTCAAGGCAGAGGCAGATCCTGCTCATCCACTGGTTCGGAAACTGATTGTCCGGGTGCTTGACCCGGCAGCTCTGCGACCCGTGTCTGGAGCTGTAGTCAAGGTCCGCGCGCGACACGCAGAGCTCGGTTCTGCCCTGCGGAGCGAGGACGTGCGGCTGTCTGCCGGAGAGGATCCGGGCCTCTACGCGGGGGAGACCCGATTCCCGCAGCCCGGGCGTTGGGAGCTGACCGTCGAGGTAATCGGCCGGTATGTCGGCGACGCTCACTTCACGTTGGACGTGGTGGCGCCCCTGGTCCCGCAGCGGACGCCGGAGAAGGAAAAGCCCCAGTTCGATATCGACTTCCCGACTCTTCGCCACCTGGCGATGGAGTGGGGCCACCTGGCGGGATTCGGCCTCTGGCTTCTGGCCACCGGTGTCGGCCTGCTGAACCCGACCGACCGGCGTCTCTTTGTGCTTGTGGCCACGTGGGCCGGTTTCGTGGTCGAGGGAGTCACCGGCCTGTACAAGATGGAATACAGCACACCCTTCGCCGAGGGGTTGCGGCTCTTCAACCTGACCCAGATCCCGAGGGTGTTTTTCGCCAGGGAGTATGTGTACACCCTCGTGGTCAAGCACGCCTTGATGGTCGTCGCCATGGGAGTCACCCTGGCACTCACCATCCATGTTTGGCGAACCCAGCCCGGGGATCGGGTGCATGTCTATCGAGGGCTGCTCGGCGTGAACCTCGTCATCGCCTTGATCATTGCCGCGGCCGCCGCCGTCCTTGGCGTCTACCACGCCATCGTCCTGCACTTTTCGTAGAGCGCTCAATGGGAATGCACGGGTAGGCCGTCGTGGGTGTGGGCGACAATTTGATGGTGCCTCTCGCCCGGCTGGTCGGCAGGATCCGTGTGGACCACAGCATTTCCGAGGTGGGGCAGGTGATGGAGCGCCTGGTGGCGCACCTCCATGGCGATCGCGTGGGCGGCGGAAACCGTGAGGCTTCCATCCACAGCGACGTTGATCTCGGCATGGAGGCGATGGCCGATCCATCGAGCGCGGACCTCCCCGACCTCCCCGATCCCGGGCACACGGCCCACCGCATGCCGTAGCTCGTCCAGGATCTTGGGATCGAGTCCATCGAGAGCCCGTTCGAGGACCGCCTTGCCCGAGTGCCAGACGATCCCCAGGATGGCCACCGTGATCAGGAGGCCGACGATTGGATCGGCCAGCGGATAGCCGAGCCAAACCCCCACGGCCCCGGCCAGCACCGCCAGGCTGGTCCAGCCGT